>JBILYO010000025.1:0-18295 GCA_044377685.1 Polynucleobacter sp. | reverse complement strand
GCATTAAAGGTATCTTTTCAGATTGGCCAGCAACTTCTACATTTTATGCAAACTGCATGAGGTTTTAAATAAAAATATGAGCAACTTAAAAAGATCTTTCTCCTTACTAAAAAAGAGCATTTATCTATGGGGATCTATTTTTCTCTTAGTTGGATGGGATACCTATGCGGAAACGATTGCCCCTTCTGGAAAGTCAGTTTCTGAGCAGATAGTCGATAGCATGATTTTACTTGCTGGGGGAGTACATCAGGGATACCGTCCTGTTCATGCAAAGGGTGTAATTGTAGAGGGAGAATTTATACCTTCTAAGCAAGCAGCAGCTATCTCTAAGGCGGCTCATTTGCAAAATAGTAGCTCACATGTTGTTGTAAGGTTCGCGAATGGTTCTGGCTTACCAAGTGTTGCTGATGGTAGGTGGGATAATTTTCCAAAGTCTATGGCCATTCGTTTTGAATTACCAAACGGTATCTCAACAGATATTTTGGGTATTTCTACTAAAAATTTCCCAGTATCCACCCCTGAAAATGCGTTGAATTTTTTAAATGCGTTAATTTTAAGTCGACCTGGTACTGAAAAGCCTACTCCTATTGAGCGCTTTCTTTTTGAACATCCTAAGGCGTTAAGTTTTGTTACTTCCCCTAGGCCGGTTCCTGTAAGTTTTGCAAATCAAGCTTTTTATAGTATCCATGCATTTAAATTTACAAACTCTAATGGAAAATCTTTATTTGGGCGTTATATTATTTCACCCCTGGATGGAGAAAAAGCACTAAATAAAGATGAAGCACAAATAAAAGAACCCAATTATTTGATGAACGATATCGTAGCTAGAGTTCAAAAAACCCCAGTTAAATTTCAGCTTTTATTAGAGCTGGCCGATCCGGATGATGACGTAAATGATGCTTCTGTTCCGTGGCCAGTAAACCGTAAAACTGTTCAGCTCGGTGTAATTTCACTCAATAAAGCAAGTCTTAACAGCGAGGAGTATGAGAGAAAGATAATGTTCAATCCAATGGCGCTTGTGCCGGGTATCGACGCTTCAAATGATCCATTACTTCTAGCCCGTTTATCTGGCATGGAATTGAGTTACTCACGCCGCTCAAAAAAATAAAAACAAGACTCCTTTTTAAGTACAAAGTTACGCTCATTAGCATATATAATAAATAAATTAACTTTAAATGCAGATCAATATCGTATGAAATACTAAATAAATTTTGAAATGACATCAAAACTATTCAAATTAAATATACTTTTATTATTTTCATTAAATGTATTTTTAAATAACAACGTAATAGCCGATGAAGATGTCGTTTATCTTCAGCAGGGCTGGACTCCTCAACAGAGAGCTAATTTCTACTGGGGCTCACAAGGCTCCGCCCTAATGTCCTACGACATCTATCTAGCACTTCAACTCGTAGATTCTGATCAACTATTTAATACACCAGATAATGCAAAAAAATTAGGGCTATTAATTAGCTCACAAGATCATAAAAATAATCCTGATAATTTGCCTATTGGGTTTACAAAAACTGAGATTCTTTCTGGGCAGTTTAAGGGGGTATATTTGGGATTTAATTGTGCCCTTTGCCATACTGGTCAGATTAACTACAAAGATAGCCATATCAGAATTGATGGAGGGATCTCTAGTCATCTAGATCTATCTCAAACGCTTCGTAAATTGGCAATGTCTCTGTATTCAACCCTTAATGACCCCGTCAGATTTCAAGAAATGGTCAAAAGAATCAAAAGAACAGGAGATGTAAACGAGCTTGAACTAAAGACACGTTTGCAACGAGACCTTTCTACACTATTATTAAAGCCAGAAATAACTGCGGTAGTTGCGCCATTGCACCCTGCTGGCCCTGGGAGGATGGATGCACTTGGATCTATCCATAACAGCTATGCTGGATTTGCAACAGGAGAATTAGGCAATCTTTATCGTTTAAATGCTCCTGTAAAGCCCCCCTTTTTATGGAATTCCCCACATTTTGCTTGGACCCAGTGGTCAGGAAATATAAAAAATAACCCTTTATTGAGAAATTATTTGCAATCATTGGGAGTATTTGCAAAATACAACTTGAAAGCAAAGAATTCAGAAGATGGACTATTTGATTCAACGACAGATATTCTTTATTTGTCGCAGGTTGAGGATTTACTTAAGCTATTGGCCCCGCCTAAGTGGCCAGAATCTGTCCTAGGTAATCTGGATGATGAGAAAGTAAAGCAAGGAAAAAAATTATTTACAAAAAATTGTGCTGGTTGTCACTCCACTTATCCTTATCGATGGAGTGAGCCTTGGATGGATGGTAAGCGCATGATTGAGAATGCCATTGTTCCACAAAGGATCGTTGGCACTGATGATTCTCTGCTTAAGAGCATTGCGTTTAATACCAGACCATTGATTTCGGTTGGTAAATTAGCTACTTACTTTAACGGAATTCCATATGTAACTAGCCAAGATTTTTACTACAAAATTGCAGCCGAAATGATTAAAAAATCATACGATAATTCAGGCCCTATATCAAAGGATAGATGGATCGAGATGAATGGCTACACGAGTTTAGTACCGCCTCAAGCTGTCCCTATTGGAAGTTATAAGGCCAGTCCAAGAGATGGTGTTTGGGCGACCGGACCATTTCTTCATAATGCTTCTGTACCAAATATATATGAGTTGCTATCTCCCGCTAGCGAGCGATCAAAAAAGTTTCATCTAACTCGTAAATTTGATCCTGAGAAATTAGGAGTGGATATTTCATCATATCAAGAAGGAGATTTTTTATTTGATACTAGTTATCCAGGGAACTCAAATGCAGGACACTCATTTGAAAAGGGTTTTAGGGGGCCTAACAGCATTGGAATTATTGGTAGGGAGCTTGCGCCTAAAGAGCGTTATGCAATTATTGAGTATTTAAAATCTATTCCTAGTGAAGCGGGTCGGGCCACTCCTTTTGGAGGACCAAAAAATCCAGTTATAGCTTCACAGGATAAAACTTGGTTTAATTACAAGCATCCATACAATGGTCAGAAAAAAGATAATTACATTAAGTAAGTAACTTCATTTGATCCTTTGTATTTAAATTGGCCTATATGTATCTATCCCTACAAAAAGTATTTCTACTGATTGCAGTATATATTTTTTCTAATGGTATAGCTTTAGCCGATCCTCATTATGAGACTACTTATATTTACTATGTAACTGATAGAACTCCCTCTGATATATCAAAATTCAGTGACAAGTTTTATGGCAAAGCAAGAGGAGATCTTCGCTTTGGGAAGGCATCTATAACTATCCCATACACACATAAGCCTGGCCAAGTTGACTCAAAGCCTTTATGGAGCCTAAGTTCTAAAAATAATCCTTATAAATATATTACTCTTCAGGGGGTGGGTGAGCAAAATAAAAATACTTTTTTCGATGAAATTAAAAAATTATCTGATTCGAATAATGCAAGAGTTCTATTATTTATTCCTGGTTACCATGCTAATTTTGAAAAAGCCTCAAAGAGGGTGGCTCAGGTTGTCTACGATATCCAATCGAATTCAAAGTTGAATTTGATTCCTATTTTGTTTAGTTGGCCTTCACAGGGCACTTTACTTGGTTATAAAAAAGATGAGAAAGAGATCAGGCTATCTGAAGCAAATTTACAAGCTCTACTACTACAACTAGCAAGTAATCTCAACAATGGGAAGACATATATAGTTGCTCACAGTATGGGCAATAGAGCTGCCCTTGGTTCTTTGCAGGAAATTAACAATATTAATTCTGAGCTTTTGCTTAAATTCGCACATTTTATATCTATCGCCCCTGATGTTGATGCGGCTCATTTTAAATCTCAATTTGCCCCAATAATGTACAAAAATGTTCTACCGCTTACTCTATATGCTTCATCTACGGATATGATTCTTAAAATTGCAGCAAAAAAGCATAATGCCCCCCGGCTAGGTCAGGCAGATGGGTTATTAACCATCATGAATGGACTTCAAACCATCGATGTAAGTAATTCGCATACTGATTTATTTGGACATAATTATTTTAAAAAAGGTCCTGTTATTGAAGATATTATTGAAATCCTGAGTGGAAATTTTGCTCCTCAAATGCGTAATAATTTAGCTCAAAGAGATTCTGTTGATGGAAAATATTGGATTATTAAACCAAGTGAATAATGCAGATGATTTTTATCAATGATTACTTTATGGAACAGTTTTCTATTGTTTGTTGAAAGATCGCTGTCAAATTAAAATTTCATGATCGAAAATGACAATGGTTCGGTGCCTATACATATGCTTTGGTTTGATCTTACTTGGCTGCTCTACGCCAGTAAGCGACTTCAGGTTTTTTCAACAATCTGACGGCACGATTGGTGTTCATGCGCCAAAGTCAGCCAATGAAGCGGAGGCCCATCAAATAGGGGAGGCTCAATGCCAGAAGTTAGGAAAGCGGACTGCTACTTTGGTTGATAGTCGCAAAACTACTAACGACCGCTTTCCTTATTCCTATACCTTCTTATGTCGCTAATTAGCTTAACAACCATTTCTTAATGGACTTATTGACGCACATTGCATCTAAAGCAAGACCGAAGAATTCTGATCCATTAGTAACCATGCTTTCGATAGCCTCAACCTTGCCAGATTTAATGCCACGTAGATAAGTAGCAGCCCGATAGCGTAAGAAATGCTCTGTTTCACCTTCTTCATTCTCGGTTGTACAAATTTCTAAGCAGCCATAGCGGGTTTCTGGATTGATATTCAGAATCGCAAGTCCTAAGGCACCAATTAAGTTATCCGGCACTGAGATAGGTACATAAGAGTACAGAGAGACCAACATCTCTTCTTCGTCCACCTCAATGATGTGGTCGATATCCAAAACATCTTGTTCTGTTAACTCAGTTTCACCAGAGTCACCGCCACCAAATGTGGACTCAAACTGCAGCATTGCAGTATTGCTACCCTTGGAAATTTCAATCATGTCAGGATAGCCAAGTAATCCTTTCCACCAATACATGAGTGAGAAGGTGCAAGGCTTCACTTCAACTAAACCTTTTTTAGTGGATTTAGCAAAGTAGAGACCATAAAACTCATCATCCTGTGTAAGACCATATTGATCTACTTTAGGTGACTTAGCAGAAACTTTTTTAGTAGCTTTCTTGGCAGACTTTTTGACTGCTATCTTTTTCACTACTTTTTTCACCGTCTTTTTGCTAGTCGCCTTCTTGGCCGAAACTTTTTTGACAGGTTTTTTTGCAGGGGTTTTTTTTACCACCTTGGTAGCTACTTTCTTTTTTGCTGGAGACTTCTTTGTAGCCATGGTTCATTACCCTTCTTTTCATGTAGTAGTGCTTAGTCATTAGTGCTTAGTGCTTAGTGCACTGATTGATATTACTGCAATTTTTATAAGGAAATCCTCATTCCCATATGGGGTTTATCCTGCTCAATTCAAGACTGAGGTGAAATGAAATATCTTTCTTCCCCCATTGACTATCAGTCTGGGCTTGCTAAACTGAATAGCCGGTAGTGATGAATCCACTTAAAGAAAAGGCTAGCCATGTTTCCTGAATATCGTGACTTAATCACTCAGATGAAAACTTCAGATCGTCATTTTTCTCATTTATTTGATAAACATAACCGCTTAGATCAAAAGATCCTCAGAATGGAGGATCACTCTGAGCCAAGTACTCCAGAGCAAATTGAAACCCTCAAGAAAGAAAAATTACTCTTGAAGGATCAAATTTATGCTGCTTTAAAAAAGGCTAGCGTCTGAGAGGACGCATTAAGAAATCAAGCTAATCACAAAGAGGCTAAATAGGGAGATAAAGATACTCGCAAAGAAGGCCGTCCAGAAACTAGAAATCGTAAAGCCACTGACCACCGCAGAAACTAGCATCAATACCAAAGCATTAATAACTAGCAAAAATAATCCCATCGTGAGCACGGTAAGCGGTAGGGTAAAGACAATCAGTAGTGGTTTAACAATAGCATTGGCAAAACCCAAGAGTAGGGCTGCGATGATGAGTGAGCCTACATCGGCAAAGCGCAAACCACTAAAGATATAGCTAGCTACCCAAAGCGATAATGAAGTTAAGCCCCACTGAATAAGAAACGGCGTTAAGTTGCCCATGATTTGGTCCTTTAGGTAAAGTCAAAAGTATCAGTCACAATGCTATCTATCTTATCAGCTGCTTAGTAGTGCGGAGGGATTTCATCTTTTAGGCTGCCTGCGCCTGAGCCGTTACTAGCCTGTTCTTTGATGGCTTTGAGTTCTCGATATAGAAATTCAATTTGCTGCTGCTGTTTGTAAACGGTCTCATTGAGCTTTTCAATCAGATCCTCAGTAAAACTCAATTTAATTTCTAGGTTGGTCATTCGAGCAGCTGATGTATTTTCAGTCATTTCTCATTCCTTTTTGATTACTATTGTTCTAGCAGCGCAAAACGCCCATCTTCCATTTCTGCTTGAGGTCGAATCCAAAAATCGTGAGATTGCAATGACTCATAGACATAGGCTGGTTCAAGAGTAGCCTCTATATTGGCTAGCAGGACGACTTTATAAAATCCACCCGTCTTCAAATGTTTTAGTTTAGCGCCTGGTTTAAAGAGTCCAGCATCTGGATCTGCCATTTTAGGTTTTTGCATGTTCAGAAACGACTTTCTCAGTATGATCTAGTGATGGCCAATCCCATCCCATACTCCATTCTAGATATATCTCCTATTCCACAGGGATTTACTGCGGGCGATGCCCTTCGTAACTCCTTGGATGTGGCTCAGCATGCAGAGAAGTGGGGCTATACGCGCTATTGGGTAGCAGAGCATCACAATATGACAGGTAATGCTAGTTCTGCTACAGCAGTACTGATCGGCTATCTGGCTGCTGGAACCAACACGATTCGCGTTGGTTCTGGTGGCGTGATGTTACCTAACCATGCTCCCTTAGTGATTGCCGAGCAATTTGGCACTTTAGCTTCGATTTACCCAGGCAGAATTGATTTGGGCTTAGGCCGCGCTCCCGGAACAGATCAAATGACTGCAAGGGCCCTACGTAGAGATTTATTGGGTAGTGATGATGGGTTTCCTCAGGATGTAAGAGAGCTACAACATTACTTTGGCCCCATCCAGGAGGGGCAGGCTGTGAAGGCTATTCCGGGGGCTAATACTGAAGTGCCAATTTGGATCTTGGGGTCAAGTCTGTATGGCGCGCAATTGGCTGCCCACTTTGGCTTGCCTTATGCCTTTGCATCCCACTTTGCACCAGAGCAACTGTTAGAGGCTATGAAGATTTATAGAGAACTCTTTAAGCCTTCAGAAAAACTAGATAAACCATATTCTGCTTTTTTGATGAACGTCGTTGCAGCAGATACAGATGAGGAGGCGCAATACCTTTTCACCACTTTGCAGCAAAATGTGATTCGTATGCGCCGTAATACACGCGGTCAATTGCCGCCACCGATTAGTGATATCGATGACTTTTGTGAGCCCTATGAAAAAGCCACTGCAGATCACGCCTTACAAGTCTCGGCAGTGGGATCACTTGAGACAGTGAAAAAAACCATGCGGCATTGGCTTGAGCTCACTGGTGCTAGTGAAATAGTTATGACTGGACAAATCTTTGATCATCAAGCTCGACTGAAATCTTTTGAAATCGCCGCCCAAGCAGCGCAAGGTTTATAAAGCCTTGTAATCAGCAGTAATCACTACGCCTTCTTTAGCTGCGCGACTGGCTAGCTTTAAGACTTCATTATCTTTGCTAATCAGCATACAAGGCTTTGCGGTGTAGGCTAAATCTAAAAAGACTTGATCGTCCTTGTCGTGGCATTCCCAAGGCGCCTTCATAATGTCCTCGTCTTTGATCATCTTAGCCAGTGATCTCCATTCAAGGACAATTCGCTCTTGATCACATTGGCTTAAAGAAAATAGTGGACGTGCAATTACTTCAGTCAATTCTTCTAGAGTTTGTTCGCTAGCGTGGGCGTCTAAGGTTTGATTGAGTAGGGCTTCTTTGAGATGAATTGCTCTAAAGTCATGAAAGACAAAAATATCGAGTAACACATTTGTATCGAAAACGAATGACTTCATCAAAGATCTGGAGCTCAATATTACTGTTGATGTGTGCGCCATAGCTCTGGCGTAATAGTGACTTGACCCTGATCGGATGAAACATAGACTTCGCCATCTTGAACATTGACGTGTAAGACCATACTTCGCTCTACTAATTGATGAAGTTCATGAGATTGTTCGGCAGGAATGGACACTACTTGCAGATTGCGGGCTCTAGTTAACTTGTTGGCGATTGCATCCCACCAGATTTTGCTAGTATGGCCTCCATAGCAATAGACCATTACTTGATCTGATCTGCCACAAGCTTTGAGGATACGACGCTCGTCCGGTTGCCCAATCTCAATCCAGAGTTTGATAGCATCAGTGAGGTCTTTAATCCAAATATCAGGCTCGTCGTTATCACTTAAACCCTTAGTAAAAGCTAAATCTTCATGGGCTTGCAAGGCAAAAGCGATGATTCTGATCATCATTCGCTCCTCGGTTTCTGAAGGGTGCTTGGCAATGGTTAAGGAGTGGCTGCCATAGTAATGGCGGTCTGAATCAGCGACATGAAGGTCTGCTTTGTGGATAGTTGCGCGTAGAGCCATGGCGCATTATCACCTTTTACCGTAAATACGGGGCAAATTGGAATATTCCCAGTATCATTTTAAGAATTTGTTCAATTTGATGGAGAGAGTCATGAAATCCTTTTTTGATAAAAAATTACGCTTTGCAGCCAACCTTTTTGGAGGACTGTTTTTAGCTTGTTTTATTCATTTAACGGCAAGTGCTGCTCCATGGCCAACTAAGCCGATCAAGATCATCGTGCCGTTCTCTCCAGGCAGTGTTCAAGATGCTTTAGCGCGCTCGTTTTCTAATGAGCTAGGTCTTGCGCTTGGAGAAACAGTATTAGTTGAAAATAGATCTGGAGCAGGCGGCACTATCGGTACTGGTATGGTGTCCAAGTCTGCACCCGATGGCTATACCCTCGTGATGTCAGCTGCTAGCCATAATATTAATGGCACTTTATTTCCCAAACTGAGTTTTGATCCGATTAAAGATTTCACAGCAGCTGCTTATATTGGTACTAGTAGCTATGTAATGATGACTAATTCAGAATTTCCAGCGAAATCGGTTGCAGAATTTATTGCCTTAGCAAAAGCAAAGCCTGGCCAATATAACTATGCAAGTGCTGGTAACGGTAGCGCCTCCCATTTAGCGATGGCGTATTTTGATAGCATGGCTGGCATTGACTTGGTACACATTCCTACTAAAGGTACTGGCGATGCAATTACAGAATTGCTGGCAGGGCGTGCGCAAGCAGTGATTGCTGCCAATGTGGCCGCATTGCCTTTTGCGAATGATTCCCGTACCCGCTTCCTTGGGGTGTCATCTGAGAAACCATCTCCTTTTGTACCAGGCATTCCTCCGATTGCTAATACAGTCAAGGGTTATGCATTCGATAGCTGGTTTGGTCTGCTTGCTCCTGCCGGCACTCCTAGAGATGTCATTAACAAAATTTCGACTGAAATGGCAAAGCTCTTAAAGCAGCCTGAGATCATTGAGCGTATGCGTCGCCAGGGAATTGAGATTGGTAATATGAATCCAGCTGAATTTAATCAATTATTGGTAAAAGATTTTGATCGCATGGCTAATGTAGTGAAAAGCTCGGGAGCAAAAGCTGAGTAAGCCTTTCTCATGATTCGCATTACCGAGCTACGATTACCGATTAGCCATCCTCCTGAAGCATTAGAGGAGGCAGTCCTCAAGCGTTTACATTTGGCCGCTAAAGATCTTCTTTCATTTGAGGTCTTTAAGCGAAGCTACGATGCCAGGAAGAATGTGGCGCTGTCCTTTATTTATACCGTTGATTGCTCGGTTAAAGATGAGGAGGGGGTATTAAAGACCTTCATCAACGATACCCATATCAGACCTTCGCCAGATACTAGCTATCACTTTGTCGCTAAGGCGCCTGGAGCTATTACTAATGGAAAGGCTTTACGACCAGTGGTGGTTGGATTTGGTCCATGCGGAATCTTTGCAGCACTGGTATTGGCGCAAATGGGATTTAAGCCTATTGTTTTGGAGCGAGGCAAGTCAGTTCGTGAGCGCACACAAGATACTTGGGGCTTATGGCGTAAAAATATCCTGAATCCAGAATCGAATGTGCAATTTGGAGAAGGTGGTGCAGGTACATTTTCAGATGGCAAGCTCTATAGTCAAATTAAGGATACAAAGTTTTATGGTCGCAAAGTGATTGCAGAATTTATTCTTGCGGGGGCGCCAGAAGAAATTCGTTATGTTGCTAAGCCTCACATTGGCACCTTTCGTTTAGTGGGTGTGGTGGAAAAAATTCGTCAGAAAATTATTGACCTTGGTGGGGAGGTTCGCTTCGAGCAAAAGGTGATTGGATTTAGTATTAAAGATGAGCAAATCACGGGTATCCAAATTGAAAATCAACCAGACTTACTGGCCAATCAGGTGATATTGGCATTGGGCCATAGTGCACGCGATACCTTCAAGGCATTGCATGACGCAGGGGTCTTTATGGAAGCCAAGCCTTTTTCTGTAGGCTTTCGGATTGAGCATCCTCAGTCCCTTATTGATAAGGCACGCTTGGGGCCTCATGCGGGTAATGAATTGATTGGCGCTGCTGATTACAAGTTAGTTCATCATGCAAAAAATGGTCGAGCGGTGTATAGCTTTTGTATGTGTCCTGGAGGTACAGTGGTTGCTGCGACGTCAGAGCCTAATAGAGTTGTTACAAATGGCATGAGTCAATACTCGCGTAACGAACGTAATGCAAATGCAGGAATTGTGGTGGGTATTACTCCAGAAGACTATCCTGGAGGGCCATTAGCCGGAATTGAATTTCAGCGCGCTATTGAATCAAAGGCATATGAGTTGGGCGGCTCTACCTATGAAGCACCCGGTCAATTGGTGGGAGATTTTTTAGAAGGAAAGCCATCCACCGAATTTGGAAGTGTGATGCCATCTTACAAACCAGGTGTACACCTAACAGATTTAGCCCAGAGTTTGCCTGCCTATGCCATTGAAGCGATTCGTGAAGCGATTCCAGCCTTTGAAAAGCAAATCAAGGGCTTTTCTATGAAAGATGCTGTTCTTACTGGAGTAGAGACTCGCACTTCTTCTCCTTTGCGCATTACGCGAGGCCCTAATTATCAAAGCTTAAATATCAAAGGTCTTTATCCAGCAGGCGAGGGTGCTGGATACGCTGGCGGAATTTTGTCAGCAGGCGTTGATGGTATTAAAGTGGCAGAAGCAGTTGCGCTAGATTATTCTAGTCGGAGTTCACCATGAGCTTATTGGTGGATTCGCACGCAGTCGATAATAAGGAAGTTTTATTTCAGCCTGAACTGCTGCAAAAGTTTGATATCAATGGTCCCCGGTATACCTCTTACCCCAGTGCAGATCGTTTTCATGACGGATTTAAAGAGGCTGATTATTTAGGTGCCCTTCAGCGAGTGGCAAAAGCGAGTGAACCACTCTCCTTATATTTTCATTTACCTTTTTGTCCTAATATTTGCTATTACTGTGGTTGCAACAAGATCATTACCAAAGATCATGGGCGTAGCGCTAAATATATTAAGTACCTAGCCAAAGAGATGACGATGGTTTGCGATGCAATGGGCGCAAGTCAAAAAATACCAATTACTCAATTGCATTGGGGTGGTGGAACACCTACTTTTCTTTCTCATGAAGAAATGACGGAGTTAATGCATCACACCCGCACCCACTTTGAGTTATTACCTGGTGGTGAATATTCCATAGAAATTGATCCACGTCGCGTTACGGAAGCTGATATTGCTCTATTGGCGGACTTAGGATTTAACCGAATCAGTCTGGGCGTACAAGATTTTAATTTGGCGGTACAAGAAGCAGTTCATCGAGTACAGACAATTGAAGAAACTCAGGCCGTGATGGATTGGTCAAGAAAGTATGGCTTTCAATCCCGAAGCGTAGACCTGATATATGGTTTACCAAAGCAAACACCAGAAACATTCAAGGAAACTATAGATATCATTCTAGAGATGAGCCCTGATCGCCTGTCGGTTTATAACTATGCGCATTTGCCGCACATATTTAAACCACAGCGTCGAATTTTAGAGACAGATTTACCGTTAGCAGCAGACAAGCTAGACATTCTTTCTAACACGATTGAGGGTTTAGGCGAAGCAGGGTATGTATTTATCGGCATGGATCATTTTGCCAGGCCAGATGATGAGTTAGCGATAGCTCAAAAGGAAGGAAAGTTGCATCGCAATTTTCAGGGTTACTCAACTCAGGCTGAATGCGATCTCCTAGCTTTCGGAATTTCTTCTATTGGTAAGGTCGATGATTGTTATTCGCAAAATGTGCGTACGCTCGATGAGTATTACGCTGCTATTGATGCTGGATATTTACCCACACTACGTGGTCTTCAGTTAAATGCAGATGATTTAATGCGCCGTGACCTGATTGGTGAATTAATGTGCCAATTTTCTTTGGATACCAAAGTCTTTGGGGCTCTACACAAGATTGACTTTGAATCATATTTTCAAATAGAGCTAGCTGAATTAAAGGAGCTTGAGGGGGCGGGACTTCTAGAGTGGCATGGAGCAAACTTAGTTGTGCCAATGAAGGGACGACTGCTAGCCAGAAGGGTGGCGATGAGCTTTGATCGTCACCTCAGAGAATCTAAAGCCAAAGGCACCTATTCTAAGGTCCTGTAGCTCCCATTTGACCTAGGTCAAATACTTCGAACAACAGTGTTGCTTTGGAGCAAAGAAAAAAATGATGCCCCCAATGGATTTGATGTACATCAAATCCCTTAAAGCATATCAATTTCACAATGGACTCATCGAAATTGAAAAAAGAAAAGGGGAATCATCATGCGTATTAAATCTCTCGCAGCAGCAATGACTGTAGTGGCAACATTGGCACCGATCACATCACAAGCCCAATCTACTGGTGATAATCCTTGGATGGTACGTGTTCGTGCAGTAGATTTGCTTTGGCAAAATGGTCAGACGAATACCTTATCTACTTTAAATGTTAAAGCTGAGAATCAGATAATCCCTGAATTTGATATTTCCTATTTCTTTACAAAAAATATCGCTGCTGAATTGGTCTTAACCTACCCACAGCAAGTCAATATTACTGCTGGCTCTGGTAACAATAACGTTGGTAAGATCACTGCATTACCACCATCATTACTGCTTCAGTATCACTTCACTGATCTCGGAGCATTTAAGCCTTATGTTGGCGCTGGTGTGAATTACACGATTTTTGGCAACCGTCAAAATTTTCCAGCATTGGGTAATTCAGTAACAGTAGATCAATCTAGTTTTGGTGTTGTTGCCCAAATTGGTGCAGATTATATGTTTGACAAGAACTGGGGACTTAACCTTGATTTGAAATACGCAACTATCAGCACTAATGTCAATACTGTTGCTGGCGGCACAAACCTTGGTAAGTTGACTTTAAATCCTTGGATGCCTGCAATAGGCGTGACTTACAAGTTCTAAGAATTCAGTTCTTAGGTCTTGAGATAGGGTTCCTAAGGAGCCCTATCTTTATTAGACTAAATCATCAATGAGTTTTTCAAAAACAACTTCATTAAATTGAAGATTATCAAAACGTTTAATTGCAGTATGTTTCGGTGGTTCAATACGTCGTTGAACATATTGATCCCAGTGTGCAAGCTTCCATTCATCCCTGGGGTCTGCACGTTTTTCCATGCGCAGCTTCGCTTCAGTCGCCGATAAATCAATCCATGCAATCTGAATACGGGTCTGCGGTGGCACACCAAGCGCTTCAGGATGAAACATTTGACCACTTTGAATCTCTTTAGAGAATGGGCCGACAAGTATTACATTGACCCCGAGCAGCAAATTTTCCCTTGCAATATCAATTAGTCCCCGATATTCCCAATCTCGCAGGTTTTCAAGATAGTAGGGGCTATCGCGATCATTGGCATTGTGGGTAGTTAGCTCCATCATGTGGGCGCTATAGGCGCCATAAACTGTATCTTTGTCGAGAAAGAAGAAATCTTCCCCGGTCTTTTCAATAATGAGGGGTAAAGCCCGTTTAGCTAAGGTCGATTTTCCAGTACCAGCATGGCCGGCAAAGAGAATGAGGCGGGGTTCGGAGGGGCTTAGTTTGCAGATCATGAGTGATTAGTCTCGCAGAAATTCACGGAAATATCCCAACTTTTTCTGAAGTGACGATAATGTCGCCATGGCTTTAATCGTACTTACTGATGCAAAACTGGCTTTTGGCCATGTTGACCTCCTCGCAAATACCGCTTTTTCACTTGAACCTGGCGAACGTGTTGGCTTAATTGGCCGCAATGGCACAGGTAAATCTTCTTTATTGAAGATCTTGGCCGGTATCGAAAAAATGGATGATGGCCTCCTGCAATATCAGCAGGGTTTACGGATTTCCTACGTTCCTCAAGAACCTATTTTTGATGCCGAGGAAACGGTATTTGAAGCAGTATCTCAAGGCGTAGCCCAAGCCAAGGCCTTACGCGAAGAATATGAAGCCCTTAGCGTAGCTGACTGGGATGATGCATCCCATCATCGCTTGGATGAAGTTCAATCGCAGCTTGAGGCACTCAGTGGCTGGAACTGGGAGCAGCGTGTCTATGAAACGCTTGATCGTTTGCATCTAGAGGCTGATGTCAAAATTAATACCCTATCAGGCGGTACCAAGAAAAGAGTGGCCTTGGCTCGTGCCCTTGTAGAAATGCCCGATGTACTTTTGCTCGATGAGCCGACAAATCATCTCGATCTAGATTCAATTGCTTGGCTAGAAGAGCTCTTAAAAGAATATCAAGGCTCCGTCATATTAGTTACCCATGACCGCGCCTTTTTGGATAATGTCTGTACTCAAATTGTTGAGTTAGACCGAGGCATCTTACGCTCATACCCTGGGAACTTCTCAGCTTATGAGCTACTGAAAGATCAAGAGCTCAATTCTGAATCTTTAGCCAATGCGAGAGCGGATAAATTATTGGCTCAAGAAGAGGTATGGATTCGTAAAGGGGTAGAGGCTCGCCGCACTCGAAGTGTTGCCCGCATTGCGCGCTTAGAAAATTTACGAGTGAGTCGTGCGCAGCGCAGAGATGCCATTGGTCAGGTGAAATTGGCAGTATCAGCAGGCGATCGCAGCGGAAAGATTGTTGCCGACTTACAAAATATTTCTAAATCATATGATCGTCCAATCGTGCAGGATTTCACAGCTACTATTTTGCGTGGCGATAAAGTGGGCTTGCTTGGTCCTAATGGCGCAGGTAAGACGACTTTATTAAAGTTGATCTTAGGTACGATTGCGCCTGACTCTGGGACAGCCACGATGGGTACCCGTATAGAGGTTGCCTATTTTGATCAAATGCGTGAAGGGCTTGATCTCAACGCTTCACTAGAGGATTACATTAGTCCAGGTAGTGAGTGGATTGAAATCAACGGGAATAAAAAGCACGTCAAGAGTTACTTAAGTGATTTTCTATTCGCACCTGAGCGCACCAATTCTCCGGTGAGTACTTTATCTGGAGGGGAGCGTAATCGATTGCTCTTAGCGCGCTTGTTTGCTAGGCCAGCAAACGTTTTGGTATTGGATGAACCAACCAATGATCTGGATATTGATACCTTAGATCTGCTTGAGCAGTTACTTCAGGATTACAAGGGCACCGTCTTTTTAGTGAGCCACGATCGCTACTTTTTAGATAATGTGGTGACTAGCATTATTGCTAATGAAGGTGATGGATTTTGGCGTGAGTATGAGGGCGGCTATGAGGATTGGAAGATTCAGAAAGCCCGCTCTGACAAAATTCGTGCTGCTAATGCAAATACCAACTCAGAAAAGCAAAGCCCTAAAATACAGGTGAAGGCAGAATCAAAGCCAGAGTCTAAAGTGGTGAGTAAAAGTGGAGTACAAAAATTGAATAGCAAAGAGCGTCAAGAATTAGAGACTTTGCCTCTACAGATTGAGGGCTTAGAGACAGAGCAAGCCGATATTGGGATTGCAATGAGTAAGCCTGAGCTATATAAAAATGAGCCTGAGTTAGCTGCCAGCATGCAGGCACGCCTGACAGAGATTACAGAGCAACTCGATCAAAAACTGCAGCGTTGGGAAAAACTCTTAAGTCGTTCCGAGTCTTAGTTTATTTAGAGGTCTGTAGGCGAGTGCGTAGCTGTGCAATCTCATCTAGTAGCTCTAATGCTAAGGCAACGCCGGGAACATTGAGTTCTAAATCATGAGTGAGATGCGCAGCCGTTTTTGCTCTGCGCAGCGAGTCTCCACTAAAACGCCAATCTTGTGGTGTTGAGCCAGAAGGGCTTAAAACACCTTCTGATACCCAGGACATGATCATCTCTTCGGGAGTACGTGAAGCATGAGAGAGCTCCACAATCGTCATATGCACTTCATTTTCTACAACGCTACCTTCGATCCAGGTGATATTAGTCTGTGTCATCTTCATCATCCCTTCAAGTGAGTTCTTGGATTGAAATCAAAGGCTTTTTCAAAGTTTTGATAAGCCTCTTTTTGCGCATCAGTTTGTGCGGGCGGTAATGCAATGGTTGGAACGACATACAAGTCCCCTGGCTCTGCGCTTGGAATACCTTTGCCCTTGAGGCGCATCTTGCGGCCAGCCACAGTACCTGCTGGAATCTTAAGTTCTAGTGTCGAGCCTGCAGGAGTTGGTACATTCACGCTAGTGCCTACAGCTGCTTCCCATGGTGCAAGTGGAATATCAATGTAGACGTCTTTGCCATCTACGCGATAGATTGGATTAGGGTGAAAGTCTATTTCTAGGTAGAGATCACCCGCGCCGCCTTGTCCCATACCGGGGCCACCTTGACCAGATAGGCGCAGGTTTTGACCAGCCTTAATTCCTTTAGGAATACTGACGTCTAATTTACGTTCTTGGGTGCCAACATGACCCTCTGCATCCATGCTTGGCATCTGTAATGAGATGGTGCGCTTTGCACCGTTATAAGCATCAGCAAGATCAATCAAAATTTTTGCGTGATGATCTTGTCCTTTGAAATTCATGCCCTGGCGCGTCTGTCCGCCACGACCACCTTGTCGTTGTCTGCCCCTACCAAAAAGAGATTCAAAGAATTCGCTTTGATCACCTTCAAAGCCGCCACCATATCCTGGGTGACCACCACCATCAGAGTATTCAAAACCTTCATTCCAATTTGGGGGTGGGGTGAAGTCTTGGCCATTCTTCCAATTTTCGCCAAAGCGATCATAGGCTGCGCGTTTCTCAGTATCCTTGAGGACGGCATAGGCTTCACCAATTGCTTTAAATTGATCTTCAGCCCCAGATTCTTTATTCACATCGGGGTGATATTTACGGGCTAATTTTCGGTAAGCTGATTTAATCTCAGCCTCGGTTGCCGAGCGTGCTACCCCTAGTGTTTCGTAGTAATCCCTAAATTTCATAAGCCGTATTAATTTCGTTTAAGTCTTGCTTGAACTTCAAGGATGAATTCTACCGTTCTTATTAGCTCATGACACCAATTTGCCATGGAACAAACTCGTAATTACCTAAGCCAAGAAGTTCGCTTTTGGAAGGTTCACCAGAGGCAGTCCGGAGAAATAGCTCAAAAATACGCTGCCCCATTTCCTGCACGGACACAGTGCCATCGAGGATTTCGCCACAATTAATATCCATATCTTCGGTTAAGCGCTCATACATAGGGGTATTGGTAGCCAATTTAAGGCAAGGAGCAGGCTTAGAACCAAACATCGATCCACGGCCGGTTGTGAACGCTACTAAGTTAGCACCGCCAGCAATTTGGCCGGTTGCAGATACCGGATCAAATCCAGGGGTATCCATAAAAACAAATCCTTTGGTTGTAACAGGCTCTGCATATTTATACACTTCCATCAGAGGGCCTGTGCCTCCCTTCATGGATGAGCCTAGGGACTTTTCAAAAATATTGGCAAGCCCACCAATTTGATTGCCAGGACTAACCTTGCCGTTGATCTGTACATCTCTGCCAACAGAATATTCATCTTTCCACCAGCGAATTCGTTGAATGAGTTTTTCACCAATTTCTTTGCTGGCAGCCCTGCGGGTAAGGGTGTGTTCTACACCATAGATTTCAGGAGTTTCAGAGAGGATGCCGGTACCGCCATGGCGCGACAAAATATCAACCGCTGCGCCTAATGCTGGGTTAGCAGTAATAGAAGAAAAGCCATCAGATCCACCGCATTGCAAGCCAACAGTAAGGTGGCTTGCAGAAACGGTCTGG
>JBILYO010000024.1:0-18356 GCA_044377685.1 Polynucleobacter sp. | reverse complement strand
AAAAATTCTTAGCCAGTAGTCATCCTCGTTTTTTTATTAATAATCTTTCTACCATGGGTGTGCATCAAAAACAGGCTTTGGAAAAAATATCGATGGAGTTATGGTGGGCAGATCAAATTGCCCATGACCAACTTGAGTCTATGTTGTTAGAGCTTACATTAAGCTTTATGGAAAATACTGATGTTATAACAGCTGGCGACTTACGAGGCTCTGGAAATACATTGGCTTTTATGGATCCGCGCATTAGAAAGGCGATTCACCTAATGCGTACATCTCCACAGGGCTTCAATGACATTGCATTAGTCGCCAAAAGTGTTAATTTATCTCGCTCACATTTTTTTGAGCTCTTTCGACGTTGTACTGGATTATCGCCAGTAGTATTTGCTAATGTGCTTCGAATGGAATTTGCATTTGACGCTCTCGCTGATAAGGATGAGAGCCTGATACATATTGGGGATGAGTTAGGATTTTCTGCACAAGGCCATTTCACTCGGTTTTTCAAACAGCACCAGGGGGTCACTCCAAGCCTTTATCGTCAGCAAGTAGAAAAGGCACCTAAGCTAGACTCCTAGGGTTTACCTGATGCATATAATCAGACTCTAAGGTAAGCAGTCGGACTATAGGGTAAGCATGCTGCTTATCTGATCATTAAGCTTCTTTCAGCATTAATTAATCTTAATTTAGCTGAAAAGAGTAGATTGAAACCAAGTACAAATTATTTAGGTAGTTCATGTGAACGCGTAGAAGATGTTGCTCTTCTGACGGGGGGAGGTCGCTACCTCGATGATCTTCCTTTACCTGTTGGAACCTTATATGCAGCAGTTGTGCGTTCTCCAATCGCTCATGGACAAATTATTTCCGTTGATATCGAGCAGGCATTACAGATTAGGGGCGTGAGGGCTGTTTTGACGCTCAAGGATGTCCAAGCCTGGTCTAGTCCATTGGTGGTTGCCGTGAAAACCTCCATGCGTCAGTGGGTATTAGCTAGCGAGTATGTACGCTATGTGGGAGAGCCTATAGCAGTAGTCATTGCTGAATCACGGGCGCTGGCAGAGGACGGAGTTGAGAGGGTTGGGGTCAACATTCAGCCTCTTACTGCTGTAGTTGATGTAGATGCTGCTCTAGCAGATACTTCGATCGTCTTGCATGAGGATATTGGTAGTAATTGTGTTTCAGATCGCTCTTTTCAATACGGTGATCCAGATACTGCTTTCCAACAGGCTGCCAGCGTCATTGAAGTGGACATCCGCTATCCTCGCAATTCTTGTACACCCATAGAAACAGGGGGTGTGATTGCACAATGGCGAGAGGCGGACTCCTCATATGAAGTAACGTCAAATTTTATGGGGCCATTCTCATTGCAAGTAGTCATGGCTGCTGCACTCAAGATTCCCGGAACAAAATTACGCCATCATGTTGCCCCAGATTCTGGCGGTAGTTTTGGCGTTAAGCAATCAGTATTGCCATATATCATCATGAGCTGCTTAGCATCGCGTAAAGCTGGTGCCCCAGTGAAATTTATTGAGGATCGCTTAGAGCATCTTCAGGCAGCCACTTCTGCAACATCTCGTCACACTCATTTACGTGCTGCAGTAGATGAGAATGGAAAAATATTAGCGCTAGATTACGATCAAATTGAAGATTGTGGTGCCTATTTAAGGGCTCCTGAGCCAGCAACCCTGTATCGCATGCATGGGTGCGTGACAGGCCCATATCAAATTCAGAACTTAAAAATTCGCAATCGTATCGTATTGATTAATAAAACGCCTACTGGACTAGTAAGGGGATTTGGCGGTCCTCAGGTTTATTACGCACTAGAGCGTTTAATTCATAAAATTGCAAAAACCTTGGGCAAAACGCATCAAGAAATTGCAGCACTAAATTATGTTCAAAAAGAACAATTTCCATATCGGGCAGCCGCAGGAGCATTACTAGACTCTGGTAACTACCAACAGGCTTTGAAAATACTGGAGAGTTCTCCAGAGTTTCGAAAAATATTAGACCGTAGAGAGCAGGCTAAAAAAGAAGGACGTTACTACGGCATTGGTATTTCTTCGATTGTTGAGCCTTCAGTTTCCAATATGGGTTACATCACAACCGTTCTTACAAAAGAGCAAAGAGCAAAAGCAGGCCCTAAAAATGGTGCGATTACCTCGGCAACTGTGAGTATTGACCCTTCTGGAAATATTGCTGCCAATATCGCTTCAGCTCCAGCTGGTCAGGGCCATCAAACCGTTATCAGCCAGCTATTAGCAGACATTTTTGGTGTCTTACCATCACAAATTCAGGTCAATGTCGATTTTGATACTGCTAAAGATGCATGGTCAATTGCAGCTGGCAACTATTCAAGTCGTTTTGCGGGAGCAGTTGCAGGCACAGTATTTCTTGCGGCTGAAAAGCTAAAGGCTCGAATTGCTGAATATGCAGCGCACGCGCTGCAGGCAAAGCCAGAAGACTTAATATTTGCAAATGGAAACATATCGGTAGCTGGAGATGAAAATAAGAGTATTTCTTTCTCAAGATTGTGCGGAAATTTTCACTGGTCTCCAGGATTGATTCGAGAGGCTCTTGGACCTGAAACCGTTCTTGCACTACAGGAAACGCACTTTTGGAGCGCAGATGTTTTAGAGGCGCCTGATGAGGATGATCGAATTAATACTTCTGCTGCGTATGGCTTTGCTATCGATGCCTGTGGGATCGAGATAGATCCCGAAACTTGCTCCGCAAAGGTTGATCAATACATTACCGTGCATGACGCAGGAAAAATACTAAATCCAGCCTTAGCAGATGGGCAGATTTATGGTGCCTATGCACAAGCTGTTGGGGCAGCTCTTTTTGAAGAGTTTGTCTACAGTAGCGATGGAAATTTTCTGTCAGGAACTTTTGCGGATTATCGCTTACCTACCTCAAGTGATATTTGCACTCCTAAAATCTATCACCAAGAATCTCCAAGCCCATTTACCCCCTTGGGTGCTAAAGGAATTGGTGAGGGAAATAGTATGAGTACACCAGTTTGTATTGCAAATGCAATCGCAGATGCATTAGATGTTGAGGATATTGTCCTGCCTGCAACCCCAAGTCGCATTCATGCCCTTCTTGTGAAAAAGGGTTCGCTCAAGCTTGATAGGTCATCGAGTCAGATTTCTTCAATGGTTTCGAATGCAGATTATCCTTTGAAAGCTCAGGGCGAAGTAAGGTTGCAGGTTCTTCCAGAAAATATTTTTGCAGTTTTACTTGATCCGGAGAGATTGAAAAATGTTATTCCGGGCTGTGAATCCATTCGTAAAACAGCTATATCGAATGGTATTCGGTTTGATTGCATAGCAGTTGTACGAATTGGTATTGCAAAGGCTCGTTTTGAAGCCAAGGTTGATTTAACAAATATTCAAGAGCCTGATAGTTTTTCCTTAGGTGGAGAAGGTCGGGGCCCATTAGGGATGGCCTTGGGAATGGGTCAAGTAAGCCTGAAGAATGATGGGGGCACCACTGTTTTAAAGTATGACTATCAAGCTCAGGTATCAGGCAAGCTTGCAGCAATTGGTAGCAGGTTATTAGAGGGTGCGATTCGATTAGTCTTGGATCAACTGTTTAGAGCACTTGCAAAAGAAGCCGGTGCAAAACAGGAAGGCTTATTGAAACTTTTGCTCAGCAGATTATTTACTATATTAGGAGTTGGTAAATGAAGTCTGCTCCATTTGTGATGCACCAGGCCAACTCTCAAGCCGATATTGTAAATTTATTGGATCAGTATGGTGATGATGCTCGTATCATTGCTGGTGGTCAAACGCTTGTCCCCGTATTGGCAATGAGAGTTGCTAGCCCCGATCATCTAATCGATATCAATAAGGTTGTAGAGCTCAAAAATTTTGGTGTTTCTGGTGATGTCCTTTTGGTTGGGTCTGGTGTTAGCCAGGCTGCATTAGAAAAATGGAGTGATCTTGATAAGACTCAGCCACTTTTAAGCATGATGTTCCCATGGATAGCCCATGCTCCAATTCGAAATCGAGGTACAGTATGCGGATCGATTGCCCATGCTGATCCTAGCGCCGAATTAGTTCTTGGCCTAGCCGTACTAGAAGGCTCTGTCACACTAGTCAGTAAAAAGAAGAAGCGGATAGTTCAAGCCAAGGATTTTTTTCTAGGAGCACTTCAAACTTGCCGTCAATCAAATGAATTCATCGAGTCTGTTCAGTTTCCTATTCGTAGGCATGATGCCAGATTTGGATTTGCCGAGTATGGTTATCGCCATGGAGATTTTGCAGTAGTAGCTGTTGCAGTCATTCAGCAAGCCAATAGTTGGACTGTAGGGTTTGGAGGTATTGATGATACTGCGCGGGTATATAAGTGCGTTGCTAATTCTATAAGTGAGATTAGCCAGTTTATTGATGATTTAGCCTCTGAAACAGAGGTTAGGGAAGATCCAACCGCAACTTCAGGACTACGCCGACATTTGATGCGCTCACTTGGGAAGCGTGCATGCCAACAAGCTGTAGATTTTAGAGTGATTAAATAGAATGAAGAACCACTTAGTAACATTATCTTTAAATGGGGTTGAGCGCGAAGCTGCTTGTGAATCACGTACTACATTGCTTGATTTCATTCGACATGATTTGGGCTTAACAGGGACCCATGCAGGTTGTGAACATGGCGTATGTGGAGCATGCACGGTTGAGCTTGATGGAGAAGTTGTTCGTTCCTGTTTGATGTTCGCATGTCAAGCTGATGGGACTAGCGTTAATACCGTAGAGGGTTTTTCGAAATCGGGCCAGATGTCTGATTTACAAAGTGCATTTAAAAAACATCATGCACTTCAATGCGGATTTTGTACGGCCGGATTTTTGATGTCAGCTGAGGACTTACTCAATAAAAATCCAAGTCCGACTGAGTTGGAGGTTCGGGAGGGTTTGTCGGGCAATTTATGTCGATGCACTGGATATGTTGGAATAGTCGAGGCAGTTTTAGAAGTTGCCTCAGCTAGGACCCACAAAAATGGGAGTGAGCATGCTTGATTTAGGCAGAACTTTTTTGCAGGCTGTTGAGCGTGATCCAGGTAGCCTCGCCATCGTCGATGGTAGCAAGCGCTACACCTACGGAGAATGGGCTCTACATATTGGTGCGATTCAACAATTTTTTAATGAAAAAGGCTTGAAAAACGGTGATCGGATTTTGACTATTTTGCAAAATCGCTATGAGGCAGCCACCATTCATTGGGCTTGCCAGATGGCAGGTATCGCTATCGTCCCTTTAAATTGGCGTTCTCAGTCTGATGAGATTGATTATTGCGCTCAAAATGCCGATGTCAAACTAGCATTCGTTGAGGAAGTATCCCTTAGTAACTATTTGCAATCAGAAACTAGCAAATCAATCTCCGTCATTCTTTGTATGGAGAAGGGACCCGCAGATGAGTATACGTATTTTGAGGAGTTAATACAGGTAGGTGTAGAGCCTACTGCACAGGGTCATGTTGAGGATATTTCTGTCATGCTTTTCACTTCCGGCACTACCGGCAAGCCGAAAGGTGTCCCAAGAAAGCAGCGGGCTGAGCGCGCAGCGGGAATTGCACATGTGGCTCAAAACCAGTATGCAATGGCCGAGGTGTCCTTAGGCGTAATGCCTCTCTATCACACTATGGGGGTACGTACACTGCTATCCCTATGCATTGTCAATGGCACATATGTTGCTGTACCACGTTGGGATGTTGATAAGGCAATAGATGCAATTGAGCAGGAGGCAGTAACTCATCTCTATCTAGTGCCAACGCTTTATCACGACATGCTCCAGTCAAAAAACTTCAATGCAAGTCGAGTTAAAACTGTTAAGAAGCTAGGATTTGCAGGTGCTCCTATGCATGATGCTTTGTTGCTGAGTCTAAGTGAAGCCTTCTCCCCTGAATTATTCGTAAACCATTACGGCTCAAGTGAAATCTATACATACACCATTAATCAGAATGCAGTGGCTAAACCAGGTTGTGCTGGCAAAGCTGGAATAAATGCACGCATTAAGGTGGTTAAGCTAGATCAAGGATCTATACAGACTATGCCTACACAAGTGGCATCCTGTAATGAAGAGGGGCAGATCATTTGTGACCTCTCTGGGGATGAAGCATTTGAAGGTTACTGGAAGCGACCAGACGCAGATCAAAAGTCTATTCGGGACGGCTGGTATTTCACTGGTGATACAGGCTACTTTGACGAGTCAGGCGACTTATTTGTTACTGGTCGCGTAGATGACATGATCATTTCTGGGGGTGAAAATATTTCCCCTATCGAGATTGAATCAATCTTGTCTTTACATCCTTCGGTGAGTGAGGTAGCTGTTGCAGGATTGAAAGACGATCGCCTTGGCCAAAAAGTAGTTGCTTTTATTAGGGCTTGTGGGATTGTCGATTCAATTACCCTAGATGAATATTGTCGAGGTTCTGATTTGATCAACTTTAAGCGCCCCCGTGAATACGTATTTGTTAAAGAAATTCCCAAGTCACCAGTGGGAAAGGTATTGCGGCGGATGTTGGTTGCTGGCGAATATGAAAGAGCTTAATTTTTTTACTAGAAAGACCTTATGACTACAATTTTGAAGCATCCCTTTAGCAATATTCTTGATAACCCTGATGGTTTCTATGTGGAAATTAATGAATCCCAACAAAGAGCAGATATTGTTTTAAAGAGGCCTCCTTTTAATGTGATACAGATGCCACAGCGCGACCAATTACGCGCTGCATTCGAGACTCTAGATGCTGATGATCGCGTCCGTATTATTGTATTGAGAGCTGAAGGGGAGCACTTCTCTAGTGGTGGAGATATTAAAGGGTTTTTGGAGGCAACCCCAGAGCACGTTTCAAAACTAGCCTGGAATATTGCAGCGCCTACGCGTTGTTCAAAACCAGTCATTGCTGCAAACCATGGCTATTGTTTCGGTGTTGGCTTTGAAATTTCTTTAGCATGCGATTTTCGTATAGCAGCTGAATCTACTCTCTATGCATTACCAGAGCAAAAATTAGGTCAAATTCCTGGCTCAGGTGGATCTGCGCGTTTACAAAAAATGGTTGGCATAACCAGAACCAAAGATATTGTGATGCGCTCTAGGCGCATCAAAGGGCAGCAAGCATATGAATGGGGCGTAGCAACTGAGTGTGTTCCAGATTCTGAGCTGGCTAGTACCGTTTCTAAATTGGTAGATGAACTGCGTTCATTCTCACCTCTTGCACAGAGAACAGCAAAGAAGATGCTGAACGAAACAGAGGATTGCCTATTAACTACAGCAATCGAGGTCGAGGGTCATTGCTATAGCCGCTTACGCAATTCAGAAGATTTTAAGGAAGGGGTTGAAGCTTTTCATGGAAAGCGTCAACCAAATTTTGTTGGTCGTTAATTTTTTAGAGGAGAGTACATCATGAAAAAGCAATTTGAAACAAAAAAAATCGCTCTAGCTGTAGCTTTGTGTTTTGGCGCATCTTTAGTTTCTGCGCAATCTGGCCCTATCAAAATTGGAGTCGTAACACCATTATCTGGGACTTATACTCCAATTGGCGAACAAGTCAAAATGGGCTTAGATCTTGCCGCTAGGGAAATTAATGCTGCTGGCGGTATTAATGGTCGAAAAATTAATTTGATTTACGAAGATGAGGAGGCAAATCCTGCAGTTGCCACTCAAAAGGCAGAGAAATTATTCCAGGTAGAAAAAGTTGACTTTTTAACTGGCACTGTTAATTCCGGATCTACATTAGCGGTAGGTCAGGTGGCCGAGCGCAATAATAAGCTTATAGCAACATCGGTTTCATTTGCGGACTCGATTACTGGAGATAAATGCTCGCCAAACGTATTCCGTGTAAATGCACGTGCAGGCATGCAGTCTGCAGCGTTAGCTGCATGGGTTGATAAAGAAATTCCTAAGGCAAATATATTCTTTATCGGGCCTGACTATGAGATGGGACGTAGTACTGTATCAGCATTTAAGAGGGCATCTACTGAAAAAGGCGCTAAAGATGTTGGCGAAGTTTTTGCACCTCTCGATAATAAGGATTATTCACCATACTTCGGCCAAGTAAGGGCCGCCAAGCCTAATGTGATCTATACCTCAGTAGCTGGAAACGATACTGTGCGGTTATTTTCACAGATGGAAGAGTATGGCCTGAATAAAGGGGTAACACTTGTTGGCGCATCTGGCACAGTAACATCTCAAAATATGGGCGCTATTGGTAAGTCTGCAAATGGATTCGTAACAGGCGTTGGCTACTCTCCTAAGCTAGACAATCCAGCGAATAAAAAGTTCGTTGCTGATTTCCAGAAAGCCTATAACAAGCTACCTGACCTTTATGGTGCAGATTCTTATGGGCTTTTATATTTTTACAAAGCTGCTGTAGAAAAAGCTAAGTCTACTGAAACCGATAAAGTTCGAACAGCAATGGATGACTTAAGCTGGCAAACTCCACAAGGCACCAAGAAGATGCGTGCTGGTGATCACCAGGCAATGCAAGATATGTTTGCTGTCCGAGTGGAGAATGGCGAATTTAATATTGTTGGAAGAGTTTCTTCTGATCTGGCAATTGGTCCTGATGCATGTACTCGTTTTTAATATGCCGGTAAATTACTCCGCATCTTTTTTGAAGATGCGGAGTTTTTTTGAACTTGTGAATATTACTAAGGGATTGGGTTTTCAATGCTAGAGAGTTTGCAATTTATTTATGCACCACAGATAGTCAATGGGCTTTCAATTGGCGTTGCTGTAGTCCTAATGGCTTTAGGCTTGACGATCATTTTTGGCTTGTTAGATGTTATTAATATGTCGCACGGTGAGTTCTATGCTGCTGGGGCATTCATCAGTGTGAGCCTTATGGCAATGGGAGTTTCATTTTGGTTCTGCCTATTATTAGTCCCCATGTTATTAGTACCAATTGGTTTTGCAATGGAAAGGCTTTTGATTCAGAAAGTATTCCACTATAAGGATCGTCATATTCTTACTTTGTTGCTGACATTTGGCGTAGCAATGGTTTTAGAGGATGCATACAAGATTATTTGGGGTGCTAATCCAATTAAACCTAGTGCCCCAATCTCAGGGGCTAGCGAGTTGTTAGGGGTAATGTTTCCAAATTACCGCTTATTTTTGATGGGATTTGGCGCTTTACTGATTTTCTCTGTATGGGCGCTTATTTATAAAACCCAATTGGGTGCAATTGTCAGAGCCTCTGCTTATGACAAAGATATGAGCTCTTCATTAGGTATACCGGTGATGCGGGTTTATGCGCTGACATTTGCATTGGGCGTTGCTTTAGCTGGCCTTGCTGGAGTGCTACTGGCCCCAATCTATTCAGTATTTCCTACTATGGGACGAGACTTTATCTTGATGGCGTTTAGCGTTGTCATTGTCGGAGGGCTTGGAAGCATTAAGGGGGCTGTGATTGCGGGAATCTTGCTTACGCAATTGCAATCTATTTCTTCTCTATATATTTCTCCAGTATGGTCAGATCCTCTGGTATTTACGGTGATGGTTTTGGTCTTGATGTTTAAGCCAACCGGTCTGTATGGGGGGATGAAAAATGCTTAATCCCCAAGTAAAAGCGATTCGATTTATTGAGCTACTTTTACTCTCATCGGCTCTAGTTCTATATATAGCTGGAAGTATTCTTGAAGACACATTCTTTCTGAGGCTAGCTACGGAAGCATTGATCTTTGGCGGGCTTGCAATGTCCGTTGATTTATTGCTTGGGATCGTTGGACTATTGTCTCTTGGCCAGGCGTTTTATTTTGGCTTTGGGGCTTATTTGTCCGCTTTAGTTTTAAAAGAAATTTCGCCATCGTTTTTTTTGGCCATAGGGATTGTGATCCTTTCATCTATTGTTTTGGGATGGATTGCTAGCTTCATCGCTCTTCGCTCAAAAGGGGTTTACTTTGCATTAATTACCTTTGGACTTGCGCAGGTAGCTGCCAAGGTTGTCTATAACACTCGCAGCCTTGGAGCATCAGATGGAATGATGGGTGTACCTATTTTGCAGATCTGGACCCCATTTGGCTCGATAGACACCAGTCAGCCAGGTGCATTTTTTCTGATTACTTTATTGACTATTGGGGTGTTGTACGCTGTCCTAAAATATTTTCTTACAACCCCCATGGGATCAATATGGCATGCTATCCGATGCAATGAGGATCGTTTGGCCTACGTCGGCTATAAGTCGAAAGGGCCAAAGCAAGTTGCCTTTATTTTAGCTGCAGTGGTTGCTGCTGTGTCTGGGGCTCTTTATCCCATGCTGAGAGGTTTCGTTTCACCAGAGCTAATGTTCTTTAGTGTTTCTGGTAACGCGGTAGTTACAGTTGTTTTGGGTGGTGTTGGAACTTTAATAGGGCCAATTCTAGGCAGTGTTCTTTTGACATCATTCAAATCAATCATTGGAACTTGGACTGTTCATCACCACATTGTGATAGGGATAATCTTTGTGGTTATTGTTGTCTCTGCGCCAAAGGGGCTCGCCGGCCTGCTCGCAAAATACTTGGGTAAGAAACATTCCAGTAAAGGAGGGGAGTGATGGAAAATATGGAAGTCATTCTCAAGGCAAACCATTTAAGTAAGCGTTTTGGTGGCCTTAGAGCTGTTGATGATGTTAGTTTTGAAGTGACGCGTTTAGGTGTCACCTCTATTATTGGTCCAAATGGCGCAGGCAAGAGCACTCTCTTTAATCTAATCAGCGGTACTTTTATGCCTGATTCTGGACTTGTAGAGCTAGATGGCCTGAATATTACAAGAATGAGTCCTGAGGCTCGATTGTCATGTGGTTTGGCTCGATCATTTCAGATTACTAATCTCTTTTTCGATCTCTCTGTGATTGATAATTTAAGAATAGCAAGCCAAGCATTAGAGTCTCGTTCACATTTATTCTTGCCCTTGAGTAAAAGCACTATTGCAATTGCAAGAGCAGATGAATTATTACAAGAATTTGGATTAATTGATTCTCGTGAACAACTTGCAGGGGCCTTATCTCATGGCCAGCAAAGACGGTTAGAAATTGCAGTGACATTAGCAACTAGACCAAAGCTTTTGCTCTTAGATGAGCCAACTCAAGGGATGTCTCGGGGTGATACACAGGAGACTGCTGAGCTGATTAAACATCTGGGATCAAAAATCACAGTTCTATTAATTGAGCATGACGTAGACCTTGTAATGGATTTATCCAAACAGGTCATCGTAATGGCACAAGGAAAGAAATTAGCTGAAGGTAACCCCGATCAGGTTCGTGCTAATCCGCTTGTACAAACAGCATACTTTGGTGAGGAGTTGACATGATTTTGGAGATGCATGATGTACATGTCAATCTTGGGCTGTCTCATGTTTTACAGGGAGTTAATTTATCTATCCATCCCGGAGAGACGGTAGGTTTGTTTGGAAGGAATGGGGTTGGTAAAACTACTATTGTCAAAACCATTGCTGGTTGGCATAGGCCTTCCCAAGGAAAAATATTATTTCAGGGTCAACCTATCGATGCTTTACCGCCAAACGAAATTACAAGACTGGGATTGGGGTTGGTGCCGGAGGATCGAAGGGTATTTCCTGGGCTCAGTGTCGAGGGTAATCTTAAGCTTGGGTTGATGCAGGTCCAAGCAAGTGAGCGAAAAGCTGCAGAAGAGCGCATACAAATGGTCTTTGAACGATTTCCGCGGCTAAGTGAAAGGCGAGATCAATCAGGTAACACTTTATCTGGTGGAGAGCAGCAAATGTTGGCCATGGCACGAGTATTGGTTGGTAATCCAAAACTATTATTAATTGATGAGCCTACCGAAGGCCTTGCCCCCATGGTGGTTGCCGATATTTTTCGACTAATGAAGGAGTTGAAGTCTCAGGGAATTTCCATTCTTTTGATTGAGCAAAATATCCATAAAGCAATTCATTTATGCGATAGGCATTATGTAGTTGAGAGAGGAAAGGTAGTGCTTGAAGGCAACTCTCAAAATATAGAAGAACGTAAAGAATTAATAAGGCGAGTCAGTGTTTAGTAATTTAATATAGGCTTTCATGCCAAATAAATATTAGGCGACTTGTAGTATCAGCTATAAAAAATGACTTGCCTGAACCTAGGCGAATTGAAGTTTTTATCCCAATTGAGTAGAGTATCTGCAAATAAATAGCCCCAAATCATCGGGGCTATTTATTTCTTCTTAGCAGCTTTGTTTTTAGGCTGTGCTGTTTTGATCCCAGCATCTGTAGCGCTAGTCAAATTACTTTGTGCAAGCTCTACTGCATGTTTCACTGCCTTTTGACTGGTTTCAAAAACATTGCCAGCAGAAGCGATAGCATGCTTCATCACTTGAACTGCAGCATCAGATCCTGCAGGAGCATTCTTTGTCCAGTCTTGAACTAAGGCATTCATTTTCTTTTGACCATCTTGAAATTCTTTTTCGGCAGATTGTGTAAAGCTTGCTTGTGTTTCATGTGCTAAATCATACAAATGACGGCTATAGGCCATAATTTTTTCTGCCATGGGCTGAACTGCTTCTGCTTGATGAGCAAGCAGTTGCTGAATATCTTTCACCTCTAAAGCCTTCTTGGCACTATTCATGCTATCGCTCAGACTTTGCTTCGCAATCTGCATATTCAGTTCAACTAATTTTTCGATACTTTGAAGTGCTTGATTTGTGAGGCCGCTCAAGGTTTCTAAATTCGCTTTTTGTGCAGCGGCGATTTGTTCTGGCGTTAAATTCATGTCAATCCCTTTCGATTGGACTTTTGATGTCTTTGTACTCTGACTAGCTTGGCATGTAAATCAGTTGCTCTCTATTGTAAAACAATGATGTTGCGATGCAACAAAATATCAGCCCTAAGGAGTATGCGGGACTTAAAGGAGAGTCAATCTCAAAAAAGCCTAAAATTGATGATTAGATGAAAAAATCTCAATCATTTCAGTAAGTTATCTATGAAGCTTGGTTTAGAACTTGCTATTGCCACCATATTTGTCCTCATTTGGAGCACTGGCTTTGTGATCGCGCGGCTTGCGATGCCTTATGTGGAGCCAGCAACTTTCCTGTTTTGGCGTTGCATCGGTGTTCTCGCAGCCATGGCGGCACTTAGTTTGTTTTGGCGTATTACCTGGCCAAGTTGGTCACAGACTAAGCATATTGCTGTTGCTGGATCATTACTGCAGTTTGGCTATTTATTAGGCGTTTACTTTGCTATCCATTTGGGCATGGGGGCAGGTTTAGCAGCCATTATTGTTGGTCTGCAACCCATTTTGACTGCTTGGTTTGCTGCATGGGTATCAGAACAGGTTTCGCCACGCCAATGGATTGGTTTAGGGTTTGGCTTTGCAGGTGTTGCTTTAGTAGTGCTGGAGAAAATAACTTTCGTCCATATTCCATTTGTCAGCTATGTATTGGCTTTTATCGCATTACTCTCGATTACTTTTGGAACGCTTTATCAGAAAAAATATTGCCCGGTATTTGATCTGCGGGCAGGCTCCTCAATTCAATTCGGTATTTCAGCAGTTCTTTGCTTTATTTTCATGTATTTCTTTGAGACAGGTGCGATGGTCTGGAATGCATCAGTGATTGGCGCCTTGCTATGGGCAATCTTTCCGATATCGATTGGCTCAATTAGCTTACTATTTATGATGATTCGTAAGGGGGCTGCAACCAAGGTAACCAGCTTTCTCTATTTGGTTCCACCAACAACGGCAATCATGGCATGGATCTTATTTGATGAACCTTTTACAGCCTTGATGGCTGTTGGATTAGGCTTGACAATGACAGGTGTCTTTTTAGTCAATATGGGACAGAAAAATGCTATCGTAACAATTGCAGAGTAGATATAGGTCTAATGTCTAGTATAGGGTGAATAAATCGTACTCTTTCTTGAAAATTAATTATCATTCCATATGTTGAAATTTTTCGAAGGTTTTCTGGGATGCATGTGAACCGACTTTGGCCCTTTGTATTGGCAGTCATATTTACTGTTGGCCTCCCAGTACATTCTTCTGCATTTGCTGCCAGCAAAGATAAAGACAAGCAGAACAAAAGAACTAAAGTCGTTATTAAATCGAACAAAAACCCCAAGTCAGTTCGCGTCACCGTTACTCGTTCAAATGAGCCTGCTGCTCCTGCAAGACCATCGCTTGCCTCAGCATTGGGGATGCGCGGTCAACATGATGAACTCAATCTGAAGTCAAGCGTTGCGATGGTTGTTAACCAAGATACCAAAGAGGTTTACTTTGAAAAGAATTCTTCTGTTAGCTTGCCGATTGCCTCGATTACTAAATTAATGACGGCAATGGTCGTTTTAGATTCTAAATTGCCTTTAGATGAGTCATTGGTAATTAATAAGGATGATGTGAATAGTTATCGCAGCTCTCGCCTCGCTGGTGGCACCGTCTTAACCCGCGAGGAGGCACTATTGCTCTCTTTAATGTCCTCTGAGAACCGCGCTGCATATACTTTAGGGCGTAACTATCCTGGGGGAATGAAAGCTTTTATTAATGCCATGAACCGCAAAGCAAGTGAATTAGGAATGGAGCATTCACGCTTTACAGATCCAACAGGCCTTATGAGTGAAAACGTGGCCTCAGCCGAAGATCTCACTCGCCTAGTGAGTGCAGCGTATCAATACAAAATGATTCGAGAGTTCTCGACCTGGCCAGATCTCACCATGGTGATCGCAAAGCGGCCACAAAAATTCTTGAACACGAATCGTTTGGTGCGAGCAGGGGATATGAATATTGGCTTACAAAAGACGGGCTTTATCAATGCCGCCGGTAAGTGTCTTGTAATGCAGGCAAGAGTGAATAACACTCCATTGCTATTAGTGTTCTTAGACTCTGTTGGTACTCAATCTCGATTTGCTGATGCAGTACGTGTGCGTGATTGGTATGAGCGTATGCCTGAAGGGACACAAGCTGTACGTCGTTTAATGTAAGGGAATACAGTTCATTAAGCAGCCGGGCTGCTGGTAATCGATTCGTTAGTTTTGGGTTTATAACCCATCCCCTTGGAGATTTGGAGCGCGGTTTCTTGTAGGGCCTTTAACCAATCTGCCTGCATCCGGTCTGTTGGAGAGCTTAATGATAGGCCGGCAACTAATTTTCCGCTGTCATCTAAGATGGCGGCAGCAAAACAGCTAACACCAAGCTCTAATTCTTCATCATCGCGGGAGTTGCCCACTTTTCTGACTTGATTGAGCTCTGTTTCGAGCTTATGCAAGTCTGTGATGCTATTTTTGGTATGTCCTGATAAGCCGGTTCGAGTGACATAGGCTCGTACTTGATTTGTATCATCGCTCGCTAAGAAAAGCTTGCCTACCGATGTGAGATGTAAGGGCGCTCGACCTCCAATTGCCCGCACCACCTGCATACCAGAGCGTTCGCTATAAGCGCGATCAATGTAGACGATCTCGTCCCCTTGGCGCACCGATAAATTAACCGTTTCTCCAGTTAATTTATGTAGTGTCCTCATGGGTACCTGGGCTGCTTCTCGGACAGATAAACGCGCCTTAACAAGGTTGCCCAATTCTAGAAGCTTGAGTCCAAGTCGATAGGTACCGCCATCACCACGCTCAACTAATCGGCAGGCTACCATATCGTTGAGGATACGATGGGCTGTGGAGGGGTGGAGACCAGTTTGTTCTGCCATCAGCTTAAGGCTGCTTGACTCTTCTTGCTCAGCGAGCGCATCGAGTAAATTCATCATGCGCTCAACTACCTGAATCGCTGTTTTACCAACTTCACCAGTATTTTTTGGGGGTTTTGCGGTCTTGCTTGGGCTCATAGACTAATTGTAGCGATTTCATAGCAGATTGCATATTATGAAATACGATTTTACAAAAATCCTTGATCTACCCACAAAAAGTGCTTTAGGGCCCTATCGACGAAGGGCCTGAGCACACTCGTTAACCAGCTCTGGGCCTTTATAAATGAGGCCGCTATAGAGTTGAACCAAACTTGCCCCTGCCATGACTTTTTCACGAGCATCGGCTCCAGAAAGAATTCCGCCGACTCCGATGATGGGGAGAGCATCACCCAGTCTTGCCTTCAATATTTTGATGATCTTGCTAGAGGCTGCACCAAGAGGGGCGCCAGAGAGGCCGCCTGCCTCGTTACTGTGTTCCATGCCTTGTACTGTTTCGCGTGAGATGGTGGTATTGGTTGCAATGACAGCATCTATCCCAAACTCTAATAAAAGATCAGCAATGAGATGAAGATCTTCTTGATCTAAATCGGGGGCAATTTTGAGGAATAGTGGTTTATGTACACCATATTGATCGCTTAATTTTTTTCGTTCTTCGCTCAGGTCATGTAGTAAAGAGCGCAACATTTCTTCACTTTGTAAGGAACGAAGATGTTGAGTATTCGGAGAGGAGATATTGACGGTAATGTAAGAGGCAATCTCATAGACGGCAGCCATTGCAAAAATATAATCTTGTGACGCTTGATCAATCGGAGTACTCGCGTTTTTGCCGATGTTAAGACCTATTACGCCACCATTTTGCCAAAACTGGGATTTGCGTACCCGAGCTACGCAGGCATCCACACCATCATTATTAAATCCCATACGATTGATCAGGCCCTGTGCTTCGGTTAGACGAAACATGCGAGGCTTTGGATTGCCAGCTTGAGCACGAGGGGTAACAGTGCCTATCTCCAGAAAACCAAAACCTAAGGCAGCTAAGGAATCAATATGTTTTCCATCTTTATCAAGACCAGCAGCTAGCCCAACTGGATTGGGAAATTGAATGCCACAGAGTGTGTGAGGATCTGCAATCGGTTTAGTGACGATATATTGCAGCATCCCCCAGCGCTGAGCCCGATCTAGATTGCTGAGTGTAAGGTTATGGGCTTGTTCAGGATCTAGATAAAAGAGCCCAGGACGCAAAAGGGAATAAGGATCAATCATGGGTAGATATTATGGACTAGGCATCAATTGCCAATGGTCATCAATCAATCCTTCCATGGGTTGATACTTCGCTTTATAGGACATCTTTTGACTATCTTTGATGTAATAACCAAGATAGAGATAAGGTAAATTGAGTTCCACGCATTGTGCGATTTGCCAAAGAATACTGTAACTGCCATAACTAGTATTGTGCACAGTGGTATCAAAGAAGGTATAGACCGAAGAGATGCCTTGTTCCAAGATATCGATCATACTGACCATTCTTAGGCGTCCTGGATGAGAATCATGGGGGCCATCTCGAAATTCTACGATACGAGAATTGACGCGGCTTTGGAGCAAGAACTGCATGTATTGATCCTGATCATCGCGATCCATTTCGCCGCCAGCATGTCGCTCATTTTGATACTGCTGGTAGAGCTGGTAGTGTTCATCTTTGTAGCCTAAGTTCAAAACGTGTGCTTCCAGTCCAGCGTGTTTTTTTTGTGCGCGACGCTGACTACGAGTAGGGGAAAACTGATTCACTAAAATGCGGGTAGCAATACACGCTTTACATTGATCGCAATAAGGGCGGTAGGTATATAGACCACTTCTACGAAACCCGGCATTGAGTAGTTCGCCATAAATATCAGCATGAATTAAGTGCGATGGAGTGGCCACCTGAGAACGCGCGAGGCGATTAGGTAGATAGCTGCATTCATATGGTGCAGTAGCATAAAACTGGAGCGCAGTGAGGGGTAGTTCTTTTAGCTGGGTCATAACCAGTGGTTCAAGATGTCTTTATTAAAGGCCCAAGGTTCTTCAATATTAGTTTGATTTAATGAAGTTTGCAGATTTACCAGAAATTGAGAGCGCGGGATGGGGGAAGCCCCCAGCGAGCTTAAATGAGCGGTCTCTTGCTGGCAGTCAATGAGACGGATCTGATTTTTTAGGCACCAGGCACTTAATGCAGCCAAAGCGAATTTGGAGGCATTGCTTTCATAGCTAAACATGGATTCTCCAAAAACCATCGCCCCAAAGGAAACACAATAGAGTCCGCCGATCAGTTTTTCCCCATCTGTTACAGCTATGCTGTGGGCATGGCCTTCCTCGTGCAGTGCAGTATAGGCATCCATGATTTCATGGGTGATCCAGGTACCATCTTGATCTCTTCTTTTGCTGGTTGCACATGCTCGAACGACAGCGCTAAAGTCAGCATCTACCTGTATCTCTGATTGAGGATCCTTACAAAAATGACGAATCTGCTTTTTGAGTGATTCGCTACATTTGAAATTCTGGGGGTCTAATACCATTCGTGGATCAGGTGACCACCATAAAACGGGTTGATTATCTGAGTACCAGGGGAATATTCCGGATTGATAGGCGCGTGTTAGTTGACCAGGATAAATCCGCTCACTGACTGCGATTAAGCCAGGAACACTCGGGTCTGGATCGATTTCAGTTAATGGGTTAGGAAATGGGTCATGAGGGCCCAGCCATTTAATCAGGCTCATACTGGAC
>JBILYO010000135.1:0-6170 GCA_044377685.1 Polynucleobacter sp. | reverse complement strand
CTCCACTATTTAATGATGCGCTGCTTGATGCAGACCTATTTGAAGGTACCCTACTTTGTGAGGGTGCACCTTCTGGTAAAGGCTTGATTTCCAACTTGCGTTTCATCAACCTTTCAATATCGTCTAGAAGACGCTTTTCACTAGCATCGACTAAAGCAATCGCATCACCTGAACTGCCAGCGCGCCCTGTTCTACCAATGCGGTGAATAAAGTCTTCTGCGCTATAAGGCAATTCATGATTAATGACACAAGGCATATCGGGGATATCTAAACCACGTGCCGCTACATCGGTTGCTACTAGTACTTCAATAACACCTGACTTAAAGGCGTCCAGAGTAAGGGTACGTTCACCCTGACTCTTATCTCCATGAATTGCGCCTGCCTTAATTCCATCGCGCTCTAAGGCGCGCGCTAACCTAGCACAACCTAAGCGGCTATTGGTAAAGATAATACATTGGCGAGATAGGCCTTGGCGAGTACGGGACTCTAGTACTTTGACAATGGCACTTTGTTTATCGCTAGATAACACCATATGCACTACTTGTTTTACGGTGTCAGCCGCCGCATTTTGTCGCGCGACTTCTACTGTTACTGGAGTACGCAAATAACTTTGGGCTAGCTTTTTAATCTCTTGAGAAAAGGTTGCAGAAAACAAAAGTGTTTGTCTTTGAACTGGAATTAAATTAATAATGCGTTGTAGATCCGGCAAGAAGCCCATATCGAGCATGCGATCTGCCTCATCAAGTACCAATAACTCCACTTGAGATAGGTTTGCCACCTTAGAACCAATATGATCTAACAAGCGACCAGGCGTAGCGATCAAAATTTCGACGCCATTACGCAGCAAAGCCACCTGCTCCTTCATATCAACGCCGCCATAAACAACGGCGGTCCTTAGATCTGTATGCTTAGAGTAGCTAGCAGCATTCTCAGCCACTTGGACTGCCAACTCTCGCGTAGGCGTTAAGACTAAGGCACGAATTGGATGACGCGCAGGAGAAGCGCTATTACTAGCGTGACGCAAAATCTTTTGAATAATAGGTAATACAAAAGCGGCCGTTTTACCTGTACCAGTTTGGGCTGCGCCCATTAGGTCACTACCCGCCAATACGTGTGGAATAGATTGCGCTTGAATCGGTGTCGGAATAGTGTATCCCTGTTCAGAGACCGCTTTTTGAATCAGTGGATCTAGACCAAAGTCAGCAAAAGTGATTGTTGCCGCAGGAGTATCACTAGGGGTGGTCACTTCACCAAGCCCTGTAGAAGAAGTTATTTCAGTAGCAGTATTTATCAAGGTAACTTACAGAATGGCAGCGATGCCTGCCTTAGCAGTGGCAGCATCCTCAGCCGATTTAACGCCGGAAACGCCGACTGCGCCGATGGTATGGCCCTCTACCTCGATATTGACGCCGCCCTCTAGCATGCCTGAGACGTGCGGGGCAGATAAAAATGCATGGCGGCCGTTATTAATAATTTCTTCGTAAACAAGAGTTTCACGCTTACCCATTGCAGCAGTTCGTGCTTTCTCTTGGGCGATGTAGGCAGACAAGGGAGCACAACCGTCACGACGAATCAAACCCAACATATGGCCGCCCTCATCACAAACGGCAATCGTGACTGCCAATTTATGTTTAGCAGCATATTGATCTGCAGCCTCTAAAATCTTTTGTACAGCCGCTTGTGTCAAATAGTGTTTATTAGCCAACATGTTTAATCTCTCTATCTCGAATTTGGTTCAGTAATTGCAATATCAGTGCATGAATTATAAGGGGTATAGGGGTGCGAGCCTTGCTAGCACTTACTTTAAGAACTCCTGGGCAGCTACAACGCCACTTTCCTTAGGTTTGTAGCCCATAGATCCCAAACTCATTTCTACCCCGCTTAGGGCAGCCATCAAGCTGAGCTCATTACAGTCACCCAAATGTCCAATGCGGAAAATTTTTCCTTTGAGCTTGCCAAGGCCAGTGCCCAACGAGAGATTAAATTTTTCTAAGGCATGTTTACGCAATTTATCAGCATCCATACCATCGGGCACAACAACACCAGTAAGTACTGGAGAATATGCATTAGGATCTTGACATTGATTTTCTAGACCCCAAGCCGCTACAGCATGACGGCATGCTTGTGCCAAACGTTGATGGCGAGCAAAAATATTATCCAAGCCTTCACTCATCATCATATCTAAGGATTCATGCAAGCCATACATCAGATTAGTACTGGGAGTTGTTGGCCAATAACCTGTTTTATTCATCTCCAAAATCTCATCCCAAGCCCAATAAGACTTCGGAATCTTATTGTGTTTACTGACTTCAATTGCCTTAGGTGATAGAGCATTAAATCCAATGCCTGGTGGCAACATCAAGCCTTTTTGTGAACCACTAATCGTGACATCAGCACCCCAAGCATCATGCTCAAAGTCCGCAGAGCCTAAGCCAGATACGCTATCAACGAGTAATAAGGCAGGATGTTTTGCTGCATCAATTGCTTTGCGAACAGCCAAAATATTTGAAGTCATACCGGTAGATGTTTCGTTATGCACAACACATACAGCCTTGATCTCGTGTTGCGTATCTTTGCGCAAACGCTCTTCAATCACAGAAGCATCAACGCCCCAACGCCATGTATCGTGACCCTCTTTACCAATCACCTCAACATCTATGCCAAGTCGTTTAGCGAGTGCACGCCACAAGTTAGCAAAGTGTCCAGTTTCATAAAACAACACTTTGTCATTAGGATTCAAAACGTTCACTAACGCAGCTTCCCATGCACCAGTTCCAGATGCGGAATAAATCATGACGGGCTGTTTGGTTTTAAAGATTTTCTGAATACCCTCTAAAACTTTTAGGCCGAACTGACCAAACTCAGGTCCGCGATGATCAATAGTTTGATAGCTAATAGAGCGCAGAACACGGGATGGCACTGGGCTGGGTCCAGGAATATGTAAAAAGTGACGTCCTGAAGGGTGGTTATCGAGTTTCAGCATGCTTTGTCTCATTGAGTTTTTGGGTTAATAGTGCCAATAGTGTACGGGAAATTTCCTGAATTTTCTATTTTGTATGCAAAAAATACAATTTAAGCATTAAAAATAAAGCCAAAATAAGGGTTTATTTATCATTTACCTTAGATTATCATTATTTTGTATACAAATTAAGGCATAAGCAATGGCAGCGATAGAACAACCTAGCTCTCAAAATTTGCATGAGGCAACCTTTCAAACCCTAAAGTCATTATTGGTGGAAGGAAAGATTGCCCCTGGCAGCAAACTCAATGAACGAGAACTTGCAGAAAGCTTGAATGTGTCACGCACTCCTATTCGGGAGGCTATTCGCCGGCTTGCGGCAGATGGCTTAGTCGAATTAATCGCCAATCGTGGTGCGATTGCCGTGCAACTGAGCATCGATGATGTGATTCATACCTTTGATGTGATTGCAGAATTAGAGGGCTACTCTGGAGAGTTGGCTGCCAAAAATATTAGCGACAGCACTCTTTCTGAATTAGAAGCCCTTCAATATGAAATGATGGCTTCTTATGCGAGACGTGATTTGTCTAGCTATTTCAAATTGAACTTACGTATACATCGCCTCATTAATCAAGCAGCAAATAATCCTGTATTAGCAACACTCTTCTCTCAAGTGAACTCCCGCATTGAAGCCTTGCGCTTTCGGTCTAATCAAGACGGTGTGAAATGGGAAAAAGCGGTTGAAGAACATCAAGAGATGCTCGATGCATTGAAGGCGCGTGACAGTGAGCGAATGCGCAAAGTCATGATTACTCATGTCGCCAACAAGCGAGATGTCGTTGTTCAGTTACTGAAATCTGAATCAGGCGTACAAGTTAGTCAAGTATGAATAAGCCTATAGAAATCAATGCATTCAAAGAGCTCATGATTGATCATACTCTATTAGCAAAACGCCTTCGTCAGGAAACCTCTGGCGAAGTGATGACCGATATCGCGAGTCGTGGCCGCTACGCAACCGATGCCTCTATTTATCAAGCTATGCCTGTTGCTGTGTTTGTACCGAAGACAGCGCAAGACATTGCGATTGCGATTCAGATTGCTGCCGACCTTCAGGTTCCAGTCCTGCCCAGAGGCGGTGGTACTAGCCAATGTGGCCAAACTACCGGAACTTCGCTGGTCATTGATAACAGTAAATATTTTAGAAATATTCTCGATCTCAATCTTGATCAAGGCTATGTTGAAGTAGAGCCAGGTATGGTGCTCGATCATCTGAATGCTCAACTAAAGCAACATGGTCTTTGGTTTCCAGTAGACGTTTCTACTGGAGGACAAGCCACGATTGGTGGAATGGCGGGTAATAATTCTTGTGGCAGTCGCTCGATTGCTTACGGCAATATGGTACATAACGTTTTAGGAATTGATGCGTGGCTCGCCAATGGTCAGATTGGACAATTTGCTAACTATGCCAATAGCACTGGTGTTGCCAAACAATTGGGTGATTTTGTAAAAGGCCTAGCTAATCATCTTCAACCTGAAATCGAAGCTCGTTTTCCGAAAGTGCTGAGACGGGTAGCAGGGTATAACCTCGATATCTTTCACCCCCAAAGCGAATTACCTTACACCCAAGACGGCAGCGTCAATCTATCGCACCTCTTAGTGGGTAGTGAAGGCACGCTAGCCTACTTTAAATCACTCAAACTCAAACTGTCCCCTCTCGCTGGGCATAAAGTATTGGGAATTGTGAACTTTGCCAGCTTTTATAAGGCGATGGATAGCGCGCAGCACATTGTCAAACTTAGCCCAACTGCAGTGGAATTAGTTGATCGAACGATGATTGATTTAGCTCGTAGCAATCCTAGCTTTAAAAAGACGATTGAAACTGCCTTAATTGATTCTAAGGAACAAACTCCTGAAGCAATTCTATTGGTCGAGTTTTCTGGTGAAACTCAGGCACCTCTATTAGAAAAACTCAAAGCACTTGAAGAACTCATGGGTGATTTAGGTTTGCCGGGTATGGTCGTTCGAATGCCAGATGCCAATCTTCAAAAGAATTTATGGGAAGTACGCAAAGCAGGACTGAACATCATGATGAGCCTGAAAGGTGATGGCAAGCCTGTCAGTTTTATTGAAGACTGCGCCGTTCCTCTAGAGAGTTTGGCTGATTACACCCAAGCCCTGACAGAAGTCTTTTCTAAATATGGGTCACGCGGCACTTGGTATGCGCATGCATCGGTTGGTACCTTACACGTTCGCCCTATTTTAGATATGCGAAGAGACGGCGCTCAAAAAATGCGTGCGGTTGCAGAAGAAGCTTCTGAATTAGTTCGTAAATATAAAGGTGCTTATAGTGGTGAACATGGCGATGGTCTATGCCGTGGTGAATGGATCTCTTGGCAATTTGGCCCTAAGATTACTGATGCCCTTGCAGAAATCAAACATGCCTTTGATCCAAACGGATTATTGAATCCTGGCAAGATCATCAATCCACCCAAGATGGATGACATCAGCAACTTTAGATTTCCACCAAGCTATAAAGTGATTCCACTTCAGCCCGCATTAGATTGGTCGGCTTGGAATGTACAGAATAATCCCGTCACCGAACAAACGACTGCACCAGGAACTGGTGGCGACCCTTCAATGGGTTTAGCCAAAGCAGTAGAAATGTGCAACAACAATGGTCACTGTCGTAAATTCGATGCTGAAGTGATGTGCCCAAGCTATCGCGTCACTAGAGATGAAAAACATCTGACCCGCGGAAGAGCCAATACTTTACGTCTGGCACTCTCTAATCAACTGCAGATTCAAGATGGTATATCGCCCCTAGCAAGTGATGCTATTAAAGAGGTGATGGATCTGTGCGTTAGCTGTAAAGCCTGTCGCCGTGAATGCCCTACCGGAGTTGATATGGCCAAGATGAAAATTGAATTTCTATCTGCTTATAAAAAACGGACTGGGCACTCATTCAGAGATTTAGCGGTAGCTTATCTTCCAAAATATGCTCCTATGATTAGCAGCATCCCCTTCTTGCCAGCAATACTGAATCTGCGGAACCACATCAAATCGATTGCTAAGTTACAAGAGTGGTTAATGGGTATCTCTGCGCAAAGAAGTTTACCCATTTGGAAAGGGAATACTTTTTGGAATGACTCAAAGGCTATTTCTTCTTATCAATTTACTCCCGAGCAACTGAGCAGCGGATCAGATAAAGGTG
>JBILYO010000134.1:0-6173 GCA_044377685.1 Polynucleobacter sp. | reverse complement strand
TATTGGCCTTCATGGCGAACAAGCATTAACGAAAAACTTGGGCATCTATGGCCGAGCATTTACATCGGATGGTAATACTGAGACGATGTCTTTTACTGAGGCCGATAACTCTATCTCGGTTGGACTGGGTATGAATGGCTCAAGCTGGAGTCGTCCTAGTGACAGCATCGGCATTTCGATGATGCAAAACGGATTGTCGAATAATCGTAAAAATTATTTACAGGCAGGCGGCATTTCTTATTTCATTGGTGATTATGCGGGTCCAGGTAAGGCTATTAGCTATCGCCCTGAGCGCATTGCAGAGCTTTACTACAACGCTGCAGTCGAAAAAAATGTCTTAGCTGGTTTGAACTTTCAGTACATCAGCAATCCTGCCTATAACTCTGCCCGCGGGCCAGTCAGCATCCTTTCCTTTAGGATCCATGCTGAGTTTTGAGCTATTTTGTAGCTTGAATTTTCATTATTATCTTTAGAATCAATGAGATAGGTATTGCCCATCATTCGACCTTTATCTTTTCTACCCTATAATCCTTAAATCCCCCTAATGCTGGTAGTGGAATTACCAAAATCAATATCTGGGCCTATGAAAACAGCTTTTATTGATTTAGAGGTAGCAGCATTTGTTGATTCTTGGTCCACGCGAAAATAGTGCTGCAAGACCTTACAAAAGGATAGCCAAACTGGCAATCACAACTTTTGCTCTTAGCACCTATAGTCTCCCAGTATTGGCGCAAATAGGTGAAATGGGTTCTAGCTCTGCAACAGTTCTCGTTCAGTCCGATCAAAGCAATCCACTCGGAATGCCTCCTGTTATTGGAGCAAAGACTGCTGGCAACCAATCTAATAAGCAAATAGAGTCATTACTGCTAGTCGACTCAGCGAATACTCCTAAAATTTATACCAAGTCAGTTTCTCCAGGTCCTTCAGAGATGGACCTGCGTCAACTCTGGAATGAGCTCAAATTAAATAATCCGCAGTTAGCTTCCTTACGCGAATCTTATTTATCTGCCAAGGCGACTGTTCCACAAATTGCGGCGCCTGCAAATCCACAAGTTGGCTTTGTATGGTCAGGCATGCCCTCAAACTCACCATTGGCACTTGGTGGTGCTAATGCACCAACTGCTCAGTACCCTGGCGGGATTAGTAATAACAATTCTATTTCTATAGCGCAACCGTTTCAGTTTCCAGGGAAAAGGAGTTTGGCTTCTGACATTGCCAACACTAATGCAGAAGCACTCTTAGCGCAAAGTGAGGCAAGCTATTTACAGTTGGGTGCGCAACTCTCTTCTCTGTTCTTCAGTGCTTTAGCTTCGCAAAAGCAATTACAGGTTTTAAGAGAATCGGTCATTCGCTTAGAAATGATTAAGAACGTAGCAAAAGCACGTTATTCCAATAACTCTGCTGCTTACGTGGAATACCTCAATGCGCAAGTAGCGCAAAGTGCAGCACAAGCTGATCAATTTAATGCTGAGCGTCAGTTAGATGTAGCAATTAAAAGCATTAATACATTAGTGGGGCGTCACGCTAGAGAAAAATTAGTCTTGCGTGCGGATGTCCGTCGTGCGATCAATAATGTACCGACCTTATTAGAGCTTGAAGATTATGCAGAGACGAGTCACCCAACTCTCAAGAGCTCTGCATTACAACTCGAGGCAGCTCGCAAAGGTGTTGACTTAGCTAAGAAAGCCTATTTGCCAGATTTTCAGGTGATTGGATCTTCCTATACTCCACGTGGGCCTTTTACATCGAATAACAGCACCATGTTTTACCAGCTTGAGTTTGACCTCATTATTCCTTTGTATTTTTTTACCAAAGAGAGGTATGGAGTAGAGCAGGCACAGCGGAGTCAAGCGGCTGCTGAGGCGGGCAATATTTCTTATCGTCAGCAAATTGTCTTGGGTGTCAATACAGCCTATGCTGTTTATGAACAGGCTAAAAATCAAACCCAGTTTCTGAGGGACCGCCAAGTTCCTCAGGCAGAGGCGGCCTACAGAGTAGGCCTCACTCAATACTCTAATAATGGTCAAGGATTTAATGATTTATTGACTGCGCAGACGCAATTACGTAGCTTAGAGATTGCTTTGGCACAATCTGAGAGTAATCTCATGCAAGCCCAGGCTGTTTTGTATGTTTCCGCAGGCAAAGAGCCTTTTTAAGGAGCAGTGTTGATTAATCAGATTCTGACGCAAATAAAGCGCTTTTATGAAAAACTAAAGCCCCATTTGCATCAAGGCGTGCATTATGGTTCACATCGTGTGCAGATCGGTCTTGCAGGTTTAGCTGGTTTGTATTGGAATCTTAGCCCAACAAATCGTAATCGTGTCCGTTTATTGGCAGTTGCTTTTGCTATTCTTTCACTGGGTATCGTTTTAGGCCGGGTGACTAACGTGAACCGCATAGTCAAGACTGAGGCTTCTGATAAAGCACTTAAAGTTGAGAAGAGTGGCATCCTTGAGCTTAATCTTCCTGGCATAAAGCTCAATCCTGAAATTTACATCTTTCAATCAGCTGTTAAAGTCCAAGTACCCATTGATATTAAGGTTCCCGGAAGACTTGCCTTTAATGCAGAAAAATCTAAAGTATTGTCAGTGCGCGCGCCTGGCAGGGTCGAGCGTATTTATGCCTTTGATGGCGCTCAAGTCAATGTCGGATCTCCTGTTGTAGAGCTCTATAGCCCTGATTTTATTTCTGCTCAACAAGAATATTTACTGTCATCCAAAATTGCTAAGGTCTTGGTTTCGAATAAGGCCATGACTGATTTGTTAGACGATGCGAATTTCACACAAGATGCCGCTGCTAACCGTATGAGAAATCTTGGAGCTAGTGATAGTGATATTAAGGCTATTGAAAGTTCAGGCAAGACTCAGCCCAATTTATTTATGCGTTCACCTTTAAAGGGTGTAGTGGTCAAACGTAATGTGGAACCAGGTGCAGCAGTCAATTCAGGAGATGTGATCGCAACCTTGGCTGATCCTAAGCAACTATGGTTCTTAGGTAATATTTTTGAGCAAGACTTTAGGATGATTAAGCCTGGCCAAAAAATTATTTTGCGTCTTGAGGCTTATCCTGATAAAGAGTTTGTCGCTTATGCTAATTACATTGCGCCAGCGGTCGATCCACAAACGCGCACTTTATTAATTCGTGCTGACGTAGACAATACAGATAATCTCTTGCGACCAGATATGTTCGTTTCTGGACTTTTGACAACGGGTACTGCTGATGCCATCGTAGTGCCACAAACCGCTATTGTGCGTAATCGCGAAGCGCGCTTTGCCATCATTAGAGTTGGACCAGAAACCTTTAGGCGCGTACTAGTCAAAGGCTATGACTTAAACAGTAAGACTTTTGCGATTACTGAAGGCGTTGAACCAGGCTGGCAAATATTGGCTGAAGGTGCGGTTCTTCTAAACGATCGTTTTGCCAAGCAGGAGGACTAAGTGAGCGTTTTTACCTCATTTATTCGAGGGGTTGTTGAGAAGCGAGTGATTGTCATATTCGCTTCAATTGTTTTGCTTGGCTTAGGCATGTTCAGCCTGAGTAAGTTGCCAATTCAGCCATACCCTGGTGTTGCGCCACTGACTATCCAGGCGATTTCTCAGTGGCCTGGCCGAAGTACTACGGAAGTAGAGCAACAAGTCACGATTCCAGTAGAAAATGCCTTAGCGGGTATTCCTGGTTTACAAGCTTTTCGTTCCGTGTCGCTATTTGGTTTGTCGGTCGTCACTTTAAAATTTAATGACACCACCGATCCTTTCAAGGCACGTCAAATCTTTATTTCTAGTTTGGGAAAAGTGGATTTTCCTCCTGGGGTCAATTCGAGTATCAGCCCAGACTCTGATGCCACTGGTGAGATCATGCGCTATGAAGTGCGCTCTGATTACGCTTCGTCAACACAACTCAAAACCTTGCAAAACTATGAGATCTATAAAGAGCTCAAACAAACTCCTGGGGTAGCAGACGTTTCCTCATTTGGGGGTAAGGTTCGTCAATATCAAGTGATTGTCAGCCCTGAAAGTCTGCAGGCTAAGGGCATCACCATCAATCAAATGATTGCTGCTCTGACTAATGCTAATAGCAATACTGGTGGCGGACTTTTGCCTAGTGGTGAACAGCAGTTTGTAGTCCGTGGGGTTGGCCTCTTAAAAAATATAGAAGATATTAAACAAGTCGTCATCACCATGAATAATGGAGTACCCATTCGGATTGGTGATGTCGCAAGAGTGCAAATTGGAAATGCGCCACGCTTAGGCATGTTCCAATTTAATGAGAGCGCTGATTCAGTTGAGGGGATTGTATATTTACGTCGCGGTGAGAATGCAACAGAAGTATTGGCGCGAGTTCACAATACTGTCAATAATATTAATAAACATGTACTTCCTCCTGGCATCGAAGTTAAACCTTTCTATGATCGCCAGGTGTTGCTCGATATTACGATTGGAACGGTTAAGCACACACTATTTTTTGGTATCTCCTTGGTGCTTGGGGTATTGTTTATTTTCCTGGGCAATTTACGTGCTGCTGCAGTAGTAGCAGCGGTCATTCCATTAGCGCTTTGCGTCTCTTTTATTCAGATGCACTTATGGAGCGTGCCAGCAAACCTGATTTCTCTTGGTGCAATTGACTTTGGTGTGATTGTGGATTCAGCAGTGATCTTGACAGAAAACGTCATGCGCCACTTAGAGGAGGGCGGTAAGCGCTTAAACCAAAGCATTATTCAAGCTACTAGCGAAGTTCAGCGCGCGATGATTTATTCAACGGGCATCATCATCGTTGCCTATTCCCCATTGTTCTTTATGGGTGGTGTAGAAGGCATTATTTTTAAACCGATGGCCTTTACGATGGGCTTTGCCTTAATCGCTGCCATGATCTTAAGTCTTACCTTCTTGCCTGCAATGATTTCTTTGGTTTTTGGTGAAAATCTTACGCATAAGCCACCTTCATTCATGACCAAGATTCTCAATAGCTACAAACCTTTGCTCAGAAAGTGGATGGATCGCCCATTGACAGTCTTCTCAGTGGCCATATTTGTGCTTGGGCTAACGCTATTGAGCATGACCCGTTTAGGAACTGCATTCTTACCTACTTTGGAAGAAAATAATATTTGGCTGCGCGTGACCCTGCCTAATACGGTAGATCTTGATTACTCCGTGAAGGTAGCAAATCAATTACGTGAAACCTTTATCAAGCAACCAGAAATTAACAAGGTTGCCGTACAAATTGGGCGTCCAGATGATGGCACTGACTCAACTGGAGTATTTAACCAGGAATATGGTTTGTATTTAAAGAGTCCTGACAAGATGCCTTCCGGTTTAACTAAGAAGGATTTGATTGTGCATTTAGAGACCGAGTTAAATAAGATACCCGGTATTAGTTATAGTTTCTCGCAATATATTCAAGATAATGTGAACGAAGCTTTATCAGGAGTGAAAGGTGAAAATTCCGTCAAGATTTACGGTACTGATCTTGAGGTACTAGATCAAAAGGCGCATGAAGTTCTTGCTCAACTCAAAAAAGTGCGTGGTGTTGCTGATGAAGGTATTCTGAAAGAGTTGGGTCAGCCAACCTTAAATATTCAAATTGATCGCGACCGAGCTGCTCGCTACGGCATTAATGTTAACGATGTACAGACGCTGGTAGCCAATGCTATTGGCGGAACTGCAGTTACCAGCCTACTTGAGGATGAGAAGACTTTTGGTATTGCCATTCGCTTAAATGAAGGTAGTCGTAATGATGTAGCCGATATCAGCCGTTTATTAGTAGATGCACCTGATGGCAAGGTCATTCCTTTATCGATGGTTGCTACGGTGCAGTTGTCCGATGGTCCATTCTTTATTTATCGCGAAGCCGGCAAAAGGTATATCGCGATTAAATTTAGCGTACGTAATCGCGATTTGGGGAGTGCTGTAGAGGATGCACAATTTTTGGTTGAGAAAAATATTACCTTACCCCCAAATTATTCGATTAGCTGGGATGGTCAGTTCAATCAGATGAAGCAAGCCCAGAAGAAGCTGATGCTAATTGTGCCTTTGGCTTTAATAGGAATCTTTTTACTATTAGTGAGCGCTTTTGGTAATTTCCGCGATGCTTTTATTGTCATGATCAATGTGCCGTTTGCAGCAATTGGTGGGGTGATTGCATTGCATCTGGCAGGTGAGACTTTAAGTATTTCTGCT
>JBILYO010000133.1:0-6174 GCA_044377685.1 Polynucleobacter sp. | reverse complement strand
CTCAAAGCAGCTCACCCTGATGCCATGATTTTGGTACATCCTGAGTCCCCTCAAGCGGTGGTGGATTTGGCCGATGTGGTGGGCTCTACCTCGGCCATGATTAAGGCCGTTGTCGAAGGTAGCGCTACTGAATACATCGTTGCAACTGATAGAGGCATCCTGCATCGCATGCGTCAGCTAGCGCCTAATAAGACTCTGATTGAGGCCCCAACCGCTGGTGACAGCGCTACTTGCAAGAGTTGTGCGCACTGCCCTTGGATGGCCATGAATGGCTTACAAGGAATCTTAGATTGCCTCGAGAATGCTTCCGGCGAGATCTTTGTTCCTGAGCCTACTCGCTCAAAGGCTTTGGGGTGCATTGAGCGCATGATGGACTTTACAAAAAATTATCCTGAGCTTCTTGCCAAAGCCCAGCATGGCTTTGTCAAAAACATCGGTGCTGCTTAATTCATGTTTGAACGTAATGAAACTTTAGAGCAAGCACGGCAGCGCAATATTACGGATGCACTCATGGAAGATATTGGCACCGGTGATTGGACTGCCATGCTAGTTCCAAGCAAGCCCGTTACAGCGCAGCTCATCGTTCGTCAATCTGCCGTTCTGTGTGGAGTGGATTGGTTTGAAGGCACCCTGAAGAAACTAGATCCTTCTGCCAAAGTAACCTGGAACTATACCGAAGGTGACTTGATGAAGCCCGATACCAAGGTCTGCGATATTGAGGCAGACTCGCGCGCATTACTGTCTGCTGAGCGCCCCTGTATTAATTTCTTACAGACTCTTTCTTGGACGGCTTCGATTGCACGCGATCATGTTAACGCGATTGCTGGTATCAGCCCAAACCCCAATGGTTGCGCGGTTCTCGATACTCGTAAAACTATTCCGGGATTACGGCAAGCCCAGAAATACGCTGTTCGTGTTGGTGGCGGCCAAAATCAACGTCTAGCCTTATGGCACGGCATCCTCATTAAAGAAAATCATATTGCTGCAGCTGGAGGCGTTGCCGCTGCACTCAAGAATGCTGCCGCTCTCAATGCAGGTGTGGATATTCAGGTAGAGGTTGAGAATATGGCTGAATTAGCGCAAGCAATTGACGCTGGTGCTAAGAGCATTCTGATTGATAACTTCACTACTGAGCAAATGAGAGAGGCTGTGGCCTTTACGGCTGGTCGTGCTCTTTTAGAAGCATCGGGTGGTATTGATTTAGATCAGATTCGTACTATTGCTGCTACTGGAGTTGATCGCATCTCTCTTGGAAAGTTGACCAAGGATATTCATGCGGTAGATTTTTCGATGCGGATTTTAAATTAATCTAGCTACTTCCGATTCTTATGCAAGCTTCAGAGGCAGTTAGGTTGGCTCCTTAGTGAAAATCAACGCTTTCAGTTGCGATGCCTGAACGTAAAAGAGTTTTTGCATCTAAATAAGAAATCTGCTTACATGAAGTGTCAAATATTTCATTAGATATAGTGGTAGCCGCAAGCGGGGGTAGCATCAGTGCTAGATACTGCCTTATAGATTGGGTAATAGGGCCATTTTTTGGATCATTATTAATACATTTCTGAAATAATAGTTGAGACGCTGGTTGATGAACACCTAATTTTGAATCATCAATAATGCGAGAGTTCAGATGTGCAAAACGTCGAACTCCACCCATATAAATAAATGCACAGGCCGATTCACAGTACTGATGTATGTCAGTGCTGTACTCGCCCGATCGGATTTCTTTGCCAATATGCATAGCAACCTCAAGATCTCCACCATGCGATGTTATCAATACAATTTTTTCAATACAAACTTGTTCTTCTACAAAAGCCCTAGCTTTATTGAACGCTTTTTCTAGAGATGCGTTGATGGGGCCATCAATTGAGATAAAACAATCACCATAATCATCAACTACCGAAACCCGACCACCTTCGTATGCAAAGACTGGATCTTTTTGTCTACTGGTAACTGCAGCACAAGCCAGAATGCTTACACTGCATATTAAGATTGAGATGCGCTTAATGTGCGTCATAGCTTCAGTGCCAGACCTATGTTTCAGAGCCTTCAGAATTACCTTCAGCCTGGGGCGTCAAAATCGTTGGGTAAGACACGGCCCAAGTACCGGGGTAGTCACGGCTGTAATGCAATCCCCTGCTCTCTCTGCGCATGAGTGCTGATCGTACGATGAGTTCGGCACACTCAAGCAAGTTACGTAACTCGATTAAGTCACGCGTGACCTTAAAGTTAGCGTAGTACTCCTGAACTTCGTATCTGAGGAGTTTAATTCGATGTAAGGCTCGCTCTAAGCGTCGGTTTGTTCTTACGATACCGACATAGTTCCACATCAGGGAGCGCAATTCATCCCAGTTGTGGGCAATCACCACTTGTTCGTCTGCATCTTCTACTTGGCTCTCATCCCATAGAGGAAGATTTGGCAAGCTTGGAGTTTTGAGTTCTGTAATATCTTTTGCAGCTGCTTTACCAATCACGACACACTCTAATAAGGAGTTACTCGCTAGGCGATTGGCACCATGCAGACCTGTATAAGTGGCTTCCCCTACTGCATATAGGCCTGGCAAGTCAGTGCGCCCCTTAAGATCGGTCACGACTCCACCACAGGTGTAATGCGCTGCCGGCACTACCGGAATTGGATCTTTAGTAATGTCTAGTCCCAGCGTTAAGCATCGGGCATAAATCATGGGGAAATGTTCTTTAATGAAAGCTTCGCCTAAATGGGTGGCATCGAGGTGCACATAATCTAAGCCGTGCTTCTTCATTTCAAAGTCGATCGCTCTGGCGACAATATCGCGGGGAGCCAACTCACTTCGATCATCATGCTCTGACATAAAGCAGGTACCATCAGGCAGCTTTAAGATACCACCCTCGCCCCGCATTGCTTCCGTAATCAGAAAGGTCCGGTCACTTGGGTGATAAAGGCATGTGGGATGAAACTGTATAAATTCCATATTGCCTACGCGGCAGCCTGCACGCCATGCCATCGCGATACCATCACCTGTAGCAGTATCAGGATTACTGGTGTAACGGTATACCTTGCCTACCCCACCAGTCGCCAGAACAACGGACTTAGCTGCAATCGTTTCGACGCGATTATTTTTAATATCAAGTGCATAAACGCCATAACAGCGATTGGGTTTAGTGCGCTGAATCTTCGCATCTAAATGACGATTGGTAATTAAGTCGAGAGCGATCCAATGCTCTAGTAATTGAATATTTTGATGAGCGCGGGCTTTATCCAAGAGCACTTCATGAATGGCTTTACCAGTAGCATCAGCAGCGTGAGCAATACGGCGATGACTATGACCGCCCTCACGAGTCAGATGCAATCCCATTGGGCCAGTTTCATCGGGAGTAAAGGGGACGCCTTGATCCACTAACCAACGAATGGCTTCTGCACTCTCTTCTGCGATATAACGTGCGGTTGACTCGACTACTAGACCAGCTCCAGCATCCAAAGTATCAGCTACATGGGAATCAATACTGTCATGCTCTTTATCAACTACTCCAACAATGCCACCTTGTGCCCAAGCTGTTGCCCCTTCGCCTAAGCCCCGTTTAGCCATCACAATAACTGGTTGGGTCTCGGCCATATGCAGTGCAACCGTTAAACCAGCAAGACCAGCTCCAATAATGAGTACTGGTAGATCTGCTTTTGCTTCTGAGGAATTTGGTGAGGGTTTTGAACTAGCCATAGATCATTCTAAAGGGCATTGGTGATATTGGCATTGAGTTTTTACTCAATAACTTCGAGGTATGAAAGGTATTAATTCTTCAGATTTAGACTCAGCATTACATATATCGACTTCACCATGAAGATTCTTAGCTGTGATGCCTGCCAACAAATCATTCAGTTGATATTCTTGCTTTACCAGCGGCTCGATCACAATTCGACCTTTTTGCACTTTTACAGAAACTAATTGGTCAATATTCAGATGGGCGGATTTCATAACGGCTGCACTTAAGCGCAAAGCTGGGCTATTACCCCACTTTCTGATGATCGTTTGCATTGAATCCCCCCCTTATCTAATGTAGATACATAGTATTTACATTGATACATTCAAGCAAGTGATAAAAAACCCCGCCTCAAGTGCGGGGTTTTACTGGGAGAAAGGGCGCAACTAAGATGCAGCAACCATCGTCTGTCTCTTCGGGTCATTTGTTCCATAACCTATTACTGGTGCTACCTGCCCACCCTTGCTGACCTGGACTGCGCAGTACTTAAATTCTGGAATCTTGCCAAATGGGTCCAATGCAGAATTAGTGACTAAGTTTGCTGCAGCTTCGTAGTAAGCAAATGGAATGAAGATCACTCCACGTGGTGTGCCATCATCTCGGCGTACATGTATACCCACTTCTCCGCGGCGTGATTGTACGGTGACAACATCACCCGCAGCAATGCCTAGCTGTGTCATATCTTCACCATGCATCGATACGGTAGCCATCGGCTCAATCGCATCCAGGATGGTTGCTCTTCTTGTCATGCTGCCGGTATGCCAATGCTCTAACTGACGTCCTGTAATTAAGACATATGGATACTCTGCATCAGGTCTTTCATTTGCAGGAATGATATCTGCCGGAACTAACTTCACTTTGCCATCAAGAGTCGCAAAGTGATCATCAAAGACGATTGGACGGCCTGGGTCTTCTTCAGATAGGCATGGGTAAGTAACGCTAGATTCTCTTTCGAGGCGGTCCCAAGTAATACCTTTGATCGCAGCATGCATCGCGAGGCGCATTTCATCATAGACTTCTGCTACGCCAGCATCAGGACCTTGATAGTTCCAATCCAACCCCATACGCTTAGCAATTTCTTGGATGATCCAAAGATCTGGCTTTGCTTCACCAGGAGGATTGATTGCTTTTTTACCCATCTGTACCATGCGGTCAGTATTGCTGGCAGTACCAACTTTCTCCGGCCATGCACTGGCAGGCAACACCACGTCTGCTAACAAGGCAGTTTCAGTCATAAAAATATCTTGTACAACTAAGTGCTCTAAAGATGCGAGTGCATGACGTGCATGATTTAAATCAGGATCACTCATTGCAGGGTTCTCACCCTCAATGTACATGCCGCGGATCTTATCGGGATCACTATCAGGCGCAGTAATCTTGTGCATGATCTCTACAACGGTATAACCAGGTTTCTTATCGAGCTTGGTATCCCAGAAGTTCTCAAACCATGCATGCGCAGCATCATGATCCACACGTTGATAATTCGGGAACATCATCGGAATCAATCCGGCATCACTAGCACCCTGAACGTTATTCTGACCGCGTAATGGATGCAGACCCGAACCAGGCTTACCAATTTGTCCTGTAATACTCACTAAGGCAATTAAGCAGCGCGCATTATCGGTTCCATGCACGTGTTGACTCACGCCCATACCCCACAAAATCATGGCTGACTTAGTAGTGGCAAATTCTCTGGCTACTTCACGGATTGTTTCAGCGGGGATGCCACAGATAGGCGCCATCGTCTCAGGACTGTAACCTTTGATATTTTCTTTAAGGGCTTCAAAATTATTAGCACGCTCTTGAATGAATTTCTGATCAGCTAAGCCCTCTTCAATGATCGTATAAATCATCGCGTTGAGCATAGCCACATCAGTATCAGGCTTAAACTGCATCGTGCGCCAAGCATGCTTGCTGATATCAGTCAACCGAGGATCGCAAAGCACAATCTTCGTACCTCGTTTAGCGGCATTCTTAAACCAGGTAGCAGCGACCGGATGATTGGAGGTTGGATTTGATCCAATCAGGAAAATCATGCTGGAGTTTTCAACATCATTCACTTGATTACTCACTGCCCCAGACCCTACGCCCTCTAAGAGCGCAGCCACAGACGATGCATGGCAAAGACGCGTGCAATGGTCAACGTTGTTATTGCCAAATCCAGTGCGCACTAATTTCTGAAACAGATAAGCTTCCTCGTTACTGCCTTTGGCTGAACCAAAACCGGCCAGCACTTTTAAGCCATGCTTGTCTTTAAGCTCTTTTAACTTACCACCGGCCAAATCTAATGCCTCTTCCCAAGTCGCTTCACGGAAAATCTGAGACCAATCTTGAGGGTTCTGTGTTGCAGTTTCATCCTTAGGTACGCCAGGTTTACGAATCAGCGGTTTGGTTAAGCGTTGTGGGCTATGAATATAGTCCATACCAAATCGACCTTTTACA
>JBILYO010000023.1:0-18829 GCA_044377685.1 Polynucleobacter sp. | reverse complement strand
AGTTTGATGGGATTTACATTGAAGCTTTTCAAGCTGACTAGCTGAAATGATGGCTTTTTTCCAATCACGCTCTATCTGATACATCTCTAATAGACTCTCTTTTGCAGGTGCTGCAAATTTCCCAGGACCTACGCGATTAAGAGATGCTTCAGCGCGATCTAGCAAACCCGCCCGCAAGAAGTCGCGTCCTAATTCATAAGCAGCATGATCACGGTCACGGGGCTTTAAATCATCTCGGTTTGCTAAATGTTGATGTACTCGGATAGCACGCTCGGTTTCGCCGCGACGACGAAATAAGTTACCCAAGGAAAAATGTAACTCAATCGTTTCAGGATCTAGCTGCGCAATCTTGACTAAAGTCTCAATCGCTTGGTCAGGCTGCTCATTGAGGAGAAGACTTAATCCTTTAAAGGTAGAACGTTGCTGACGCATACGCTCACGCTCATCCATCCGGTTTTCAAGACGTAAATCCCAACGGGATGCTAACCAGCCAATACCAAACATGACTGGTAAAAGTAATAGCCAAGCTGTCTCAATCTGAATCATGCTGTACAGACTTCAAATAAAAAAATGGTCCTGAAGGACCACTGAGGCTGAGCCCGAATACTAGGCACCAGAACCCTCTTTAGGGCCCGCCTGCTTTAAAGGCTTGTAATCTACACGTTCACGCAATTCTTTTCCAGGCTTAAAGTGCGGAACACGTTTTTCTGGAATCAATACCTTCTCACCTGATTTTGGATTACGACCAGTACGCGCAGGACGATGATGAAGCACAAAACTGCCAACGCCACGTAACTCGATGCGCTTGCCTTCAGCCAAAGCTTGAGTCATTGTGTCCAGCAAGGTTTTTACCGCCAACTCCACATCCCTAGGCAGAAGCTGCGGAAATTGTTCCGCGAGGCTCTCCACGAGTTCGGAGCGAGTAATAGCTTGTTGCTCTTGATCTGTCATGATCTATCAATAAAAAATCGCCACCTTCCTTACGGAAAGTAGCGATATTGATTTAGCCCTGATTGTCCATTTTTGCTTTTAACAAAGCGCCTAGATTGGTTGTGCCAGACTGCGCATCACCCTGAAGCTTGCTCATCGCATCTTGTTGATCAGAACTGTCTTTTGCCTTGATTGAAAGATTAATCACGCGTGACTTGCGATCAATATTGATGATCATTGCAGTAACGCTATCACCCTCTTTCAATACATTGCGAGCATCTTCAACACGATCTGTTGAGATCTCAGAAGCGCGCAAATAAGCCTCTACTTCATCCGCCAAGTGAATCGTTGCGCCCTTAGCATCAACTGCTTTCACGGTACCAGTCACGAGGCTACCCTTGTCACTAACCGATGTGTAGTTATTGAATGGATCACCAGACAATTGTTTGATACCGAGAGAGATGCGCTCTTTCTCAACATCAATTGCCAATACAGTGGCTTCAACTTCATCACCTTTTTTGTATTTCTTAACAGCTTCTTCACCTGGTTCATTCCAAGAAATATCAGAAAGATGAACTAAGCCGTCGATGCCGCCAGGTAAACCAATGAATACACCAAAGTCAGTAATTGACTTGATTGCACCAGTCAGTTTGTCGCCTTTTTGCTGAGCACGTGAGAACTCTTCCCATGGATTTGCTTTGCACTGCTTGATGCCCAAGCTAATACGACGCTTGTCTTCATCAATATCCAGAACCATCACTTCAACTTCGGTTCCTAGTGCAGTAGCTTTACTTGGAGCAACGTTTTTGTTGGTCCAATCCATTTCAGAAACGTGTACCAAACCTTCGATACCAGATTCGATTTCAACAAACGCGCCGTAATCAGTCAAGTTAGTTACTTTGCCGAATAAACGGGTATTAGGTGGATAGCGACGTGCAATACCTACCCAAGGATCATCACCAAGTTGCTTCACGCCAAGTGAAACACGGTTCTTTTCTTGATCAAACTTCAAAATCTTAGCTGTTACTTCTTGGCCAACAGTCAACATCTCGCTTGGGTGACGCACACGACGCCATGCCAAATCGGTAATGTGCAAGAGGCCATCAATACCACCGAGGTCAACGAACGCGCCGTAATCAGTGATGTTCTTAACCAAGCCAGTAACTACTGCACCTTCTTTAAGGTTAGACATCAACTCAGCGCGCTCTTTACCTTGGCTAGCTTCAACCACTGCACGACGTGACAACACGACGTTGTTACGCTTGCGGTCAAGCTTAATAACCTTGAACTCCATCGTCTTACCTTCGTAAGGGCTGGTGTCTTTGATTGGACGTGTATCAACGAGTGATCCGGGCAAGAATGCGCGGATACCGTTCACCATCACAGTCAAGCCACCTTTAACCTTACCGGTAACAGTACCAGTAACGATCTCAGCTTGCTCGAGAGCTTTTTCCAAATTCATCCAGGATGCTAAGCGTTTCGCTTTATCACGAGAGAGGATGGTGTCGCCATAGCCATTTTCCAAGGCATCGATAGCAACAGAAACGAAATCGCCAGGAGCTACTTCAATCTCGCCAGCGTCGTTATGGAATTCTTCAACAGGAATAAACGCTTCAGACTTTAAGCCAGCGTTAACAACGACGAAGTTATGGTCGATGCGAAGGACCTCAGCCGAAATAACTTGGCCGGTCTTCATATTCGATCGGGTTAATGATTCTTCAAATAATTCTGCAAATGATTCAGACATGTGTATTCACTTTTTGCCGCCAGAAGGCCCGACGGGTTAGGTTAAAAAAGTCTCAGAGAAACACGCTAATGAAATGATCGCGTTGTAGAGTTTCTTAAGACGCCAAAACTACTCCTTAAAGCTAACATCTACTACCTGCAAAACTAAGCAGCTATAGATTGATACCAATCCAAAACTGTCTTAACTACTTGATCTATCGACAAATCTGATGTTTCAAGCACTTTTGCACCATCTGCAATCACTAAAGGGGCGGCGCCTCGACTGCTGTCTCTGGCATCCCGCTCCTGCAAATCTTGCAGTAAGTTGGAAAGTTTAGCAGAAATTCCCTTAGCTATCAATTGCTTATAACGACGCTCGGCTCTCGCAGTGGCAGTTGCGGTTAAGAAAACCTTCAAAACTGCATCTGGGAATATCACGCTCGCCATATCCCTGCCATCAGCCACCAAGCCTGGAAATTGGCAAAAACTGCGCTGAAGACTCACCAAAGCCGCTCTTACTTCGGGATGTACGGCCAATGTCGAGGCTCTCAGACCGATATTTTCCGTACGAATTGCATCCGTCACATCCTCACCATTAAGGATAATTTGATTATTTTTGAATAAGATCAACAACTTAGGTATTAAAAGACCTAATTCTGGGCCATTTTTGACATCAATTCCCTGGATTTCACTTGCTAGTGCAACTAAGCGATATAGGGCACCACTATCCAAATAATGGAAACCCAGCTTCTCTGCCACTAGAGATGCAACCGTGCCCTTACCTGAAGCAGTAGGTCCATCAATAGCAATGACTGGAAAAGGGCTCATTTGGTGGTATCTAACGAACTACCTGCGCAAACTCTGCGAAGTAAGTAGGAAATGTTTTAGCAACACAATTCGGATCATTGATTTTGAGGGTGTGAGGTCCAAATGCCGCGAGTGAAAAACACATTGCCATACGATGATCATCGTATGTATCAATACCGTCGCTTGGCGATTTCCAATCATCTTTTGATGCTGGCGCCTGAATCACAATGTAATCAGCACCCTCTTCAACTATTGCCCCAACTTTCTTTAATTCTGTTGCCATTGCAGCAATACGATCAGTTTCTTTAACGCGCCAACTCGCTATGCCATTTAAGCGCGTAGGACCTTCTGCAAACAATGCGGCAACTGCAAGCGTCATCGCAGCATCTGGTATTTCAGTGCAATCTATAGTGATGCCATTGAGTTTTCCATTGGCACTCTTAACACCGGTAACTTCAATCCAATCTTCACCTGCAGTGATCTTGGCGCCCATTAGAGCAAGCGCATCTGCAAATGCGACATCGCCTTGGATGCTATCTTTGCCGACCCCGAGTACACGCACAGGGCCATTACCGATAGCGCCTAGGGCTAAAAAATAAGAGGCTGAGGAAGCATCACCTTCAACCGAGAGCTCTCCTGGGCTTTTGTAAACAATATGCGAAGTGTTGGCAGGAATAACAAATGATTGTGAATCAGGGCATGACACCTTGACACCAAATCTAGCCATTAATTTGAGGGTGATATCGATATAAGGACGTGAAATGAGTTCGCCGACCACTTCAATACGTACGGGTTCGAGAGCAACTAAAGGTAGAGCCATCAGCAAAGCTGTTAAGAATTGACTCGATACATCGCCGCGTACTTTAACAACATCTTTAATCTGAATATCCGCTGCAGAAATCTGAATCGGTGGATAACCATCTTGTAATTCATATTCGATCTTGGCACCCACTTGGCGCAATCCATCAACGAGATCACGAATTGGTCGCTCATGCATTCGAGCTACGCCTGATAAACGATAGTTAGCACCTTGCATCGCTAGCGCTGCAGTCAATGGACGAATTGCAGTACCAGCATTCCCCATAAAGAGATCAGCATCACGCACTGGAAATTTGCCATTACAGCCCTCTACTACACAAATATGATTGGGTTGATCGATCACTGAAAGACCTAGCTGGCGGAGTGCATTACGCATCACCTGCGTATCGTCAGCGTCTAATAAGTTCTTAAGGGTTGTAGTGCCAGAAGAAAGGGCTGCCAAAAGTAATGCACGATTAGAAATACTCTTGGATCCTGGCAAAATAATCGAGCCTTGAGCTCGTATAAATGGACCAATCTCGATACTAGGCAAATGAGTCATTAAACCCCATCCAAATCTTGACGGGCTTTACTTGCCTTATTAAATAATTTTTCTAGACCAGGGCCATCATTTTCAGCAATCAATTTACGCATGTGATTGACGATCAATAAGTACTGATCAAGCTCTTTCAAGATTGCAGTGCGATTACCTAAGCAGATATCACGCCACATCTCTGGGCTAGATGCAGCTATGCGAGTAAAGTCCTTGAAGCCCGCGCCGACATGACCTAGCTTTTGCTCTGCATCCTCTGAATTGACAACGCTCGCCATCAAGGCAAAAGACAAAATATGCGGTAAGTGAGAGACGGCTGCATAAATTGCATCGTGCTGCACACTACTAATTTTTTTCACTTCGGAGCCAGCCGATTCCCAAAAGCCCTCGATCAGAGCGATATCTTCTGGAGAATTTTCTTGCATAGGGCAAATAATCGTTTGCCTACCTTTAAATAAATCTGCTTTAGCGGCACTAGCGCCATGTTGAGCACCGCCTGCAATTGGATGGGCGGGCACAAATTGACATCCTTTTTTACCTAAGACTTCTTTGGCAGCCACAATCACATCACCTTTAGTACTTCCAGCATCAGTAATCATGGTTTTAGATTCGAGATGCGGTTCGATGATTTCAAACGCTGCACGCATTTGCGCAACAGGCACACACAAAACAATCACATCGGATTTTTTGGCGGCCTCAACTAAATCCACTACAGCATCAATCGCGCCCATTTTTAGGGCTTGATCTACATTTTCTTTACTCCGACCTACACCTAAAACGGTTTTCACTACACCTGCTTGCTTGAGCGCTAATCCTAGAGAAGCACCAATTAAACCAACACCCACAATAGTGACGACTCCATAATTACTTGCAGGATGAATAATGGTCATGGGCGTATTGATCTTTTGTAGTAATGCTTCGTTATTGCTGGGCCAAGATATCTTTTAAGGCTTCTAGAAAGGCGGCATTCTCTTCAGGTAAGCCAATAGAGATGCGAAGCCATTGTGGCAATCCGTAATTACCGACTGGTCTGACAATAATGCCGCGCTTGAGCAAGCCTAAGTTGATACGGTTACCCGCCTCATCATCGTCACCCACTTTAACCAAAACAAAATTACCAGCAGATGGTAAGTAAGTAAGCCCAAACTGATCGAAGGCTTTAGTTAGTTGAGCATATCCATCACGATTGAGCTCAAAACCTTTTTGTAAGAAAGCAGTATCTTGAAATGCGGCAATCGCTGCAGCTTGTGCAAGACTATTCACATTAAAGGGTTGACGAATGCGATTGAGTAAATCAGTCAAATGTGGTTGAGCCACCCCATAACCAATCCGTAAACCAGCTAGGCCATAAGCCTTCGAAAAACTTCGTGACAAAATCATATTTGGAAAACGCTTCACCCAAGCAATAGCATCGTAGCGTTGCTCAGGCGCCAGGTATTCGTTATATGCCTCATCCAAAACGACCGCCACATTGCTGGGTACTGCGACCAAGAACTCCTCAATCTCTTTAGCCGGTAAATAGCTACCGGTTGGATTATTGGGATTGGCAACAAAGACTAGTTTGGCCTTAGGACCCGAAGCTTGAATGGCAGCCAACATAGCGGGCAAGTCATGTCCATAACTATTGGTAGGCGCAACCTCAATGGATTTAGCACCCACTGCTTGTGTAGCCAAGGGATAAACAGCAAAAGCATGGCGAGAAAAAATAATCTCATCGCCTGCTTGAGCAACCGCCCGCGCTGCTAATTCCAAGATGTCGTTACTGCCGTTGCCCAAGGTAATCCAATCGGCTGGCACACCCAAACGCTCCGATAACACTTTCTTTAACTCAAACCCATTTGAATCTGGGTAGCGTCCTAAATCAGCTGCTGCTTTTAACATTGCATCTTGCGCTGACTGAGGCATTCCTAATGGATTTTCATTAGATGCTAATTTGACAATCTTACTTTCATCCAAGCCATAGTCGCGTGCAACTTCGCTAATAGGGCGACCACCGACATAAGGTGCAATCGCATGAATGTGTTTTAAACCAATTTTTGAAGTCATTCTGGCAGCGCTTAATTGACAGGCTTATCTTCTGCAGCTTTAAGCTGAGTGAGGATAGGAGCCGAGGTTTTTATAGAATGCAGCAATATCTTTCAACTCTTCCAAAGCTTTGATCACACTTGGATCAGCGGCATGGCCAGCAATATCAATATAAAAATGATATTCCCATGTACCTTTGCGAGCAGGACGTGATTCGAAGCGATTCATCGATACACCATGTTTAGCTAAAGGTGCAAGTAAGCGATAGACTGCGCCGGGTTGATTATCTACAGACAGCACTAAAGAAGTTTGATCATGCCCTGTAGGCTGGCATTCATAAGAGCCAATCACCACAAAGCGTGTGCGATTATGAGCATCATCTTGAACCTGAGCAGTGACTACTTGCAAACCGTAAGCTACTTGAGCTGGCTCACCCGCGATTGCAGCTAGAGTTGGATCATTCGCAGCTAAGCGCGCAGCTTCAGCATTACTACTGACCGCTTGGCGTTTTAATTGAGGTACATTTTGACTTAACCATTGTTGGCATTGCGCCAATGCTTGGGCATGCGCACAAACAGTAGTAACTCCATCCAAATGACCATTCTTAGATAAAAGATGATGTCGAATAGGTAACACCACTTCGCCGCTAATATGCATCGGCGAATCAAGTAGTAAATCTAAGGTACGTGAGATGGCACCCTCGCTGGAATTTTCTACCGGCACGATCCCAAATTGGGCAGAGCCCTTTTCCACAGCATTAAATACCTCATCCAGGCTATTGCAAGGTAAACCTGTAATTGAGTGGCCAAAATAATTTTGGGCAGCTTGTTCAGAAAAAGTACCTACTGGCCCAAGATACGCAATTGTTTGGCGAGCCTCTAAGGCACGGCAAGCAGACATCACTTCTCGCCAGATTGCCGCAATACCATCAGGCAGCAAAGGGCCTTGGTTAATCTTCTGAAGTTTCGTAATGACCTGTCGCTCACGCTCAGGACGAAATACCGGGGAAGAAAATCCACCTTTAATATGGCCAACTTCTTGGGCTGCTTGAGCGCGCTGTGTAAGTAAATCTAAAATCTGCGAATCCAAGGAGTCGATTTTTTCACGCAAGGGAGCCAAACGCTGTTCTTCAGTACTCATTAAGCCCGCCTTTCAAAGTCGCGCATAAAATCAATCAAGGCTTTAACACCTTCTAAGGGCATTGCGTTATAGATGCTGGCACGCATCCCACCAACAGCTTTATGACCACGTAAAGCAACCAAACCTAAAGCATTCGATTCTTCTAAAAACTTTACATTCAAGGACTCATCTTTTAAGAAGAAAGTAACATTCATTCGAGAGCGATATTCTTTCGTAACGCGATTCTCATAAAAGCTACTTTGATCTAAAAAGTTATACAGCAAATCTGCTTTTTCTTGATTTCGCTTTTCTATAACCTTAACACCACCCTGCTTCAGTAGCCACTTAAATCCTAGGCCAGCCATGTAAATAGCAAAGGTTGGTGGCGTGTTGATCATCGATTGCGTGCCAGCCTGTATGGACCAATCCCAAATCGTTGGAGTGATACCCATGCTGTGGCCGATTAAATCCTTACGGACAATCACAATCGTTACCCCTGCTGGTCCAATATTTTTCTGCGCACCAGCAAACCAAACGGCGCACTTCGTGATATCCATCTCTTTTGAAAGAATGTTGCTAGCAATATCTGCGACCAGTGGGACACTTCCCACATTGGGTATGTCAGGAAACTCCACTCCACCAATCGTCTCATTTGCGCAATAGAGAACGTACGCAGCATCACTTGAAAGCTGCCAACTTGATCTTGGCGGAATGGTGTTAAATTTTTCTGCAGCAGATGAGGCCGCTAGATTCGCGATCCCATATTTCTGGGCTTCCTTATAGGATTTTTCTGACCAAATACCAGTCACTATGTAATCTGCTTTGGGCCCGCTCTTTGCCAAAGACATTAAGTTCATTGGAATCGCAGCATTTTGACCAAGGCCACCACCTTGCAACAACAAAATTTCATAGTTGTTAGGAATATTCATCAGACTTCGCAGGTCTTGTATGGTCTCTTCATACACGGACATAAACTCTTTACTGCGGTGACTAATTTCCATCACGCTGGTACCGAGTCCCCGCCAATTGAGCATCTCATCAGCAGCCTGCTTCAATACCGCCTCTGGCAAAGTAGCAGGTCCCGCAGCGAAATTAAAAATGCGGCGGTCAAAAGTCATGATGTTTTCTAGTCTTTTGGTGATGCCTTAAGCATCGCCTGCCACATCAGCGCTAGGATCGGTTGCTGCATCAGAGGACATATCGCCATTTTCTGCCTCATCAACCTCAGTATCGTCATCAGAATCGCTTTCAGCAATTCGCTGTAAACCAGACAATCGGGTACCTTCATCAACATTGATCAAAGTAACGCCCTGAGTGGCACGACCCATCTCACGAATTTCTGAAACACGGGTGCGAACTAAGACGCCACCAGTAGTGATCAACATAATTTGATCCTCAGGTGACACTAGAGCAGCAGCAACAACTTTGCCATTGCGCTCAGAAGTCTGAATCGCAATCATGCCTTTAGTACCTCGACCATGACGAGTGTACTCAGTGATTGGCGTACGCTTACCGTAACCATTCTCAGTAGCCGTTAATACGCTACTTGGAATCGCTGCGTCATTGGCATCAACAACAGCTGCTTGGGTGCCCTCAGCAGCTTCAGCTGGAGCGACTAGCATCGCAATCACTTGGTGACCTTCACCTAAATTCATGCCACGTACACCACGTGCTGTGCGGCCCATTGGACGCACATCATTCTCATCAAAACGCACTGCCTTACCTGCGTCTGAGAACAACATCACATCGTGTTGGCCATCAGTAATTGCCGCGCCGACCAAGAAGTCTCCTTCATTTAAGTCAACTGCAATAATTCCGGCCTTGCGTGGATTAGAGAAGTCAGACAAACGGGTCTTCTTCACGGTACCTAGACTGGTTGCCATGAAGACGTACTGATCATCCTGATAACCCTTAATTGGAAGAATCACTGTGATCTTTTCACCTTCGATCAACGGGAACATATTGACGATCGGCTTACCACGGGACGTACGACTACCTTGCGGCACTTCCCATACCTTCAACCAATACATCCGGCCGCGATCAGAGAAGCACAAGATAGCATCATGCGTATTTGCTACGAATAAGGTATCAATCCAATCCTCATCCTTAGTAGCAGCAGCTTGCTTGCCACGACCGCCACGTTTTTGTGCGCGGTACTCACTTAATGGTTGACTCTTCATGTAACCAGTATGTGAAAGCGTGACCACCATATCTTGTGGCGTAATCAAATCTTCTGTGAAGAGTTCGGTGGCATTCATTTCAATAAATGAACGGCGCCCTGAATCGCCACCTGCAATACCAAACTCTGATTGAACCTCTTTCAATTCAGACTCAATGACAGAAGTAACACGCTCTGGCTTAGCCAACAAATCTAACAAGTCAGAAATCTCAGCCATCACTTCTTTGTACTCATTAACAATCTTATCTTGCTCAAGACCAGTCAAGCGTTGTAAACGCATTTGCAAAATTTCTTGCGCTTGACTATCAGAGAGGCGATACAAGCCAGTGGTTTGCATACCGTACTCAGGTAATAAGCCTTCTGGACGATATGCATTACGGCCACCTGGAGTATCGGTCTCAGCTCGAGCCAACATCTCACGCACCATGGATGAATCCCAAGCTTTGCTCATCAACTCTTGCTTAGCAATGACTGGGTTTGCCGCCGCTTTGATAATGGCAATGAACTCATCAATGTTCGCTAAGGCAACTGCTAAACCTTCTAAGACGTGGCCACGTTCGCGCGCTTTACGTAATTCAAAAATCGTACGACGTGTTACCACTTCGCGACGATGTTGCAAGAAGTACTCTAGCATTTGCTTCAAGTTCAACAAGCGTGGTTGGTTATCTACCAAGGCCACCATATTCATCCCGAAGTTATCTTGCAGCTGAGTGCTCTTATATAAATTATTCAGAACAACTTCAGGTACTTCACCGCGTTTAAGCTCAATCACAACACGCATACCTGACTTATCTGATTCATCACGCAAATCAGAAATGCCTTCTACTTTTTTCTCATTCACTAACTCGGCAATACGCTCGAGTAAGTTCTTTTTATTTACTTGATATGGCAACTCGTCCACGATGATCGCTTGACGAGCACCTTTATCGATATCTTCAAAGTGAGTCTTAGCGCGCATCACCACTCGACCACGGCCAGTGCGATAACCCTCACGGACGCCCTGAACACCATAGATGATGCCGGCGGTCGGAAAATCTGGGGCAGGAATGATCTCAATGAGTTCGTCAATCGTGCATTCTGGGTTGTGAAGGACATGTAAACAGGCTGTAACGACCTCATCCATGTTGTGAGGGGGGATATTAGTCGCCATACCCACTGCAATGCCAGAGCTACCATTAATCAGCAAATTAGGCACTTTTGCAGGAAGAATCAGGGGCTCTCTCTCGCTACCATCGTAATTTGGCCCAAAATCAACGGTTTCCTTGTCCAAATCGGCCAAAAGCTCGTGGGCGATCTTACGCAGACGGATCTCTGTGTAGCGCATCGCAGCAGCGTTATCACCGTCTACAGAGCCAAAGTTGCCCTGTCCGTCAATCAGCATATAGCGCAGAGAGAAATCCTGGGCCATTCGAACGATCGTGTCGTACACCGCAGAATCGCCGTGTGGATGGTATTTACCGATCACATCGCCAACTATACGGGCAGATTTTTTGTAAGCTCGGTTCCAATCGTTGTTTAATTCATACATAGCGAATAAGACCCGGCGGTGAACCGGTTTGAGGCCATCGCGCACGTCTGGCAGGGCTCTGCCGACGATGACGCTCATTGCGTAGTCCAAATAGGACCGCCGCATTTCGTCTTCGAGGGATATTGGTAGTGTTTCTTTAGCGGCTTGTTCCATCTTGAAATAATATCATTTTGATGACAGAGGCCCCCTATGCTAAGATTCTGTCAGTTTGTACGAAATTGAGATGTGTCGCTTTGCGGTCTTTTGCTTCAAAGTAGGGCGAATTACATTTAAGTTTGACTTTAATTTTAAAAAAGAGATTTTGAGGACTAAAAATGAATAAAACCCTAAAACTGGTGCTTGCCGGCGTAATTTCTGTTGCTGCTACTGCTACTTCTGCTCAAAACGTTGATAACTGGGTAAACAGTACCGGTACCAACTGGAAAAACGGCGATGGCACATTGTGCTGGCGTGATGCTAACTGGACACCTGCAACTGCATCTAAGGGTTGTGATGGTGCTTTAGTAGCTAAACCTGCTCCTGCTAAACCTGCTCCTGCTAAACCTGCTGCTAAACCTGCTCCTGCCGTTACTCAAAGCAAGATCACCTTGCAAGCTGACACTCTTTATGATTTTGATAAATCTACATTGAAGCCAGAAGGCAAAGCTACTTTGGACAAGATTGCTAGAGATTTGAGCAAGATCAAGTTAGAAGTCATCATCGCTGTAGGTAATACAGACAGCGTTGGTACAGATGCATACAACATGGCCCTTGGTCAGCGTCGTGCGCAATCTGTTAAGGCTTACCTAACAAGCAAAGGTGTTGACGGTAGCCGTATCTACACAGAATCAAAAGGCGAGAGCAATCCAGTTGCAAGCAATGCAACTGCTGAAGGCCGCGCTAAGAACCGCCGTACTGACATCGAAGTTGTTGGTACAACCGCTGCTAAGAAGTAATTCGTTTTACCTTTAAAAAAGCCCGCTAACGCGGGCTTTTTTATTTCCGCTATATTGATAGAATGCTCTCCTAGCCTTACTCACACTCCCTCTTTTATCCAATATGAACGTTGACCAATCCGAAATTGCCAAATTTAGCGCCCTAGCCCATCGCTGGTGGGACCCCAATAGCGAATTTAAGCCTTTACATGCTATCAACCCCCTGCGCCTTTCCTGGATGAAATCTTTTGTGAATTTCGAGGGTAAGAAAGTAGTTGATATTGGTTGTGGTGGCGGTATTTTGGCCGAGTCTATTGCCCAATCAGGCGCTGATACCACTGGTATCGATCTCTCAGAAAAAGCCCTTAAGGTTGCAGAGTTACACGCCCTAGAGGTAGGGGCAAATCTAACCTATCGTGCTATTTCTGCAGAAGATTTGGCCCAAGAACAAGCAGGGCAATACGATGTGGTGACGTGCATGGAGATGCTAGAACATGTACCCGATCCAGCCTCTGTGGTGCGTGCATGTGCCACATTATGTAAGCCTGGTGGCACCTTATTTTTTAGCACCTTAAATCGCAATCCTAAATCCTATTTATTTGCCATCATTGGCGCGGAATACATCCTTCGCTTACTTCCCAAAGGCACACATGAGTACGCAAAGTTCATCAAACCTTCTGAGTTAGCTCACTTTACGCGTGCTGCCGACTTAGAAATGTTAGGAATAAAGGGTTTGGGTTACAACCCTATTACTCAGGTTTACAGCTTAAATGATAACGTTGATGTGAACTACATGATTGCAGTTCGTAAATGACAGAATCAAAAAGTGTCGCCAGCCCCTTTCATGGGGTCTTCTTCGATTTGGATGGCACTTTGGCAGATACGGCACCGGATTTAGTTGCAGCTACTAATCTGTTACTAGTAGCGCGTAATCTTGCACCAAAACCGTATGAATTATTGCGCCCTCATGCATCTGCTGGTGCACGCGGCCTTCTGAATGGTGCCTTTGGCATCACTCCAGAACATCCTGATTTCATTCCATTGCGTGATGAATTTTTTCTAAACTATGAAAAGGCATTACTCGTCCACAGTAAATTATTTGATGGTATGGATGATCTACTGAAAATAATGGAAGAAGCGAATCTTCCCTGGGGAATCGTTACTAATAAAAGTGAGCGCTTTACACATCCACTAACAGAGCTGATGGGTTTACGTGAAAGAGCCGTCTCAATGGTTTCCGGTGATACAACACCGCATGCAAAACCACACCCTGAACCTATTTTGCATGCTGCCAGAATCGCCAATATCGATCCTACAAAATCTATTTATGTAGGTGATGACATTCGCGATGTGATCGCAGGTAAAGCAGCAGGTATGTTGACGGTTGCGGCAGCTTATGGCTACTGCGGTTGCAAAGAGCCCCCTGAGGTCTGGGGTGCAGATTACCTTATATATCACCCCCTCGATTTATTAAAAATCATCTTTCCCAATAGGGGATAACAACACTTCCAAAAGATATTGGGCAATTTAGAGCTAGCGGCTTTAAAATAGATCTTCCTATGCATTAATATCGGGGTCGACATGGTTTCGACGTGGATTACAAAGCATCAAGGGCATACCGAGGACCCGTTATCTCGTAAATCAATGGGAATGTAATAACTGCTAACGACGAACGTTACGCACTAGCCGCTTAATTGCGGTTGCCCCTGAACTGATTCTCTCTTGGGTCAGGTAGCGCAAGCTACATCAGGGTCATATACAAGAGATAAGACTATTTCGTGTCACGAGGAATAGTACGAAAACTAAGTGAATCGTTAGTTAGAAACGTGTCAATCTGTGTCTAGCTGATTAAATTAAATGATATGACTAAGTATGTAGAACTTGTTGTGGAGGATTTGCGGACGCGGGTTCGATTCCCGCCGACTCCACCATTTTGAAGTATGTAACAGTCCAACGCCACCCACCATGAACCAGGGTGGCGTTTTTCTTTATAGGACATTGATTTACCTGCAATGAATGAGGGCTTTAATAGCTTGACTCTTTATTAAAGAATACTTTAATATATTACTTTAAATTAAAGCATTCTTTAATATGAACCGAATTAGCGGCAAGTTCCTTATAACAACTACCCTTGGTGAATCAGTCAAGGCGTTTGTACCAGTATCCCTCCCTCCTGTCGACCCAGCCTTATCCCCTTCATGCTATGTGGAGCAGAACCAAGAGGCAGAGTTAGCATTGGCACGCCTATCTGGGGTAACCGGTTTAGTGCCATCGATTGATTGGTTGCTTTATGGTGCCATCCGTAAAGAGGCATTACTGACCTCCCAGATTGAAGGCACACAAGCGACTCTCACAGATCTGTTTGATGATGAGGCGGGCTTGGATATTAAGAATGCCGATGACATCGAAGAAGTAACCAACTACATGCAGGCATTTCGGTTTGTCAGAGAAAACTTGCGCAATAAGTCAGGCTTACCCATTAGCACTCGCCTGCTGTGCGGCGCCCATCAATTGCTTCTCAATGGAGTAAGGGGCACTGGTAAGCAACCAGGCGAACTTAGAAAGTCTCAAAACTGGGTTGGCGGCACAAGACCAGGCAACGCTGTCTTTGTTCCGCCACCAGCTGATCGGGTGCCAAAGTTGTTAACCAATCTCGAGCACTTTATTCATAAGGATGGTGATGGCTTGCCTCGCTTGGTAAATATTGCTTTAGCTCACGCTCAGTTTGAAACGATTCACCCATTCTTAGATGGTAATGGTCGCATTGGTCGCTTACTCATTGCAGCGCTCATGGAGTACTTTGGCTTATTACCAGAGCCACTCATGTATTTAAGTTCTTACTTAAAGCAACACCAAACCGAGTACTACCGCTTACTTAGCGCGATTAGAACGGAGGGCGACTGGGAGTCATGGGTTAGCTTCTTCTTAGAGGGTGTTACTGAGGCAGCTACTTCAGCTGAAAAAGGGATTATTGAAGTGGCCTCTAGAGTATCGGCTGATAGGCGCTTATTGCTTGCAGCGCAAAGTGCAAGCCCTGCCAGTTTGCGCCTTTTTGAATTACTACCAATGATGCCGCGGTTTACGATTGATCGCATCAAGCTAGAGCTGAAGACAACCTTTCCTACTGCCAATGCAGCAGCAAAAATCTTAGAAGAATTAGGAATCGTGACAGAGATCACTGGACAAGCTCGTAATCGTAGTTTTAGCTACCAACCTTATATTGATTTGATTTCAAAGTAAGGCCGATCATTGAGAGATCTACTACTCAATGAGGGGGTCTGGGCGAACCCACCATTTAATACAAACTATTCTAATTTATATAAATTTTATTTTTTGGTCTGGCTACCTAACGGCTAAGCGCCACAGCGAGGTGATTTCTTTTGATCTTGCTGCATGTAGTGCATCTGTTTTATCAAATACTTTAGAGTGATGTGGTTTAGTATCAAGACGCTCTAGTACTTTTAAGCCAGCTTGCTCAATCCATGTCAGTAGCTCTTCTCGTGTTCGCAAACCGAGATGCTCGGCTAAATCCGAAAGAATTAACCAAGCCTCCCCAGAATTCAGTAAATGCTCTTTGACTCCACTCAAAAAGCCTTTTAGCATTTGACTCTCTGGATCATAAATAGCGTGCTCTAAGGTCGAGCTTGGTCTTGCCGGCAGCCACGGGGGATTGCAAACAATGAGTGCTGCTTTCTCTACTGGAAATAGATTTGTCTTAAGAATTTCTATTTGCGAGGATAAGCCTAAGCGCGCGATATTTTCCTTGGCGCACGCTATCGCGCGATCATCTTGATCTGTTGCAATAATCTTTTTGATTTCTCGCAATGCCAAAATGACTGATAGCACACCAGTTCCCACGCCAATATCAAAGGCGATAGAGTTTTTTTGAATAGCTGCTGGTAATGCTGCTTTAAGAACAAGTTCAATATACTCGCCACGGATGGGAGAAAAAACGCCGTAGTGTGGATGAATACGAATCTCTTCATCATCCCTAGCCAAAATAGGCACACCCTTCTTGCGCCACTCATGCGCACTGATGACGCCAAGTAGCTCTCTTAAGGATATGACATAAGTCTTGGACTGTTCCCCGTAAGTCTCCATGCAGGCTTGCGCCACATCCGGGGCTCGTCTTAATGAAATGCTATGGTCAGCATTGACCTCGATCAGTAACATTCCCAGAATGCGTGCTCGTTGAGACTGAGCAAGACGATGGAGATTAAAGGTATCTAGTGGACTTTGTTTTTTTACTTTCTCAACCCGATCCACACGCTTTGATTTTTTGGGAGCCTTATCTACTCTTCTGACTAGCGCCTGTAAAAGCTGTCGGGCGTTCTGAAAGTCTCCTCGATAGAGTATTGCAGTACCCTCGCACGCTAAGCGATACGCAATATCAGCAGTGAGAGTGTCATCACCAAGAACTATCTTTTGATGAGGTCGAATACCGTTTTCAGAATGCCAATGAGCGCTCCGCTGATCACCGCCCTCGTCCCATTGGATCATGACTTAAGCAATCACAAAACGATTGTTTTGATAATCTGCTATAGCCTGTTCAATCTCAGCACGCGTGTTCATTACAAAGGGTCCATATTGCACAATAGGCTCATGCAATGGCAAGGCGGCCAAAACAATCAATTGTGCGCCCATTGCTCCGGCCTTTACCACCAAGCGGTCACCATCACCCAAAATAATGGCAGCCTGTTTTGGTGCTGACCTCATTGGGTCGCCAACTTCTAGATCACCTTCATATACGTACAAAAATGCATTCTGCTCTTTCAGGATAGGGCACTCGAATTGTGCATTGGCAGGTAAGTGCACATCTAAGAACAAGGGTGCGGTAGTAATACCTTGTACGGACCCTTGAACAACTGTATCGCCATCTTGGAAACTACCTGCAACCACCTTCACCAATGTGCCATTACTCAAAGAGACTTTAGGAATACTTTCTGCTTGAATATCTAGATATCCAGCAGGCTTCATTTTTTCTTTAGCAGGTAAATTAATCCATAACTGAAAACCGCGCATGGCACCACTAACTTGTTGTGGCATTTCAGAATGAATGATGCCCCGCCCAGCCGTCATCCACTGCACGCCCCCACTTTTTAAATATCCTTGGTTGCCTAGGTGATCTTCATGCAACATATGCCCTTCTAGCATGTAGGTAACCGTCTCAAAACCACGGTGAGGATGCGCCGGAAAGCCAGCCACATAATCATTGGGATCATTTGAAGAAAATTCGTCGAGCATCAAGAAAGGGTCAAGGCGAACTTGCTGCTGTCCCCCAAGACTTCGGCGTAACTTCACGCCCGCACCGTCAGAGGTAGCAACACCAGGAATCACAGTTTGGATATTACGAATCATGCCGGCGGGTGATCCTCAGGATTAACGTCAAGCGCAATTAAAAAGCGAGACACCATATTGTAGGCTGCAACTACAGTCACCAGTTCGACCGTAATAGTACTTCCCAAATCCTGTTGAAGGCGCTTCATTAGCTCACTATCGACTTTAATATTGCGGGTCATCTGATAAGTTAAATCAAGCGCATCATTCTCGACCTGATTAAATAGCTGCTTCGGAAAATTTGCTTGACCGATCAAACGAATGGCTTGGACTTGTTCTTCAGTACCGCCCGCTTTCTTAAAAGGGGGTGCATGGTGAAAGAATTCATATTCCGCACCATTGAGTACTGCCACACCACACATGGCCAGCTCGCGCAACTTAGGATCTAAAGATAAATTGTTACGGATCTCGCCAATGAAATGATTCCAGCCCTCTGCAATTGGTACGCTATGTAACAACATGCGATCGAGATTAATAAATTCACCACCACGTCTTTTACGAATCGCTGCAACAAGCTCAGCTGGCTCAGCCAAATCCATTGGCTGATAAGGAATTAAACGTTCTGACATAAATACCTTTTATTGAGCCGCTTCTTTAATATTATTTTCAATCACGAACTTACCCCAAACCGCAATTTGCTTACCGATAAAGTTATTTAATACTTCGGGGTTGCCAGCCACAATCACAATCCCTTGTGCTTTCAATTTATCAGCAACAGCAGGTGTTTTTAATGCCTTTGTTACTGCTTGGTTCATCGCATTCACAATCGCTGGGGGCGTCTTACCAGGCGCGAGAACTGCCCACCATGCGGGAGCATTAAATCCTGGGTAGCCACTCTCAGCAATCGTTGGGACATTTGGTAAAGCAGAAGATCGTTTATCAGTGGTAATCACTAATGGAATAACGCCGCCACT
>JBILYO010000130.1:0-6276 GCA_044377685.1 Polynucleobacter sp. | reverse complement strand
CTGCTGATGAGAGAGAAGGTGGCATTCGCGCTACTCTCAATTTTGGCCATACTTTTGGTCATGCTATTGAAGCAGGCATGGGTTATGGCGAGTGGTTACATGGTGAAGCGGTAGCTTGTGGAATGGTAATGGGCGCTGACTTATCTTGCCGACTCAATCACATCAGTAAAGCTGATCTTGACCGTTTAAGGAAAATGATCCAGTCTATGAACCTACCAACAGAAGCGCCTAAATTTGGCGCCGCCAGGTATATGGAACTCATGCAGGTAGATAAAAAAACTGAGGGCGGTCAAATTCGCTACGTGATTCTGGAGAAGATTGGTAAGGCCCAAATCAAGAGCGTGCCTGATGCTCAGGTGCTAGAAACTCTACAAGCTACTGGTGCTGCTTAAATCAATACTATGTTTTAATTTTTCTTGAGTGCAATGGAGATGTCTTTACCTGCCTGAGCAGTAGCAAACTGGGATAAATCGCTTAATAGCTCGCGGCCTGTTTTGGTATCCAACCATAAAGGCTGATTCATGGAGCCCGCCCACCGATAGTGATAACCCCCAGATTTGGCAGCAACCCAAATTTCATGTAACGGTGGCTGTGTATTGATCACAATCACGCTTTTATCCCGAAAACGAATATTGATTACATTACCCCCTTGACGCTCTAAATCTAAATCTAGATCGAGCTCATCATCAGCTGCCTCTAGGGCCAATTCAATTGACTGCAATAACTGGCTAGCCTGCTCATGAAATTGCTTGTCATCAATAGCTTCAATACTCAAATTATTTGGATTCATATCTGTGTCCTGCATGCTATATTCAATCATTCGTTTTAGAGACATTCATGATAGCGATTATTAATAGAGTCCTTGGCATTAGCCTTCTAATATCCCTAATTGGGTGTGGGGTTAGGGGGCCTCTGATTTTGCCAATTATTCCACCGGTACCGCCGGCGCCCACCGCACCCGAACCCAAAGGGATACTATATCCACCTCAGGCAAAAGAAGCCACTCAAACACCAACTAGCAATGACAAGTAAAGCCATCCCGCTGCCTCAATTATCTGGATTTACAGAACGTAACGGTAACTGGTATGCCGAGGAAGTGCCTTTAGCAGATTTAGCAAATGAGTTCGGTACCCCACTCTATGTATACAGCAGAAAAGCATTCACTGATGCATATCAAGCATATGATCGCGCTTGTATCGATGCAAATGGAAAGCGTCGAGCTCGTATTCATTACGCCATGAAAGCGAATAGTAATTTAGCAGTAATTGATTGCCTTAAAAATCTTGGCGCAGGTTTTGACTTAGTCAGTGGCGGTGAATTAGCCCGCGCACTAGCTATTGGCGCAGATCCTAAAAGTCTTGTATTTGCAGGAGTGGGTAAATCAGCTACGGAAATCGCTCAAGCCTTAGATGCTGGCGTGAAATGTATTAATGTCGAGTCTATTGCTGAGCTGCATCAGATTAATCGTGTGGCTAGCAAACTCAATTGCCGTGCGCCGATTTCCTTGCGCGTGAATCCCGATGTTGATGCGCAAACGCATCCCTACATATCTACTGGGCTTAAAGGAAATAAATTTGGTATTGCTTACCACGAGGTGTTAAAGACCTATCGTGAGGCTGCACAACTTTCGCAAATTGATGTTGTTGGAATTGATTGTCATATCGGTTCGCAAATCACCACAACTGCTCCTTATTTGGATGCACTCGATAAAGTTTTAGATCTAGTAGAAAGCCTGAAAAAAGAAGGTATCGTGATTCACCATCTTGATTTGGGGGGCGGTCTAGGCATTGCTTATAGTGATGAAACGCCACCCGATATTACAGAGTTCACCAACACACTCTTAAATCGAGTAGCTGATAGAGGCTTTGGACATCTTGATATTGTTTTGGAACCAGGAAGATCCCTCGTAGGCAATGCTGGTGTACTGCTAACAAAAGTAGAATACCTTAAGCCAGGCGCTGAAAAGAACTTTTGTATTGTTGATGCCGCCATGACTGAACTCATGCGCCCAGCCTTATATGAGGCTCATCACGGCATCGTACCTGTAAAAACTAAATCAACTAAAGCAAGGACTTACGATGTGGTGGGTCCAGTATGCGAGTCTGGAGACTGGCTTGGTAGAGATCGCTCTCTTGCTGTTGAAGAAGGTGACATCTTGGCCATTCTTTCTGCTGGAGCATACGGTTTTGTGATGGCATCTAACTACAACACGCGCCCAAAGCCTGCTGAAATTATGGTGGATGGAAAAAATGTTTATGTCATTCGCAAACGCGAATATACGCAAGACTTATTTTCAAGTGAAATCGTTTTGCCAAAATAATTTCTACTGTTTTGAGTCAATAAAAAACCCCGCGACTATAGCGGGGTTTTTGTTGGACAAATATGATTAACGTAAACCAGCAATGTAATCCGAAACCGCTTTCATTTCTTGATCAGAAAGCTTGCTAGCAATCGTAGTCATTTGGCTGCTATTTTTACGAGTACCTTCACGGAAAGCCAGCAACTGAGCGTTAGAGTATTCAGCCCATTGACCGCCTAAACGTGGGTACTGAGATGGAATACCAACACCCGTTGGACTATGACAACCAGCACAAGCTGGTACACCCTTAGCGGCAATACCGCCACGATAGATGCTCTGACCCAATGCGATCGTATCTTTACTTTGGGCGACGCCTAATGATGGCTCTTGCTTGACCAAGAAAGCTGCAATATTGTTCATATCTTGTTCAGTCAAAGCAGCAGACATACCCATCATGACTGCATTAGCACGTGTGCCATCTTTATAATTTCTTAATTGTTTGGCGGTATAGGCAGCATGTTGAGCAGACAACTTAGGCCACGTACCTACCGCACTTTGGCCTTTTGGACCATGGCAGGTAATACAGGCTACTACGCCCCGCGTTGCATCGCCAGCTGAATATAAGGTCTCACCAGCAGCCGCATCAACCTTTGGCTTACCTGGAACTAAAGCCTTAGCTTCAGCCATAGGAGCTGCAGGAGCAGGATCGGCCGCAATCGCAAGACCAGAAATACTTGTTAGAGCACAAATAGTGAGAGCCGCAAAACTAGCACGCAAGCTAGTGAATTTGGAGATTTGAGGGGTTTGAAGCATTATGTTTACCTTGGCAAAAATTCCTAAAAGTGTTTGGGCCCTGCATTTACAATTTTCTCACCCAAAACTATGAAATATTTCATGAATTGGAGTGATTTTACAATAGCTTCAGAATAGCTTCAGGACATGTCTAAACTCTTTCAAGCCCGATTTGCAACTACAGTCAATGACACCCATTGCCTGCCTGCCAGCCCCCTACGTGAGGTGGCTTTTGCTGGTCGCTCAAATGCTGGGAAATCTAGCGCCATCAACGTCCTTTGTAACCAAAAACGGCTTGCTTTTGCCAGTAAAACGCCTGGTCGCACTCAACATATCAATTATTTTGGCCTTTTCTCCAAGGATGATCTTTTGGCCCATTTGGTGGACTTACCAGGCTATGGCTATGCTGCCGTCAAGCATGAGACTAAATATCATTGGAATGCTCTTCTAAGCGATTATTTACAAGAGCGTGGGCAGTTAGTCGGGATGGTACTGATTGTTGATGCCAGACGCGGCATTACGGATTTAGATGAACAAATGATTCAGTGGTTTGTACCCACCGGTAAGCCCATTCATATTTTGTTGAGTAAATGCGACAAACTCAATAAAAGCGAGTGTAAACATGTCCTAGAGGCCGTCAGAAAGCAACTGCAGCAATATGACCCAGCTTTACCGGGTGGCTCGGGAGATTCTCAGCAACTTACGGCACAATTATTCTCAAGCACTAAACGTATCGGTCTTGAAGAGGCTGATAATTTAATAATTAAATGGTTATTTGAAGCAGAGACCCACGAAAATGAAATCACCAACTAATTCTGTAATACATTTCCCAGAACATCGTCCTCGTCGTATGCGAAGGCATGATTGGTCACGCCGCCTCATGCAAGAGAATGATCTCTCTGTAAATGATCTGATCTATCCTGTTTTTCTGCTTGAAGGTCAAGGCAAATCTGAAGCGGTAGCTTCAATGCCAGGCATCAATCGCGTTTCCTTGGATTTACTTTTCCCCGTTGCCCAAGAATGTGTTGACCTCGGTATCCCAGTCATAGCACTTTTTCCGGTGATTGATGCCTCATTAAAAGCCCCTGACGGTAAAGAAGCCTTTAATCCAAATGGATTAATCCCAACAGCTGTTCGAGAACTTAAAAAAAGATTCCCCAACTTAGGCATCATGACTGATGTGGCGCTTGATCCATACACAAGTCATGGCCAAGATGGCATCCTAGATGAACAAGGTCGTATTTTGAATGATGAGACCACTTTAATCTTGGTACAACAAGCCATTGCTCAAGCCCAAGCTGGTGTAGACATTGTTGCTCCATCAGACATGATGGATGGTCGTATCGGAAAAATTCGTGATGCACTAGAAAAAAAGAATTTAATTCATACCCGTATCATGGCATATTCAGCTAAATATGCATCAGCATTCTATGGCCCATTTAGAGATGCAGTAGGTTCTGCAAAGAACCTTGGTAAAGCTGATAAAAAAACCTACCAAATGGATTTCGCCAATACCGACGAGGCTTTGCGGGAGGTTGCCCTAGATATTAATGAGGGTGCAGATATGGTGATGGTCAAGCCTGGAATGCCTTATTTAGATGTTGTTCGGCGCGTGAAAGAAGAGTTTAATTTCCCAACTTACGCCTATCAAGTGAGCGGTGAATATGCCATGCTTAAGGCAGCAGCCCAAAATGGTTGGCTTGATCATGATGCTGTGATGATGGAGTCTCTTGTCGCCTTTAAACGCGCCGGCGCAAATGGTGTTCTCACCTACTTCGCACTTGAAGCAGCGCGCTTGATTAAAGCAACTAAATAACGATTCTTGGCTTACTTATTTACTTGCTTTAAGCGTTCAATAAAACGTTGCGGTGGCATATAACCAACCACACGTAGGCTTTGTTGCTCTTGTGAATCTAGATTAAAAATCAAAATTCCGGGTGGGCCATATAAGCCAAAACGTTTTAATAAGGCTTGATTCTCAGCACTGTTTTTGGTCACGTCAACCTGAAGTAATATAAATTGCTTAAGCTCCTGACTCACTTCAGGATTGGCAAATGTATTGATTTCCATTTCCTTACAACTGATACACCAGTCTGCATAAAAATCTAAGAGCACGAATTTTTTTGCTTCTTTTGCTTTGCTTAGCTCTACTTCAAGTTGTGCTATCGATTGAGTCAATATAAAAGACAGGTCGCCTACTTGATGCACGCGCTGACCATTCACTATTTTTAAAGAGTTGGCAATATCGTTTTTTTGTAACAAGGGTGATGCGATCCAAGCGGCAGTAGCTACCAATAAAACCCCCAAGGTACGTTGTAACCAAACCATCCAGATACCGGTAGAGGGAATCAAAATCCTTGCCTCAATTGCAATAAAGAGCAGCGGTAAACCCATCCCCAATGCCATTACAAAGAGAAGCCCTGCGCCCAAACTCATAGAGCCTGTTTGAGCAATAAAGGCCAAAACCCCAGCCAAGGGGGCCGTAATACAAGGGCTTGCCACCAAAGTAGAGATGCCCCCTAAGGCAAAAGCACCAAAAACACTGCCGCCCTTTTGGCGCCCCGCTAGCCTATCTATCTGCTGATGCCATGAATGAGGCAACCTCAGCTCATATAGCCCGAATAAGCTACCCGATAGGATTAACAGCAAGATGGCAAAGCTAGCCAGGGCAATAGGGCTTTGAAGTACCCTTTGTACACTTCCGCCAAGAGCCGCCATCAGAAGACCAGCCAAGGCATATACCAAGGCCATACCCAATACATAAGAAAACGCTAAAGCACTAGCACGGGCCTTGGATACAGTTTTACCGCCTTGGGACCCAAAAATAACGCTCGATAAAATTGGCAGCATGGGTAACACACATGGCGTGAATGCCAAAGCAAGCCCCAGAATAAAGAAAGCTAAGAATAAATAAGCAGTAGAAGTGTTCTCTAAAAATCGACTAATTGCATTAACGTCATCGCGCTCTCGCCACAGATCTGCGAGGCTAAATTCTCTATTACTTGTTGGCGTTACAACACCATCAAGTAACTCTGGCAAGGGGGCAGCTTTGACGCCAGGGCCTGCAAGTAAAAATTTCAGGGTCATGGGGGGATAGCATATTCCTGCCTCTGCACACCCTTGAAGGGTTACTTCAATATGAATGGGCTTACTGGGCTCCGGTTTTGCTTGAAGTAAGACCATGA
>JBILYO010000022.1:0-18936 GCA_044377685.1 Polynucleobacter sp. | reverse complement strand
ATTTATAAAGAGGTCGGCGAGGTTTTTGAAGAGGATTATGTGGAATTAATTAAATACGCTAGATAACTTTTGTAACAGCCCTAAGTTTGTGGTGGAATTGCCCTCAACAGCCTAGAAATAGAGTCAGAAATCCTTGCTCTAGTCGATTTCGCCCCCGGGTCACCAAAAAACACCAAAACCACCTTCGGGTGGTTTTTTCATTGCAAATGGCCTATGCCTTTGAGCTGGCAACCCAATTTGGCCTTAAACGCCCTCCAGTGTGCATGGTTGCTTAAAACAAAAATTCCATAAATAATGTAAACGTAGTGGCAGTTCATCAAAACAAGGAGACCTCACCATGCGTTACCACCACAAGTTTATGCTTGGCATGTTTGCCTTTCTGACCGCAATTGGTTCGGCCTGGGCCCAGCAGTATCCTGATCGTGCGATTAAATGGATCGTGCCGTATCCACCGGCGGGTACTACCGATGTGATCGCACGGATTATTGCACCCCCCCTGAGTGAGATATTGGGTCAACAAGTGATTGTCGAGAACCGACCAGGTGGTGGCAACAATATTGGTGTGGATGCGGTTGTTAAATCACCGCCCGATGGCTACACCATGCTCTTAGTTAATCCTGCTAACGGGATCAATGCAACCCTCTATAAAAATTTGTCGTTTAACTTCATCCGCGATATTACGCCGGTTGCAGGGATTGTTCGTTCTCCTAATGTGATGGTTGTGCCCCCTAATTTCCCAGCCAATAACGTGGCTGAGTTCTTGGCGTATTGCAAGAATAATGTCAGCAAAATTAATATGGCTTCGTCGGGTAGCGGTACCTCCGTGCATATGTCGGGCGAACTCTTTAAATCGATGACCGGTTGCAATATGATGCACGTTCCTTACAAAGGTGCGGGCCCCGCATTGATCGACCTTATGGGCAACCAAGTGCAAGTGCTCTTTGATAACTTGCCATCTTCGGCTGGGCATATTAAGTCCGGTCGTCTGAAGGCCTTGGCTGTGACCTCAGAAAAGCGTGAACCATCTTTACCCAATTTACCAACAGTGGGTGAGACCATCCCTGGATACGAAGCGACCGCTTGGTTTGGTGTTGGTATGCCCAAGGGCACACCTCCTGACATAGTCAATAAGATGAACGATGCGATTAATAGGGTGATGAGTAATCCAAAAATTCGGGAGCGCTTAGCTGACTTAGGGGGTGTACCAATTACCGGCACACCAGCGGATTTTGGCAAGATTATTCAAGATGAGACCGATAAGTGGGCCAAGGTCGTGAAGTTCTCAGGAGCGACTGCCGAGTAAGAATCGATTTCGCCCCGGGTCACCAAGATGCTATAAACCACCTTCGGGTGGTTTATTCATTTGGACTTCTATTAAATAAGATGGCTCAATTAAGACGATCGTCAAGTTGTACGAGGCTTGACCACTTAGTTTTTTGTAATTGACCTAGCAATAAACTGAAGGATGATTTGCGTAACTATTGCCACGACAGCCGATGATAGAACTGCTATCAAAATAGAAGTCTCTGGCAGTAAAAGCGTTAAGGTTAAAAAGAATGCTACGAAAGAATATAGGCCCTTGACCATTCCACGATAAACCTGTGTGACATGAGTGGGCCCTAAAGTAGTGTGAGTAAATACAGCGAGGACCAGTCCAATGACTGGAAAAACCGCAAGGATTCCACTCCAAACTTCACCTAAAGCCCCAGCCAAAGTGGTAACAGAGAAAGTTAACAAAGCACCAACCAACATTCGCCAAGGAAGATCGTGTAATTTAGTATTTGGTGGGGTAGTTGGTTTTGTGCGAGGCAGAAGAAGCGGCGTAATGATCAGCGAGCTAATAGCAATCAGTAATGCAATACTAAGACTTGGTGTAGTCATGGCCAAAGTAAGCGCCAAAATGAACCATGCTACCAACGCAGAAAGTAGGGCGAAGATCCAACTCAAACGAATACATGCCCAAGAGTAGACTAGTCCAAAAATAAGTAGGCAGGCTGTAGCGGAGATTGCAGATATAGAGGTTAAAGCAGCAAATTCAGAGCCATGTTCAAGCGCAATGAAAATAATAATGGGTCCCGTTACAACTGGAAAAGCACCCACTAATCCCGCAACGCTAGAACCCCATTTACGACCTACTAAGGTAATTAAGCCAATAAAGAGAGGAACTATAGTGAGTTTAAGAATAAGCAGCACGGTGTGATTATAGGTAGTTACGCTTTAGATTCGACATTCTCGTGTCGGTGCTTCGATTCCACCCCGGGCTACCAAGAATCTCAATAGCCCACTTGTTAGGCTATTTTCTTTTCGGGGTTGGCGGGTTACCCCATCTTCAGCATAATGACACCAAGCAGAATCAAGGTGGCGCCGATCCAGCGAATTGGAATATTGGGGTCTCCAAAAACGAAAACACCAATGGCAAAAGTACCCACTGCGCCAATCGATGTCGTTTTAAACAACATATACGCTACTATTAGACTATTCATAGTTAATGTTTCAAATATGAGCCAATCTAAAAAAACCATTGTCTATATCAATATAGCCCATTTCATAGACCATTACGCTATGCTGATCTTTGCAGCGGCAGTGATTATTATTGCCCCTACTTTTAATATGAAGTACGGAGAATTGCTTCCGTATGCTACTCCTGGATTTATTGCTTTTGGTGCAGGCTCATTGCTTGCAGGATGGTTAGGCGATAAGTGGAGTCGTCGCAATATGATGGCCATTTTCTTTTTCGGAATGGGGCTAACCCTGCTGGGCGTTTCTTTTATTCAAACACCACTTCAATTAGGCATCATGCTTTTATTGATTGGCATGATTGCCTCTATCTACCATCCAGTTGGAACTGCTATGCTTGTTTCCAATGCTGAAAAATTAGGAAAAGAAATGGGCATCAATGGTGTCTGGGGGAATATTGGTGTCGCTTCTTCGGCCCTCATCACCGGCGTTATTACTCAATACTTTGGATGGCGTATCGCGTTTCTAGTGCCCGCAGTCGTTTGCTTGGTTGTTGGTTTTTTATATTTACGAAGTGTTCCAAGCTCAGTTGATCAAATTGTTAAAAAATCTTCAGCAGGTTCAGCTCGCGTATCAAAGTCTGTAATGATCTGGGTTGTGGCATCTCTCGTCATAACAGTCATCGCTAGCTCCACGACTTTTAATGCGATCACAGTCGCTTTGCCAAAATTATTTCAAGAGAGACTTTCAAACTTAACAACTAATACCGCAACTTTAGGAATCATTACATTTTTTGTTTACTTATCTGGAGCCTTTGCTCAATACATCATTGGAAATTTACTAGATAAGTACTCTCTTAAAAATGTATTCTTGCCTTTAGCCATTGTGATTGTTCCAACACTGTATTTGGCTTCAACAATAAGCGATTATTGGTTGATTATTTTAGCGATTATTATTATTGTTGCCATCTTTGGGCAGGTGACAGTAAACGATACGATGCTTGGGAAATATACGGCTGATGAGTGGAGAGGTCGCGCCTATGCGGCAAGATACTTTTTAGGTTTTACTGCCGCAGGGCTATCAGTTGGCTTGGTTTCTATTCTTTATAACCAAGGCGGTTTTGATTTGATGCTAAAGGCTATTGCTGGACTGAGCTTACTTACGGTTGTTGGAGCGGTTATTTTTCCTAAAGAAGATAGGGCAAGCTAAGCAATTTAAGGGAATATTGCTTTGATCAAAATCAAAACGTTATTTCTGCGCACTGAGAAATTACCCCTCGCAAGATTTTGATTTCATAGATAAGTTAAAACTGGTGACCCAGGTCTTTGAAATAAAAGCAAAAGCGCTCTATCGGAGGATATTTGAAAATCTTTGTGTCGGTGGTTCGATTCCGCCCCGGGCTATCAAGGGCACCAAAATCACTAGAGCGGTTTTTATTTAAATGCTTAGAGTCGTAGAATGGGTACTGATGATTTTTTATAAAGCTTTCTGAGATGAATATTCTACGGGTATGTAAATCGATTGTTTGTTTTTCACTTGCCATTTTTGCTCTTTTAGTCTGCTTGAATAATGTGATGGACTATGGCTCTAATTACGCTTTTGTTCAGCACACCCTTTCTATGGATACAGTTTTTCCAGATAATACTTTGAAGTACCGAGCCATTCTTGACCCCTTCATTTGGAGTCTTGCCTATGGACTAATCATATTTGCTGAATTTTTAACAGGAATTCTGTTGCTCATAGGCGCTATTAGCCTACTCAAAAATATTCATTCCCCTGTCGCATTTACTAGGTCCAAGAATTGGGTTTATCTTGGCTGTCTGGCCGGTTTTTTACTGTGGTTTTTTGGTTTTATTGTTGTTGGTGGCGAATGGTTTTGTATGTGGCAATCTGAGAAGTGGAATGGTGTAGAGGCAGCTTTCCGTTTTGTTGTCCTTATTATGTTTACATTACTATTTACCGCAATGCCTGAATCTGAAAACGATTAGAAATAGAGTTCGGCATCCTTAGCCCTTGATCATTTGGATCCCGGGCCACTAAGAAACACTAAAACTACCTTCGAGCGGTTTTTATTTGAACTGATGGGCTTAGGCTATGCCCTTGTGAGCGCTTCAATCATATGAATATTCTCAGCTGATGTGCCAAATTCCTTAAATAAATCTTCACGCCTTGCAATTTCAAAGTCATCAAATTCAAAACCAGGAGCTACCGCACAGCTAAACAGGCAGAAAGCATTTTCGCTTAGGGGCTTTGCTGCGAACCAAGTATGGGCGGGAATAGTAGCCTGCAAATTTTTTGAGGCCATCCCTACTTGTACAGTGTGCAGCAATTTATTTTCATCAAAAAAATAAATGAGTACATCACAGCCAAGGTGGAAGTACCACGTTTCATCCGATTTAATTCGGTGCCAAGCCGAAAAATCTTTTCCCGAAAGCAGATAGTAGATACTGGTGTGGGCACTTTTATTGGTAGATCCTTTTAAATCATTAACCACCATTTCCGATCGATACATTTCTTTGTAAAAGCCACCTTCTGGATGCGGTTTAAGATGAAGAGCGTCGATGATGGTGTGAATGTCTTGCATGAGTTCTCTTACCTTTCGTGTTGTCAATCAGCTTGATTTGTATTGGCCCGAGTTTATTCTATATACGCATTAAGAGCTCAGCATCCTGGGCCCTGGTCGATTAAGCCCTGAGCCACCAAGAATACTGAAACCACCTTCGGACGGTTTTTTATTTATGCGATTAGTAGCTAATGTTGTTTAAAACAACAAATACAAATTAGAGTTAAAGTATCCAATTAATTAACAAAGGGGTAAACATGAATCGAGTGAAAAGTCTTTTTTTGGCCTTAGTGGCATCAGCTACTCTTGTCGCTTGTGCTTCAATGACTGGAGGGTCATTGACACCATTTACTAAGGCTAATGATGGAGTATTAGCCGGAAATAATAATATGACCCTATATACCTATGGTAAGGATGTCGTCGGCTCAGGTAAGTCAGTTTGTAATGGAATGTGCGCAACTAATTGGCCGCCACTTTTAGTGGAAGGCAGTCCAGCTGTATCTGGCAATTATTCAATCATCACCCGCGATGATGGCAAAAAGCAGTTAGCCTTTAAAGGCATGCCTTTGTATTTCTATGTCAAAGATGTCAAGCCAGGAGATAAGGTTGGTGATGGCCGTTCAGAAGGTGCGTGGCGCATTATCAAGATGTAAGTCATTTGGGATTGAGCATCCTAGGCCCCGCTAGATTAGGCCACGGGCTACCAAGAAACACTAAAACCACCTTCGGGTGGTTTTTCTTTGGTTGGGATGACAGCTCAGAATATAATGTTCTATTCAAATAAAAATAATGAAGCATCATAGACTCTATTGAGTTTTTAATTTTATGACAACAGTAAAACAAGTTATTGAGCAAAAAGCTAACACCCTTTTTTCTGTCCGATCGGTCGATAGCGTAGAGAACGTCTTGATGCTGATGCGCGATCACCGAGTAAGGGCTATTTTAGTTATTGATGATGGCAATTTAGTGGGGATTGTTTCACAGGGTGATTGCGCTATAAAAGTGCTGTTGCCGCACAATAACCCAAAACAAGTTACCGTTTCAAAAATAATGACAGTGAACCCGCTAACTGTGATGCTATCTAACTCCTTAGAAGAGTGTATGGCAATCATGGTGCACAAACATATTAGACACTTGCCTGTACTAGAAAACAATAAAGTGGTTGGAGTGATTTCTGTTGGAGATCTAGTAAAAAGTATTATTGAGCTTCAAGGTAGTCAGATCAAGTTTTTAGAAACTTATATAAATGGCCATGGTGTTTAGTCTTTTTATTAGATAAATCCTCGCTCTAAGTCGATTTTGCTCATGGGCCATCAAGAAATATCAAAACCACCTTCGGGTGGTTTTTTTCATTTGAACTTTTATGTATAAGATGCTCTTTTCATATAATGACTTTTTAAACGACACTTAGTGGAGTACCCATGTTCAACTTTTCTAAGTTAAGTATCCCGATTATTCAGGCGCCCATGGCTGGTGGCATCAATAACCCAAGACTTGCTTCGCAGGTTTCTAATGCTGGTGGTGTGGGTAGTTTTGGGTTCTCATACAGCACTCCACAAAAAATCAGTGAAGATTTAGCTGCTACGAGAGCTTTAACAAATGGCCCCATTAACGCCAACTTTTTTGTGTTCAGCCCAGTTGATTTGCCAGAACAAGCTATTCAAGAAAAGGCCATTGAAGCAATAAAAAGTTTACCGATTGAAGGTGAGTATTTAGTTTCGATACCAGAGGCCCCTTTTTATCCTGATATTGAGGAGCAACTAAATCCTGTGTGGGAACATTGCCCAGAAATTCTAACTTTTCATTTTGGAATTCCGTCGCTGAGTGTGATTGAAAAGGCGCATTCATTAGGAATTGCTGTTGGCATTACTGCGACAAGTCTTAAAGAGGCAAAGGCAGGTGAAAAAGCGGGCGCTGATTTTATTGTGGCGCAAGGCATTGAGGCGGGTGGACATCGAGGCATATTTAATCCTGATGAGGAGGACGAAAAATTAAGCGCGATTGATTTGACTAAGCTATTAGTGGGGAATTGTTCAATTCCTGTTGTTACAGCGGGCGCAATAATGGATGGAGCAGATATAGCGAATGCTTTGAAGTCTGGTGCTGTAGCTGCTCAACTGGGAACAGCCTTTTTATGTTGTGAAGAGTCAGGCGCCTCGCTCGCCCATAAAGAGTATCTACTGAATCGCCATAGTAGAGGCTCAGTATTTACAACAGAATTTTCAGGAAGACCTGCTCGAGGTATAAACAATGAATTTATTCGATTGATGGAAGGCAAAGTGGTTTTGCCTTTTCCAATACAAAATACGATGACAGCATCGTTAAGACAATTAGCAGGAAGAGCCAACAATGGTGAATATCAAAGTTTATGGGCTGGACAAGACTACTCCAGAACGAGAAAGCTCAACGCTCAGAATCTGATGTTAGCCTTAAAAGAGGAGCTTTTTATTGCTCTTAGCTGAAATATGATCAGACATGCTTGCGCCTAGTCGACTCCACTACAGCCCATCAAGAGACGCTAAAACCTGGTGGTCACAGAAAAAGCTACCGCAACACCTGTTTGATAATTTGTGCTGTAGGGCGTTGCACCATTCACATCTGTCACAGATAGTCTTCCGCCGACATTGGCTGCTAGATATAAATTAGCATTAGTACTTCGATCAATTGAATAGCTCAGGCGAGTGAAGACTGGAATAAAAGTGTTTTGACCAATGCCATTGGGTGTGTAATTAGAATTGCTTAATCTAAAGCGATAGGATCTGTAAGCTGCGCCTCCTGCAATGCTCCATTTATTTGCCAATGCATAAGAGAGCTCAAGTCCAGCGCCACCGGAAGGCCCTGCTGGCAGAGGATTGTTTAGGGTCCACTTATCATTGATCTTCCAGTTGATTAAAAGGAAAGGAAACACCCTTGTTTTATCAACTTGACGAAATACGCCCGTACCAAGACCAATAGTCAAATTATTGGAATATGTTTTAGCGGCACTAGCAATGGCACCATAAGTGGCAGATCCTGCCGTTCCAACACCATTTTCAGCAACCCAATCAACAGTCGGTGCAAATCCAGCACTCCAGCCTGCATCAAGCTTTTGAAAATAGCTTAGTCCTATGCCAGGGCTTTGAATCCCCTTCCACGGAGTTTTATTTCCATAGCCACTGGGATTGCTCCAAGACCAATCTTGATAGCCATCTCGTAAATTTAGTCCAATACTTGAGTTTGTATCAAGTTGGTAGCGATTATTCAGGTTTACATTAGCATCTTGCCAATTAAAGCTGCCACCCGAACTAATGTTGGTATTAAATTGGTTAATCGCATTGACATTTAAAGAGGTAATGACTGAACCAACAGGAAGATTTTGTGGCCCAAAGTTTTGAGCAAGTGCCATAGGTGTGCTTAAAATTACCGCGACAAAAAATGGTATGTGGTGAATTGAGATTTTCATGCCTTTGAACTTTCGGAGTGGCGAGTCTACTCAATATTAAAGGAAATTCAAAAGAGGATTTACCCCTCAATTTATCTTGGTTAATGGATTTGATGGAGGTCTTGGCCAATTCTTGCCCGTGCCATCAAGAAACACCAAAACCAACTTCGGGCGGCCTTTTCATTTGGTATTGGCTCGCTTTGACGCTATTTGTCTTGGATGCCCCCAAGAAGAGCCCCTTTAAAGGAACCATCTGGAGGTTTAGTTCTTGCGATGTATTTTAAAAAAACATTCTGAGTGATCTTTAGTACTATCTAGATCATGGAAGCAGCCAATCAAATCTTTTTTATTGTTTTTGCGCTAATTAGTTTGGGATTATTTTTAAGCGCCCTGTATCAATATCGCGGCAATAGACTAAGTGAATTCAGCATCTATTGGCCCTTAAGCATAGGCCTTTTTTCCCTATCCTCTTTTAGTTTTGGTATTGCCTTGTGGACGCATCAGTTTTTTCTCACAATAGCCAATACCTCATTTATTCTCTCGGTTTTTCTTCTCATATTTTTATATCGCTCTTGGAATCAACGCCCATTTACGAAAATTCAAGCTTTGCTTTTGTGGCTCATTCCAGTATTCATTTTCTTTTTTTATGACTACTTAAGAGTGACACCAGAGACCTTTAAGCAACGTGTGGCTTTAATAACCATTGCACAAGAGTTATTTTTGATATGGCAAATATGGGAATTACTGAAGTATTACAAGACAGACCGAACGATATTGGTAAGGTGGCTAATTTTTTTATCAGCATTTACTTTGCTTGGAGAAATTTGTAGAACCATTTGGGTATTGTTTGGAAGTACTCAAACTAATTTCTTTCTATATGCTCAAGATGCTATAGCCTTAACCCTTTTATGGATTGGTTATGGCAGTACGATATTAGTCTATGTGGCCTTAGGCAGTTTTTATTTAGAAAAACAGATTAAAAAAGAAAATCTAATTGCCAGTTCCTTAAAGAGTATTAAAGAAGAAAATGAAAAAATTACCGAGCTCTTAAAAGAAAAAGAGCGACTTATTTACGGTCTACTAAAAGCCAATAAGACTTCGGCGACTGGCGCTTTATCAGCATCGATTGCTCACGAACTCAATCAACCGCTTGGTGCCTCAAACCTCAATATCCAATTTCTTAAAATGAAATTGGAAAAAGGGGTACTCAATCCTGAATTAGGTAAAGAGATTTTAGATTCTCTAGAGCAGGATAATAAGAGGGCCGCTACGATTGTCAAATCTTTAAGATCCATATTTACAGAAGGCGAATCCAATGCTCAAGTAGTTCAATTGGGCGATTTGATTTCAAGAGTCCTGGATATTGTTAAGCCTGAACTTAAGGGCAAGAATATTCAAATTCAACTTCGAATTGATGATGATTTGGTGATCATGGTGAACCCATCTGAAATCGAGCAAGTCATATTAAATCTACTGAATAACGCAATTCAGGCCTTAGCTAATTCAGGAACTCTCCAGCGTCGTATTGCTATAGAGGCTATTAAAATAGGTAAGTCAGTTCAATTAAGTATTTCGGACAATGGCACAGGCGTTGCCCTTGAGTTCAAACCACATCTCTTTGAGCTATTGAGTACTACCAAGCAGACGGGAATGGGCCTAGGCCTATGGCTTTGTAAGCATATTGTCACTAGATATGGTGGTTCGATCTATTACGAAGACGCTGTTGGTAGTGGCGCTAAGTTTGTCATTAAATTGCCATCTAGTTAGCCCCTTAGCTAATTGACTAGAGTCTCCAGGGAGGAGACGATGGAGCCCTATATTTGTTCAGGCTCTTATGAACTTAGCAGAAATACAATCTTTTAGGCAAGTGGGCAGGCGTCTTCGTAATGCTCGAGAGGCTCATGGACTGACCTTGCCTGCAGTTGCCAGCACTTGTGGTTTAGCAATTTCAGAATTGGTTCGTATTGAGAATGGTCAATTGCTTGGATTCAAACAAGTAGCAAAAAATACTTTAAGTAACGCTGAGATTTATGCAAAAGCATTAGATGTTGAATTGGGTAATGCGGGGAGACAGTATTCTGGGAACACAACAATAAACGCTCAAAGCGAGGATGTATTTATCCCAGTCTTTTTAAGAAAAAAATAATTATTTCGGCTTGCCCGCTCCTGCGGGTTTAACCACTTTGGGTGAAAACTTAAAGTGGTTTTTTATTGCCCAAATGCTATTTCTATTACTTGCTAAAAAATACCGACTGGTGATGAATATTCTTCAAGAATGAGGTAGAGTTTGTCTTCTAAATCTATCTATATAAATTAGGGGCACTTAAATGAAATGGCTATTAAGCGTCAGTATCTTAGTATGCTTTAATCAAGTTGCTGCCCAAACAATGACCCCTATTCTGATAGAGGCTGATGTTGGTAGAGAGTCCGGAATTTTTTCAAAATCCCCAGTTGTTCAAAGGGCAATTCTTCTGAAGCCTTCAATTCCAGCAGATACAGCATTAATGTTTTATCGCGGCTGGTCTGGTATTGCTAATATTAAGACAGAAAATGATTGGAAAAGAAACTTAAACTACTTACAAAACAATACCGATCTGTTTGCTCAGGCAGGCATAGCCTTGGTTGTGATGGATTGCCCAAGCGATGAAAATCGAATTGCTCCAGGAAATACTCCGCTAGCTTGTAATGATGACTATCGCTCTTCTGTGAAACATGCCGATGATGTCAGAAAGATCATGGCGGTATTAAAAGAAAGGTATGGAATAACTAAGTTTTATATCATGGGTCATAGCTACGGAACAATCTCATCAAAATGGCTCGCTAAAAATCTGGGAAATGAAATTATGGGCAGCATTCATTCTGCAGCGATGACTCATGCGAATACTCGTAATCGAGCTTATGGTTATTCTGTAGAGTCTTTTGATATGAGCGCACTAAAGGCGCCAGTGCTAAATGTTCATCATGGAGATGATCAGTGTGTTCATACCCCCTACTCAACGGTGACATCGTATTCAAAGAATAATTTAATCACCGTAAAGGGTGGTGAAGGTACGGGGGATGTTTGTGGCGGAACCCACCTCCATTCAATGGGAGGCAGGGAGGAGGCAACCTCAAAAGCCCTTATACAGTGGATTAAAACTGGCCAAATTCAATCTAGTGTTGGGGAGTAGCCTCCTCAAGGATTAGGTATCTTGAGGCCCTCTTAGATTCTGCGCCAAGCCACCAAAAATCGCTAAAACTATCTTTGGGTGGTTTTTTTATTTGAGGTTGGGTATTATGGGAAAGCTGGTTTTTGCTAAATTGGCAATGTAGGCTGAACAAAAAAATCCCTAGGAGAAAAGAATGAATAAATCAGAATTAGTAGAAAAGATTGCCAACGATGCAGAAATTTCTAAAGCATCTGCAGATCGCGTTCTTAACGCAGCAATTGAAACAATTATCAAGGCCGTTACTAAAGGCGACGATGTGCAGTTAATTGGTTTTGGTACTTTCAAATCTGGCAAGCGTGCAGCGCGTATCGGCCGTAATCCACAGACTGGTGCCGAGCTTAAGATTCCAGCAGCCAAGACTGTTAAGTTTGGTGCTGGTAAAGCATTTAAGGATGCAGTTAATAAGCGTAAGTAATTACTAGATTAGAGATCCTCGGCCCAGCTTGGTTTCGCTCTGGGCCACTAAGATTCATCAAAACCACCTTCGGGTGGTTTTTTCATTTATAGCTTAACAGGTAAGACTTATTGCTAATCATGATCAATTCAAGCAAGATCACTGAAATGACTCGACTAATTTTTTGCCTCTTCATTGCGCTCTTTTCTCTTAAGTTATGGGCGTCAACACCATTGAATGAAGAGGTGATTTTTGTCCCAAAAAAAATGTTGATTGGTTCGATTTCTCTTGAAACAACCATTTTTAAACCGAATGGGGATGGGCCATTCCCGTTGGTGATTATTAATCACGGGAAAAGCTTTGGAAATTCACACTTTCAGAGTCGCTATAGACCTCTATCGCCAATTAGGTATTTCTTAGAGCGGAATTACGTAGTTTTTGTTCCAATGCGCCAAGGGTTTTCAAAATCAGGTGGAAATTATTCTGATGGGTCTTGTTCAATGAAGGCAAATGGCTTACTTCAAGCCGAAGATATTCAGCCGGTAATTGCATATGCTCATAGCATGCCTTATGTAGATAAAGCTCAGACATTAGTAGTTGGTCAATCGCATGGTGGTTGGACCACCCTGGCTTATGGCGCCAGCAGGCCAGATAAATCTGTTAAAGGCCTAGTAAATTTTGCAGGGGGTTTGAAAAATGAAAGTTGTGGCGGTTGGCAGTCAGATCTATATCGCACGGCTGAAGATTTTGGCAAGACAACTAAAGTCCCAACAATATGGTTCTACGGGGATAACGATTCCTTTTTTTCTAGGCAAACCTCAGACGCTATGTTTGAGCATTACAGGGTAGGAAATCCTCAGTCTCAATTTGTAGCCTATGGAACTTTTGGCAGTGACTCACATCTATTATTTACAAGTAATGATGGGAGAGCCATTTGGGAGCCGTATCTTACGAAGTTTCTTGAGTCTATAGGCATGCCTTCGGGAGTTGTTAACCCCCAGTTTAGGCCTTTACCGCGTTCGGAAGCCCCATCTAAAACCCACTTTGCTGAAATTGGAGAGCTTGAAAAAATTCCCCATTCAACAGATTTGATGAGAAAAGCATACAGCTCATTTTTAGAAAAACCCTTTCCAAAGGCATTTGCTATTAGTGAAACCAAGAATTATGGGTGGGAGTATGGTGGTGATGATCCCTTGGCGGGCGCCTTGAGTAGGTGTGAAAAGAAAGCAAGCTCGAAATGTAAGTTATATGCCGTTGATGACTATGTGGTTTGGTAGCTAATTAGCTAGAAATACCAGTTAAGCTCTTCAAGCCAAGCAATGGTATGCAGGGGATAACTTCCGGGAGATATTTTTTCACAACAATTTTTCTAAAATGGCTTTTGTTGAGGTATCTTATTAGAAATGATTGCTAATGTTTTATTTAGACAGATAAACCCGCTTTTGTAGTTGAATTTCAAATCAAAAAGGTCAGCGCATGAATGTAAAAAATATTATTGGCTTAGTCGAAAAATTATTTCTTATTATTATTGCAATTTTTACTGTTGCTGCAATGGGCCAAGAAATTTCTTCTCTTATTGAGAATCGTCGTGTTGAGCTGCAGGACCTCTTGCTCATGTTTATTTATGCCGAGGTGCTTGGTATGTTGGCAGCCTTTTATTCTAGCCATCGCATTCCAATCACCATACCTTTATTTATTGCAATGACTGCATTGAGTAGATTAATTATTCTTCAGGGCAAAGATGGAAATCCTGCAATCTTGCTCTATGAGAGCGGGGCCATCATCATGATTGCCGGAGCTTGCTGGATTATTAGTCGTGTCAATAAAACTAAGGATAGTGATAGAGAATGATTGATGCCCTATGAGTTTGGTCTGGATGGACAATCGGCGGTTTAGATTTTATAAGCCCTAATGTCATAATTTCGTGCTCTAATGCCATTCAACATGATTACTGTCGTTATTGCCTCCTATAGATACGGACACCTTGCAGCGCATTGCATCGAGTCATTACTCTCCCAGACCACTCCACCTGCAAGGATTTTATTTGTTGATGATGGTGGCTTAGATTGCAATCATTTGCCAAGCCTATATCCTGAAATTGAATACATATTGAGACACAAAAATTTAGGGGTTGTGGATAACTTTCAAGACATACTGGCTCAGATCAAAACAGAGTATGTTCTATTCATAGGTGCTGATAATTGGCTGCGCTCAGACGCAATTGAGTTGCTATCAAACGCCAGTGCAGATATTGTCACCTACGACATCGTTGTTACGGGTGAGTTAAAAGAAGAAATGTTAGTTCGGGTGCCTGGTGAGACCCTGTCTTACCAGGGCGACTTATATTGGGATCGTCAAGAACAGCACCATGGGTCAATGATGTACCGCACGTCTTTTGGGCAAAAAATTGGCTATAAGAAGCGATACGAAGATGGCGCTCATCCCCAAGAAGATTGGAATCTATGGGACAAGATGATCGAACAAGATGCGACAGTGACGAGTCTCAAAGAGGGACTTTTATTCTACAGAAGACATCGAGAAAATTTTTTGAAATATTCGCATGAGGCTTCGCGAACACAGGAGTTAAGAGTAAGCTACGCCCTTGAAGAATGAGTAGATTAAGACTCAACAAATTGAAGCTGGAATGAAGGGCGTTATTAACATTGTGGCGCAGAAGCACTAGATTTATTTATAGTGCGCTTATGCCGATGCACATAGTGTTTGAAGAATGTGCATCGGATTCATTTGCCTTAGTACTAGTCGAGTTTGATACCTAGCTTTTTAATGATGCTGCCGTATTTGCCGACTTCATTTTGAATTAAGCTTGCAAATTGTTCGGGCGTATTACTGGTAGCGTCTGCACCATTTTTATCCATCGCTGCTTTGAAATCAGGCGTTGCCGCAATAGCGACAAGTTCTTTATTCAGCCTATCAATAATGGGCTTAGGTGTTCCGGTTGGTGCTAATACTCCCAGCCATAAGGCCGCTTCAAATCCAGGATAACCTAGCTCTGCAACGGTAGGGATCTCTGGTAGAGCTGGTGAGCGCTTAGGACTCCCTACGGCAAGTGCACGGAGTTTATTGGCTTTAGCGTGTTGTAGTAGGGCTGGCATGGACCCAAAGAGAACTTGCACTTGATTAGAGACGATAGCTAAGTCTGCGTCGGCATTGCCTTTGTATGGGATGTGAGTCATCTTCATGCCAGTAACATCGTTGAGCATTTCCATTGCAAGCTGGGTAGTAGAGCCATTACCCGCTGAAGCAAAGTTCAATTTACCCGGTTGACTTTTAGCTAATGCCACCAATTCAGCTAAGGAGTTAGCGGGAACTTGTGGATTAACTACTAACAAGTAGGGAGTCACAGCCACGAGGGAGATTGGGGCAAAGCTCTTGATTGGATCATAGCCAAGCCTAGAGTAGGCGCCTGGAGCCACTGCCATTGTGCTGGTTGTTCCCAGCGTGAGAGTGTAGCCATCTGGAGCTGCCTTAGCAGCAGCATCGGTACCAATCGTGCCACCAGCACCGCCTTTATTTTCGACAATAATAGTCTGACCTAAACGCTCGCCTAATTTTTGTGCCACAACGCGGCCCACAATGTCAGTTGAGCCTCCGGCAGGGAAGCCAACAATAAGACGTATGGGTTTATTGGGATAATCAGATTGGGCATGGGCTAGCAGGGGTGAACCAACCAAGATGCCTGTCATCAAAAAAAGGCCTATGAGAATAGATAATTTGCGCTTCATTGCATTAGTCTCCTAATTGTTATTTTGGGAAAAGTCGCCTGACTAAAATAGCATAATCTTTGGCTACCCACCACCAATTTGGTATAGTCGCTTTCTGGTAATGGGGACCATATCTTTTATTCAAACTAGAACCCCAATAGAGAGCATCTAATTAACCTGGAAAGGACAGTAATGAGTACCGAATTTGTGATTGATCCCCCCAAAGTGAATTCCATTCCAGTGGAGGGAGATATTCGTCGTTTTGCAGTAAATCGAATTTTTTGTGTTGGACGAAATTACGCAGATCATGCTCGTGAAATGGGACACGATCCAGACCGAGAGCCGCCCTTCTTTTTTATGAAGCCAGCTACTGCGATCGTGACAGACGGTCAGGATATGGCCTATCCAAGCCTATCAAAGGATGTTCATCACGAAATTGAAATGGTTGTGGCGATTGGCAAAGGTGGCTCAAACATTTCTCCTGAACAGGCTCTTAAGCATGTTTGGGGTTATGGGGTTGGTTTAGATATGACACGTCGAGATTTGCAGGGTGAAGCAAAGAAAATGGGTCGCCCTTGGGATACCGGCAAGGCCTTTGATCAGTCTGCACCTTGTTCTGCCTTGATGCCCGTTAGTCAATGCGGTCATCCAAGCAATGGTGCGGTTCGACTTTTTGTCAACGATGAGTTACGTCAAGAGGGCGATTTAAATCAACTGATTTGGAATGTGCCAGATACTATTGCCTACTTATCGACATTATTCGCGCTTGAGCCTGGTGACTTGATTTTTTCTGGAACACCAGCGGGCGTAGCAGCAGTTAAAAAAGGCGATGTTCTTAAGGGCCATGTTGATGGACTTCCAGATTTAATCGTTCGGATTATTGAGTGATTAGGAGCCCTGGGATCATTTTTTAATGCTTTTGGATATGCACATCAGGTATGCGCAAAACCACCTTCGGGTGGTTTTTTCTTTTGCACTGGTTTTGGCAGAAATTAAAAAAACGGTATATAAAAGACATATTCTTACCTATAGGCCCTCAAATGAAAAAAATACTCCCGATTGCTCTATTACTCCTTTTGACGATTGGAGTATCTCAAGCCGCAGATATAGAACCTGTTAAGTCAGACTCAACTTGGTTAACTGAGGCAAGATCAAGCATTAAGGCTCAAAAATATGATCAGGCTGTTAAGCAATTGCAGGCCGCCAATGAAACCAGTTCAGCTGATTGGAATAATTTATTGGGCTACAGTCTTCGCAAAAAACAGCCACCTGACTTAATTGGGGCAGAAAAATATTATTTAGCTGCATTGAAAATAAATCCAGCGCATCGCGGAGCTCTTGAGTATTACGGAGAGCTAAAGTTAATGAATAATGATTTGCCTGGAGCTGAGGCACTATTGGCCAGATTAGATAAAGCCTGCACTTTTGGTTGCGAGGAGTATTCTGATTTAAAAGGGGCTATACAAAAATATAAGTCTAAAAAGTAGTGATGGAGCCAGATGATAGAAGCAATGAATCCCGCTGCAGGTTCTGCTAAGTATCAACTCATCGCTTTTGATGCTTATGGGACATTATTTGATGTTTACTCCATGGCGCAACTAGCAGAAGAATTATTTCCAGGCCATGGGCAAGCGCTGACCATCATGTGGCGCGATCGACAGATTGAATATACCCGCTTAGTCACCTTGAGTGATCCCAACCCTTCTGGCAGTAAATACTATTTGCCATTTTGGGACTTGACGATACGATCACTGCATTATGTTTGTAAGCGAATGAGTTTAGAGCTCAGTGCGGAAAACGAAAAGCGCCTAATGGATCAGTACGCCAAACTCACGGCCTATGATGACAGCTTAACGGTACTCAAGAGCATTAAAGAAAGAGGCCTTTCCACAGCCATTTTATCTAATGGTAGTAAAGATATGCTGGCAACAGTAGTGCAAAGCAACGGTTTGAAGCCTTATTTAGATAAGGTCGTGACCATTGAGGATGTCCGTTTATTCAAAACAGCTCCACAGGCCTATGAGCTTTTATTAAAAGCATTTCCTGTGAGTAAGAATGAAATTCTGTTTGTTTCTAGCAATGCCTGGGATGCCCTAGCGGCGAAGTGGTTTGGTTTCGATATATTGTGGGTTAATCGCCTTGGACACCCATATGAAGAGATTGGAGAAAGGCCGAACTATGAAGGCTCTTCCTTAAGTAAGGTGCTAGAAATTATTTAAGGTAGTAATATGCTATTCAATACTTACGTAAATAAGAATGGGGCAGCAATGAATATTCAAGGCGTTTTATTAGCGGTCATTTTTCTGTCTCCATCCTTATCGATGGCTCAATCGTCTACACCGCCAGATATGAGCAAAACAAATCCACCTCCCCGTTCATTCGTTGTGATTGATAAAAATAAAGACGGTCATATTTCTCGCGAAGAGGCTAAACAGGCAGGCATCCCAGTTCTCAATTTTGATGCTGCAGATAAAGATAAGGATGGCAAGATTAATCTGAGCGAATGGACTTTACTCAAGTTTTAATCTGTTGATAGGGTAGTTTTAATTTATCTATCTGCACCATACTTCTTTCAGTAGAAAGCCCTTTGAATAGAGTCTTGTATGATGATCCCAATACATTCAGGGAATCATATGAATCAGCCAATGTCTCAGATTGAGCTTGAAGGTCTAGCCGAGAAATTAGAGCGCCTTTCAGTTCAATATATACAAGATAAAAATTGGATAGCGCTGGAGCAGATGCTAGATCCAGCCTGCCAATTCGTTGGCATGAATGGGGCTTGTGATCGCCAAAGCGCCATGACATTAATGAAGGCGATGAATCTTGGCCCGGTTAAATTTAAAGACTTTAAGGTTACTCAATCTGGAGATAATCTAGTCGTGAGCTTTTGGCTTGCTGCACTTGAATATCAAGATGGTAAAGAGTTGTCAGCAGATTACTCACCTCGCTTAAGTATTTGGAAAATGGTAGGTAGTCAGTACCTATGCATTGCCTATGCGGACCTCATAACCCAGAAGAGCCCCGATAAGGCCTAAATGATTCGATTTAATGTTTGCCTAGTTCAGCCGGATAACTACATACACTCTTATGCTTTTTTAGAGTTGGGTGAGCTGCTGTACTTTTCATTAAAAGATCTTGGGTATGAGGCAAGTTTTGGCTTTAATAATCCT
>JBILYO010000021.1:0-19075 GCA_044377685.1 Polynucleobacter sp. | reverse complement strand
TTAAAGAAGGTATTTTTCTGGTGGAAAAATTAGAGGACATCCAAAAATTATCTTTTCCGGACAATGAAAGGATTGCCTTTGTTACACAGACCACTTTATCTGTAGATGAGACTAAAGAAATCGTTGATGCCCTTATCAAAAAATACCCCAATATCGTCCAACCCCGAAAACAAGATATCTGCTATGCCACTCAGAATCGCCAAGATGCTGTGAAATTTATGGCTCCTCAGGTGGAGATAGTGATTGTGGTTGGTAGTGCGGCGAGCTCGAACTCTAATCGTTTGCGAGAACTCTCTGAAAAGTTGGGGGTGCCTTCCTACATGGTGGACGATCCAGATCAACTCAAGGCTGAGTGGTTTGTCGGCAAGAAGCGGGTTGGTTTAACGGCAGGCGCATCGGCTCCAGAATCCTTGGCGCAATCTATCGTTAAGCGAATTCAAGAGTTTGGCCCACGCCAAGTTCGCGCACTTCCTGGGGTTGTTGAGGATGTAACGTTTTCTTTGCCGAAAAACTTAGTCGGCTGATTCGCTTAAGCGACTTGTTTTAGAAGCTCGCGCAACATAGTCGCCATTTGACGGATCTCATCATCGCTGACGTTAAGTGCTGGCATAAAGCGCAATAGATTTGGTCTGGGAGAGTTAATGAGTAAACCTTCTGGGTTACGCTCACGCGCAAGATCAACCAGTTTTCCACCAAGGTCTTTACCAAGCATGAGGGCACGCAATAGACCTTCGCCACGCTCACCCTCTAGTCCAAACTCTGCTGAAATAGCTAGTAGTTCAGATTTTAGAAGCTCACCTTTTCTCTTCACACTATCCAAGAAACCAGGCGCTAAGAGCTGCTCGATGACACTCATACCAACGGCTGTCATGAGTGGATTACCGTTATAGGTTCCCCCTTGATCGCCAGGGACAAAACACGCTACGGCATCAGTGGCAAGCAGCGCCGCTAAAGGAACGCCACCACCAATGCCTTTACCTAGGGTCATGATGTCTGGATCAATACCGTAATGTTGGTAGGCAAATAAGGTGCCAGTTCTACCGCAGCCCGCTTGAACCTCATCAACGATTAAGAGAATATTGTTCTCTTTGGTGTATTTGCGCAGCTCGCTCATAAATTCTGCGGAAGCGGGGATGACGCCACCCTCACCCTGAACAGGTTCAATCATGACGGCAACAGTTTTATCGCTGACCAACTTTTTGACTGAATTTAAGTCATTTAAATCCGCCTTAGGAAAGCCAGCCACCTGTGGGGCAAACATCGTATCCCAACCTGGCTTTCCGGAGGCGCTCATCGTAGCCAGAGTCCGTCCATGAAAGCTGTGGTCAAAAGTAATAATTTCAAATGCGCCCGATTTATTGAGTTGACCCCATTTACGCGCTAACTTAATTGCGCCTTCATTAGCTTCAGCGCCACTATTGGCAAAAAAGACTTTATTAAAGCAACTATTAGCGATCAGGAGATTGGATAAACCAATCATTGGCTCGTTATAAAACGCAGGGCTAGAATTAATCAGTTTTTTTGCCTGTGCATTAAGGGCCTCGATCATCCCTAGATTGCTGTGCCCTAAACAATTGACAGCCCAACCTTGCAGGAAATCCAGATAGCGCTTGCCATTATTATCTGTTAACCATGAGCCGCGACCTTCAATCATGATGACATCTGGGCGTTTGGTAATAAACATGACTGCTTGAGTATCGATGGCTTGGGCTGGCTTATTCATGTTGGTTCTTGGTTAAAAGTAATTGAGGCAATGAGTATTTCTATTATCTCGCTTAATGAGATTTAGTTTGTAGCTAAATCAGCGGCACTTGTAAAGGAGTCGGCAAAGAATTCTTCTTCAGGTAGATGGCATTTTGCTGAAAAATCATCGCGTGCGGCATTTACCATTGCTGGGGAACCGCAAGCGTAGGCCTGAAAGTCCTTTAACTTGGGGTGATCTGCCATAACCGCTTGATGAACAAAGCCAGTTCGACCCTGCCAGGCATCTTCTGCGAGCGCATCTGAGATCACAGGAATATATTTGAAATCGGGAATATCGCCTGCCCAGGCGCGACACAATTGATCTAAATAGAGATCACTTGGGCGACGACCACCCCAATATAAATGAATTGATCGCTTGATTTTCTTGGCCTGCATTTGCTCGATGATGGATTTAATGGGCGCAAATCCAGTGCCGGCTGCTACAAAAATAATAGGCTTCTTAGAATCTTCGCGTAAGAAGAAGCTACCTAATGGACCTTCAAAGCGCAGAATATCTTTTTCTTTTAATGCGGGTGAAGTCATACCAAAAATAAAGTCTGTGAAGAGCCCGCCAGGCATGTGGCGAATATGCAACTCAAGTGGGCCTTCTTGTTCAGGTGCAGTAGCAATTGAATAAGCCCGGCGTTGACCATCTTTGAGCAGAAATTCTAAATATTGGCCCGCCAAAAATTGAAAACGCTCTGCTGCGGGAAGTTGTAGTTTGAGAATAGCAACATCTGCGCTAGGTTTAGTGATGCTATTGACTCGGCAGGGCACTTTCCGTATCGCAATATCGCCAGCGCCCTGTATCTCACGGGCTTCGATCAATAGATCCGATTTTGGATGAGCACAGCAAAATAGAGCGCCACCAGCTGTTTCTTCAGTAGTACTCAGAGCACTTTGACTATGCTGGCCATGGCTGACTTGGCCCTCGAGGACCTTGCCTTTACAGGAACCGCAGGCGCCATTTTTGCAGCCATAAGGAAAGTGAATACCTTGACGTAGGGCGGCCTCCAGAAGGGATTCATCCGGATTAACGGTAAATTGTTTGCCGCTCGTTTTGAGCGTGACCTGGTAAGACACTCTCATTCCTTTCAATAAATCGTTACGATGTTAGCTATGCAATCTTTTGGTAAACCTCGAATCCTGATTATTGGCTGCGGCGATATTGGTCTGCGCATCGCTAGACAGCTTGCGCCGAATTATCGAGTCTTTGCTTTAACTTCTTCGCAAAGTCGCTTTCAGGAGTTGAGGGAGGTTGGCGCGATACCTATTTTGGGTAATCTAGACCATCCAGAATCTTTATGGAGACTGTCCGGTTTGGCCCAAACAGTGATTCATCTGGCCCCACCCCAAAATCTTGGTAATCGTGATTGCCGAACCCGCAACCTAATTCGAATTTTATCCCAAGCCCCTGATACTGTCAGGCGCTTGATTTACATCAGTACTACAGGGGTTTATGGTGATCATCAAGGGGCAGAGGTCAGTGAGACGACCCCTGTTAGCCCACAAAGTGATCGAGCACAAAGAAGGGTTGATGCAGAACGTGCTCTACGCTTATGGGCGCCGACCTACGGGGTTGTGCTGACCATCCTGAGAGTTCCTGGTATTTATGCTGCTGATCGTTTGCCGCTTGAGCGTCTGCATTCTAAGACGCCTGCTTTACTCCACGATGAAGATGCCTTCTCTAATCACATTCAGAGCGATGATTTAGCGCGATTAATTTGTGCAGCGGTTTATCACGGTAAACCACAAAGAGTGATTAATGCCTGTGACGGTGGTCAAACCAAAATGGGCGATTACTTTGATGAAGTAGCGGATGCATTTGGCCTAGATCGACCACCTAGAATGCCAGCAAGTGAACTGCAAAAAATTGTCAGTCCGATGCTTTGGTCATTTATGCGCGAGTCTAGAAGAGTCACGAATACTCGACTACCTGAATTAAAAACCCCACTTCGTTACCCAAGCGTAGCGCATTTCTTGAAAACTATTTCCAAGAATCCTTAAGACCAACAGTGCGATTAAAGATGGGCTTTCCTGGTTTTGAATCATTCTGATCTGCAATAAAGTAACCATGACGTTCAAACTGAAAACGATCTTCAGCTTTGACATCCTTCATGCACGGTTCTAAATATGCTTGAATAGTTTTTTTGGAGTTTGGGTTGATCACATCTAAGAAATTCTGATCGCCACTGTCTGGATGCGCATCAGTGAATAGATGATCGAAGAGTCGCACTTCAGTAGGAATGGCCTCAGCAGCACTAATCCAGTGAATATTGCCTTTGACTTTGTAGTTATTTGATCCTGACGTACCACTCTTACTATCGGGGAAATACGTCACATTCACCTGAGTAATATTACCTTTACCGTCAGTTTCAAAGCCAGTGCATTCGACAACAAAGCCATGGCGTAAACGAACGCGACTACCTGGTTGATCGCCGATTGGTGGGTATAAGCGGAAGAAACCTTTAACCGGTTCTTGCATAAAGTCATCCGCTTCAATCCAAAGCTCTTTGGTGAAATGAAATTCACGATTACCCCATTCAGGGTGCTGTGGATGGCGTGGGGCTGAGCATGGTTCGCTTGCACTGTCGTCAAAATTTTGTACTACCAACTTCAGTGGTTTGAGTACTGCAGTAGCGCGAGGTGCCTTTGCTTCTAGATCATCTCGTAGCGCTTGATCAAGTGTGCTCATATCAATCCAACTATCAGCCTTAGACACACCGATGCGCTCGCAGAATAAACGAATGCTCTCTGGGGTATAGCCACGACGACGAATACCTACAATGGTTGGCATGCGTGGATCATCCCAAGCATCCACATGTTTTTCTTCAACTAACTGTAAAAGCTTACGTTTGCTGGTGATGGTGTAGGTCAAATTGAGGCGCGCGAATTCATACTGGCGTGGTACTGGATCTTTAAATACACCCAGCTCTTTCAAGGAATTCACAATCCAGTCATAGAGCGGACGATTATTTTCAAACTCGAGCGTACAAATCGAATGCGAGACATTCTCAAGAGCATCTGAAATGCAGTGTGTAAAGTCATACAAAGGATAGATGCACCATTTACTACCCGTGCGATGGTGATCAGTATGGCGAATACGATAGACCACAGGATCGCGCATCACGATGTTGGGATGTGCCATATCTATTTTTAGGCGGAGAACGTGTTCACCATCTTTAAATTTGCCATCACGCATTTCGCGAAAAAGGGAGAGGTTCTCCTCAGCGCTGCGCTCACGATAAGGACTATTTTTTCCTGCTTGACCAAAGTTACCGCGGTTAGTGTGAATCTCATCAGCGCTCTGACTATCTACGTAGGCTTTGCCATTCTGAATCAGAATTTCTGCAAACTCATAAAGTTTGTCAAAGTAATCACTAGCGTGATAAAGATGGGTCCCCCAATCAAAGCCCAACCATTTCACGGCGTCTAAAATGCTGTCAGCGTATTCAACATCCTCTTTCACTGGGTTAGTGTCATCAAGGCGCATATTGCAACGAGCACCACCAGCCTGTTGCTGGTAGTCTGCTGCGAGGCCAAAGTTCAAGCAGATACTTTTGGCATGACCAATATGGAGGTAGCCATTTGGCTCTGGTGGAAAGCGCGTAATGATGGAGGGAATCGCTTGCCCAGCCAAATTGGTCCGTTGCTGAAATACACCACTCGCTAAGTCATGATCGATGATCTGACGTAAAAAGTTAGAGGGTTCAGTGCTTGGGGCTACTGCTTTGGAGGGTTTGCTATCTTGGGGCATAGCGACATTGTAGAGAAAACCCCAAAGTCATAAAGAAAAAGCCCGCAAACTGCTGCGGGCTCGCTTTAGATAGCTTAGTAGAATTATTCTTCTACGAATACCTCTTGGCGACTCTTCTTCACTGCTGGTAAGGCTACGATCACCACCAAGAGGGCTGCTGCGATTAGCAAGCTCAATGAAAGTGGGCGCGTTAGGAAGGTGGTGAAATCACCGCGGGAGAGAAGTAAAGCGCGGCGAAAGTTTTCTTCCATCATTGGCCCAAGTACAAAGCCCAATAGCAATGGAGGGGGTTCGCAACCAAGTTTAAAGAAGATGTAACCAATAACACCAAAAGCTGCAGTCACGTAGACGTCAAACACTGTGTTGTTTACGGTGTACACACCAATACAACAGAAGACCAAAATCGCAGGGTAAAGAAGGCGATAAGGAATCTTCAAGAGCTTTACCCAAATACCAATCAGGGGTAAGTTCAAGAGGATCAACATCACATTACCAATCCACATCGATGCAATCAGACCCCAGAACAATGCTGGGTTGCTGGTCATCACTTGGGGACCTGGTTGAATGTTATGAATAGTCATCGCACCAACCATCAAAGCCATAACCGCATTTGGTGGAATACCCAATGTCAGTAATGGGATGAATGAAGTTTGTGCGGCCGCGTTATTTGCAGACTCAGGGCCAGCAACACCTTCGATCGCACCCTTACCGAACTCATGGCTGTATTTAGACGATTTTTTCTCGACTGAGTAAGCGCCGAAGGCAGCTAAGGCAGCGCCACCACCTGGCAGGATGCCGAGGATGGAGCCGATAGTAGTTCCGCGCAAGATCGAAGGAATCATGCGCTTGATATCTTGTTTAGTCGGGACCATAGTGGTGACTTTATTTAAAAAGCTCTCACTATCATCCTTCTTTTCAAGGTTATTCATAATCTCAGCAAATCCAAAGACGCCCATCGCAACGCTGACAAATCCTATGCCATCGCTTAACTCTGGGATATCAAAAGCATATCGAGATACACCTGAGTTCACGTCAGTACCAATTAAGCCCATTAAGAGACCTAAGATAATCATGCCAATTGCTTTGACCAAGGAACCAGAGGCCAAAACCACAGCACCGATCAAACCTAAGACCATCAGCGAGAAATACTCAGCTGGACCAAACTTAAAGGCGAGCTGAGAGAGTGGGGCAGCAAAGGCAGCCAAAATCAATGTGGCAACGCAGCCTGCAAAAAATGAGCCCATTCCAGCGGTAAAGAGGGCTACTCCTCCGCGGCCATTTTTAGCCATCTGGTAGCCGTCAATCGCAGTTACGACCGAGGACGTTTCTCCTGGAATGTTGAGTAGGATCGCTGTTGTAGAACCACCATACTGCGAACCATAATAAATGCCCGCCAACATAATCAAGGCAGCGATAGGGGGTAGGGCATAGGTTGCTGGTAAGAGCATGGCAATTGTGGCTACAGGCCCTAATCCTGGGAGTACGCCAATCAGCGTTCCTAAAACGCAGCCAAGAAGGCAATACATCAGGTTTTGTAGCGTAAATGCCGTTTCAAAGCCGAGGGCTAAATTTGTAAATAATTCCATTTTTTAGTGTCCCGGTTTTATGTTTGAAGGAAGAACGGCAGAAGGGGGAATTGAAGCTTTAGACCCAACACAAAGACCGAGTAAGTGAAGCAAAGTAGGACAACATAATTAATGAACGCTACTTTCCAGTTAAATTCACGGCTAGCACTAGAGGCTAGCATTACCAATACAAAGATCGCCACTATGAACCCCATTTTTGGCAGGAGTATTCCGTATAAAACGATAGACCCAGTGATGAGCCCAACAATTTTCCAGTGGAATTTAGGAATGGCATCAATGGAAGCTTTAGCGCCCAAGGACTTTACTAAAATGAGCAAGCCTAGCGCTGCCATTAGCATACCGAGCCAGAATGGGAAATAACCTGGACCCATCTTGGCTGCTGTACCGTATTGGTACTGCCTAGCGACGATGGCGAAGAAGAGGCCAATAGCCATATACATGACCCCGGCTCCAAAATCTTGTTGATTACGAATTTTCAAATTTTGCTCCTTGTGTATCGACTTGATTGCCGATCTTTTAATAATCTTGAGCGATTGTAAGGCACGATTAGAGCTTATCGACTAGGGTTTGCCCCTAGTCTATTCCGAGTGCGATAATTATCTTCATGAAAGTCACCCAAATTCGCCAGGCTTACCTGGATTTTTTTGCCGAAAAAGGCCACCAAATAGTCCCTTCAAGTCCAGTGGTGCCAGGGGATGACCCAACCCTACTGTTTACCAATGCGGGGATGAATCAATTCAAGGATGTATTTTTGGGTTTTGATAAACGCTCTTATAACCGAGCTACAACTGCCCAAAAATGTATTCGCGCCGGCGGAAAACATAATGATTTGGATAACGTTGGGTATACAGCCCGTCATCACACCTTCTTTGAGATGCTGGGTAATTTCTCTTTTGGGGATTATTTCAAGAGAGATGCCATTCAATTTGCCTGGGATTTATTGACTCAGATATTGAAGTTACCCAAAGAAAAGCTCTTGGTTACCGTATACGCCGAAGATGATGAGGCTTATGAGATTTGGAATAAACAAATTGGAATACCGGCTGATCGCATTATCCGTATTGGAGACAATAAAGGTGCGCGTTATGCCTCTGATAATTTCTGGATGATGGGCGACACAGGTCCTTGCGGTCCATGCACTGAAATTTTTTATGATCACGGCGAACATATTCCCGGCGGCCCCCCAGGCAGTCCTGACGAAGATGGCGATCGCTACATCGAAATTTGGAATAACGTGTTTATGCAGTTCAATCGCGATGAGGCTGGCAATATGCATCTACTGCCTAAGCCGAGCGTGGATACCGGTATGGGCCTTGAACGGATAGCAGCTGTTTTGCAGCACGTGCACTCCAATTATGAAATTGATCTTTTTGTTAATCTATTAAAAGCAGCTAAAGAATCAGTTGATGGGGCTGGTGGCGAAAACTGCGATGCACAAAGTCCATCACTCAAAGTGATTGCAGATCATATTCGAGCTTGTAGTTTTGTAGTGGTTGATGGAGTCATTCCCGGAAATGCTGGTCGTGGTTATGTCTTGCGCCGTATTGCAAGACGTGCGATTCGTCACGGTTATAAGTTAGGAGCACGTAAGCCATTCTTCTATCAGTTAGTTCCTGCATTAGTAAAAGAGATGGGTGACGCCTATCCTGAGTTACGTGCTGCACAAGATAAGGTCAGTGACGTTCTCAAGCAAGAAGAAGAGCGCTTTTTCCAAACTATCGCTAATGGTATGGAGATCTTAGAGGGCGCATTGGCAGGTGGCGCAAAAATAGTTGATGGTGAAACAGCCTTCCGCTTGCATGACACTTTTGGCTTTCCATTAGATCTCACTGCAGATGTGTGTCGCGAGCGTGGTGTGACTGTCGATGCAGAAGGTTTCGAAGTGGCGATGCAAAAGCAACGCGACCAAGCGCGTGCTGCCGGTAAGTTTAAAGTTGCACAAGGCCTGGAATACAAAGGCAAACCTACTCAGTTCCATGGGTATGACACCTTAAGACATGAGGGCGCGAAAGTAACTGCTCTATATGTTGATGGTTCAGAGGTTCAAGTCGTTAAAGCAGGTGACTCAGCAGTCCTTGTGTTGGATAACACCCCTTTTTATGCTGAGTCTGGTGGGCAGGTAGGCGATAAGGGTGAATTGCGTAATGAAACTGTACATTTTGGTGTCGCTGATACCTTCAAGATTCAGTCTGATGTTTTTGGTCATCAAGGAGAGGTATTAGAAGGGGAGATCAAGCTAGGGGATTCCTTAAATGCTTTGGTAGATGTTGCACAACGCACTGATACGATGCGTAATCACAGTGCAACGCATATTTTGCATAAAGCACTGCGTGAAGTCTTAGGTGATCATGTGCAACAAAAAGGCTCATTAGTTGATGCCACCAAAACCCGTTTTGACTTTACCCATAATGCACCAATCACGGCCCAGCAAATTCGCCGAGTTGAAAATATTGTCAATCGTGAAATTCTAGAAAACAGTGCCACCTCAGGCAAGGTGATGTCTTTAGAGGACGCGCAAAAGACCGGCGCCATGATGCTGTTTGGTGAGAAGTATGGAGATGAAGTACGCGTCCTAGAAATTGGTAGTTCAAAAGAATTGTGTGGCGGAACACACGTAGCACGTACAGGAGATATTGGTAGCTTAAAGATTGTTTCTGAAAGTGGCGTGGCTGCAGGTATTCGTCGTGTTGAGGCAGTAACCGGCAATAACGCTTTGCATTTCTTGCAAGGCTTAGAAGACAAAATGAATCAGGCTGCAACCATTCTCAAAACGCACCCAGGCGATTTAGTAAACCGCGTTGCACAATTGCAAGATGCTCTACGTCAGGCTGAGCGTGAATTAGAAAAAGTGAACTCTAAATTGGCTGCTAGCCAAGGTGATGAGTTAGCGAATCAAGCGCTTGATGTAAATGGCATCAAGGTCTTAGCAGCACGCTTAGATGGTGCTGACTCTCAGGTGTTACGCGAGACAATGGACGCACTCAAAGCTAAATTAAAAACTGCAGCAATCGTATTGGCCTCAGTACAGGGCGATAAGGTCAGTTTGCTTGCCGGTGTTACAGCTGATTCCATTGCTAAAGTGAAGGCCGGTGATTTAGTGAACTATGTTGCTCAACAAGTAGGTGGTAAAGGTGGCGGTAAGCCTGAGATGGCGATGGCCGGTGGTAATGATCCTAGTAAGCTTAGCGCTGCATTGGCTAGCGTCAAAGATTGGGTGGCAAGTAAATGAATCAAGATATTGTGTTTAATGTAGAAGTGGACGCTATTGGCATGAACTGCCCACTACCGATTTTGCGTACCAAAAAAGTACTCGCGACGATGCAGTCAGGCGAAGTCTTGAAGATCAAAGCTACTGATGCTGGGGCTGCTCATGACTTTCCTGCTTTTGCGAAACAGACCGGAAATGAATTGCTTGCTAGCACTACTGAAGGCGAAGTGCTGGTCTTTTATCTTAAAAGGCGCTAAGCAGTCTTAAGTGAGCGAACGGCTTTTGAGATAAGCGGCAAAGTCATCTGCAACTTCAGGGTGACGCAAAGCAAATTCCACTGAAGCTTTGAGATAACCTAATTTGCTGCCGCAGTCATAGCGCACGCCATCATATTCATACGCAAAAACAGGCTCTACTTTCAATAAGGAAGCAATTGCATCGGTGAGCTGAATTTCACCGCCTGCACCAGGCTTGAGGTTACGAATATGAGCAAAGATGTCAGAGGACAGTACATAGCGTCCAACCACTGCTAGATTCGATGGGGCATCTTTTGGTTGTGGTTTTTCTACGATGCCGTTGAGGCGATAGATCCCTTTAGCAACTTCACTGCCAGCAACAATGCCATAAGAACTACTCTTAGCAGGATCAATTTTTTCAACTGCTAGAACAGATCCGTTTTGCTCTTCAAATACTTTGAGCATTTGCTTGAGTACTGGCGGTTGGCCATCCAATAAGTCGTCAGCCAAGATCACGGCAAAGGGCTCATCGCGCACTAACTTTTCTGCACATAAAACAGCGTGACCTAAGCCCAGAGCCTCCGGTTGACGGACATAAACACAATCAACATGGCTTGGCTTTACGCTGCGAACGATTTCGAGCAAAGCTTGCTTATTTTTTGCTTCAAGTTCAGCTTCCAGTTCGTATGCCTTATCAAAGTGATCTTCAATCGCGCGTTTGCTGCGACCTGTAACGAAAATCATCTCAGTAATACCGGCAGCAATCGCTTCTTCGACTGCATACTGAATTAAAGGTTTATCAACCACGTTGAGCATTTCTTTAGGGCTAGCTTTAGTGGCTGGCAAAAAGCGCGTGCCCAAGCCTGCAACAGGAAAAACTGCTTTAGTGATTATTTTGGTGCTTAAAGGCATTTAGGGTCCAATCCTTATTGAAGTCGCTCTAATTGTGCAACAAGCTTCTGATGGTTTTGTTCGAAGCCTGCAAGGCGTTGTTTTTCTTGGGCTACGACCTCTACTGGGGCTCTAGCGACAAAGCTTTCATTTGTCAGTTTAGCCCTTGCTTTAGAAATTTCATTGGCTAGGCGCTCGATCTCTTTACCTAAGCGAATGCGTTCTGCTGCCACATCTACTTCAATTTTCAGAAGGAGTTTGAGGTCGCCAACTAGTGCCATAGGAGCGCCAGGCGCATCTTTTTCAAGGGCAGATTCAGTGCTATAGATTTTAACTTCTGATAACTTGGCTAAAGCCAAGAGATAAGGTGTGGCCTTTTGCAAGAAAGCTTCAGGACCACTAATCCATAAAGGTACTTTTTGGCCGGGGGGTACCTGCATCTCACCGCGTAGATTTCTGCAGGCATCGACAATGGCTTTAATCTGGGTAACCCAGGCTTCGCTTTTCTCATCTATTTTTTCAGACTGTGCCAGGGGGTAGGCTTGAAGCGCAATACTTTGTTTTTCTTCCTGTGCGATGACTTTGCCTGTCTTGGGGGCTACTGTTTGCCAGAGCGTTTCAGTAATAAATGGAATGAGTGGGTGTGCCATACGCAAAATAGTTTCAAGTACGCGTAATAAAGTACGGCGAGTAGCGCGTTGCTGTGCAGGGGTTCCAGTTTGTAGCTGAACTTTCGCCAGCTCTAAATACCAATCGCAATATTCATCCCACACAAACTGATAAATACTGCTGGCAATATTGTCAAAGCGATAGTTTTCAAAACCTTTAGCAATATCAGCTTCAGTTTTTTGCAGAATTGACACAATCCATTTATCAGCTGGGGAGAAGTCTAAATAGCCATCAGGACCACACTGATTGTCACAAGGGGCAAAGCCATTATCTTCATCGCCTCCAGGGCAATTCATGAGAACAAAGCGCGTGGCATTCCACAGCTTGTTACAGAAATTGCGATAGCCTTCACAGCGTTTTTGATCAAAATTAATATTGCGCCCAAGCGATGCAAGTGAGGCAAAAGTAAAGCGGAGTGCATCGGTACCAAATGCGGGAATGCCATCCGGAAATTCTTTTTTAGTTTTCTTGCTAATACTTTCTGCTTGTTTGGGGTTCATTAAGCCAGAAGTTCTCTTGCCAACCAGCTCATCAATCTGGATGCCATCAATCAGGTCAATCGGGTCTAAGGTATTGCCCTTAGACTTGCTCATCTTCTGGCCTTCCGCATCTCTTACCAGGCCATGAACATAGACAGTATGAAAAGGAACCTTACCGGTGAAGTGGCAGGTCATCATCACCATGCGCGCTACCCAGAAAAAGATGATGTCAAAACCAGTTACTAGGACTGAGGATGGCAAAAAGTGTTTGAGAGCTGGGGTTTGTTCAGGCCAACCCAAGGAGCTAAAGGGCACTAAAGCAGAGCTAAACCAAGTATCTAAAACATCTGGATCGCGATTGAGTTGGCCGGTGTAGCCAGCTTTTACTGCTTGAGCCTTAGCATCCTCTTCAGACCGAGCTACAAAGATTTGACCATCATCACCATACCAAGCGGGTATCTGATGGCCCCACCAGAGTTGGCGAGAGATGCACCAGTCTTGAATATTTTCCAGCCATTGAGAGTAAGTACTGATCCAATTCTCAGGAACCAGCTTGATGTCACCTTTAGTCACTGCATCTAATGCGGCGCTCGCAATTGATGAGCCAGGTTGATATTGGTTATCAGGACTTGGTTTAGAAACTGCCACAAACCATTGGTCAGTGAGCATCGGTTCAATAATGGTGTGAGTTCGATCGCCACGTGGCACCATGAGTTTATGGGGCTGTGCTTTTTCAAGCAAGCCAGCAGAATCAAGATCAGCCACCACTTGTTTACGCGCAGCAAAACGTTCCATACCTTGATAAGCGGCAGGAGCGTTCTCATTAATCTTGGCATCTAGAGTGAGAACATTGATTAATGGCAGTTGATGGCGCTGACCTACTGCGTAGTCATTAAAGTCATGAGCAGGTGTGACTTTGACAACACCGGTACCAAAGTTCAAATCAACATAGTCATCGGCAATGATCGGAATTTCACGATGACATAAAGGGAGGTTTACGGATTTACCGATGAGATGTTTATAGCGCTCATCTTCGGGATTGACCATCACAGCAACGTCACCTAGCAAGGTTTCTGGGCGCGTAGTGGCGACAGTGAGGTGGCCAGAGCCATCGGTCATTGGGTAGCGGATATGCCACATCGAACCATCTTCTTCTTCGCTCACCACTTCGAGATCAGAAACGGCAGTACCCAAAACAGGATCCCAGTTCACCAAACGCTTGCCACGATAAATCAAGCCTTGCTCATGTAGTCTTACAAAGACTTCCACCACGGCTTTGGACATTTTGCTATCCATCGTGAAATATTCTTTACCCCAATCAATCGATGCTCCGAGGCGACGAATTTGGCGAGTGATTGTTGATCCGGACGTTTCTTTCCACTCCCAAACTTTTTCTAGAAATTTCTCACGACCTAAGTTATGGCGAGATATCTTTTGTGCATCGAGTTGGCGCTCCACCACAATCTGCGTAGCGATTCCAGCATGATCAGTGCCAGGCACCCATAAGGTATTTTTGCCTGACATGCGTGCATGCCGCACCAAGCCATCCATGATGGTTTGATTAAAGGCATGACCCATATGAAGGGTGCCCGTGACATTGGGGGGAGGGAGTTGTATAGAAAAATCACCCTTATTGACATCCATGCTGGCATCAGCAATCCCTCTGCGCTCCCATTCGGGGCCCCAGTAAGATTCAATTGGGGCTGGCTCATAGGATTTGGCGAGTTCACCCTCCAAGTTCGTCGCTGGAGAATTAGGGGTATTTGAGGCATTTGGCATAAGAGGCAAATTATAATTGGGACGATGTACTCAGACTTGCTCGCGAACCTCAATCCAGAACAGCGCGAGGCAGTAACCCTCCCGCCCGTCAATGAAAATGGCCAAGCCCAATCCGCCATGATCTTGGCTGGGGCAGGCAGCGGCAAGACGCGCGTCCTCACTACCCGTATCGCTTGGCTGATTCAAACCGGACAAGTTTCCCCCATTGGAGTCTTGGCAGTAACCTTTACTAATAAGGCCGCTAAGGAGATGATGCTCCGTCTGAGCGCGATGTTGCCCATTAACACTCGGGGAATGTGGATTGGCACTTTCCATGGCCTTTGTAATCGTTTATTGCGAGCCCACCATAAAGAAGCGGGATTACCCTCTACTTTTCAGATCTTAGATACCCAAGATCAGTTATCAGCCATTAAGCGACTTTTAAAAGGTTTAAAGGTTGATGATGAAAAATACCCACCTAAACAGTTGCAATACTTTATTGCCCATGCAAAAGAGCGCGGTCAGCGCGCTAAAGATTTATCGGTAGGCGATGATTTTCAGGCAAAGATGGCACAACTCTATGATGCCTATGATGATCAGTGTCAGCGTGAAGGTGTAGTTGATTTTGCCGAACTACTGCTTCGTAGCTATGAGCTCTTAAAACATAGCGAGCCGATTCGGACGCACTATCAAGAGCGCTTTCGACATATTTTGATTGATGAGTTTCAAGATACCAATGCTTTGCAATATGCTTGGCTCAAATTACTTTCTGGACATGATGCTAGCCGCGTGAACGTCAGTGGTATGGGCAGTAGTTCAGTCTTTGCTGTGGGTGATGACGATCAAAGTATTTATGCTTTCCGTGGTGCTGATGTAGAAAATATGCGCCTGTATGAAAAACAGTTTCACCCGATGATGGTCAAGCTAGAGCAAAACTATCGTTCACATGGTCATATTCTGGATAGCGCTAATCATTTAATTGCCAATAACTCTGAGCGCTTAGGAAAAAACTTACGCACGGATGCTGGTCATGGAGAGCCAGTGCGTATTTATGATGCGCCCAGTGATCATGCGGAAGCAGCATGGCTGGTTGATGAAATTAAAGCCTTAGTTAATAGTGGCATTAAGCGGACAGAAATTGCTTTGCTGTATCGAAGTAATGCTCAGTCACGCATTATTGAGCATGCTTTATTCTCCGCAGCAATTCCATATCGTGTATATGGCGGTTTACGATTCTTCGAACGTGCAGAAATCAAACATGCTCTTGCCTATATGCGTTTACTTGAAAATCCAAACGATGACACCTCATTTTCGCGAGTGGTTAATTTTCCGACGCGGGGTATTGGGGCTAGATCGATCGAGGCTTTGCAAGATGCGGCCCGCAGCCAGCAATGCTCTCTCTATTTGGCCGCCTCTTCATTAGAAGGTAAGGCAGGTGCGTCACTGGGAGGATTTGTGCGCTTAGTGGATCACATGCGTGAAGCTACTCGTCACAATACTCTGCCTGAAACAGTTGAGTTTGTCATACAGCATAGCGGCTTGATACAGCATTATTTGACAGAGCGCGAGGGTCAAGACCGTGTTGAGAACTTACAAGAATTAATTAATGCTGCCACAGCATTTATTGCCGAAGAGGGTTATGGTCAAGATGCCGCAGCAGCAATGTTGCCCGGTGAAAATGCTCCAGGAGTCGTTGAAGTTTCTCCCCTGGCTGCTTTCTTATCCCACGCTTCTTTAGAGGCTGGCGATAACCAGGCCCAAGCTGGGCAGGACGCTGTGCAGTTGATGACAGTGCATTCAGCAAAGGGTTTAGAGTTCATCTCCGTCTTTATTACTGGCTTAGAGGAGGGATTGTTTCCTCACGAGAATAGTGTGAATGAGCAAAATGGTTTAGAGGAAGAGCGCCGTCTGATGTATGTAGCTATTACTCGCGCCAAAGAGCGCCTGTATCTTTCACATACTCAGTCACGGATGTTGCATGGACAGGTGCGCTACAACATGCCCTCTCGTTTCTTAGAAGAATTGCCTGAAGAAGCTTTAAAGTGGTTAACGCCTAAGGCAAAAGATGCACGCTGGGGTGGCCAATCTAGATCAACCAATACCTGGCAGGATGGCTATACCCGCCAGCGCGAATACGAATCCAATGATTTTTTTGATTCCGGTAGCGAGCGCCCAAGACCTGGAAAGCGAATTGGTTCGGCATCAACTGAGGTCAGGAGAATGGCCGCGCCGCCACGCGGAGAATACCCCTTCACCATTGGCCAAAATGTATTTCATACTAAGTTTGGTGAAGGTAAGGTTACTGGCTTAGAAGGCCAAGATGTCGATGCAAGAGCCCAAGTCAGTTTTAAACGTCACGGTGTCAAATGGTTACAACTGAGTATTGCTAAGTTAGCAGCAATCGACTAGGCCCACTCTGATCTAAACGGGCAGCACTTCATCATCTGTAAAGCAGGCTTTCCAGGTGGCAAAGAAAGAGCAATACATGACAGTTAAACCTGCCATCGAGATGGGAGCGACGATGTAGGTGGCAACTTGACCTAAATTGATAGCATCAAATACCATGCCAATCGTCAGGGGAATAGCAATCAGAATGGCACCCCAAATCGCTAGATATAAAAAGAACGCACCGCGATTGGTCCAACAAGCTAAACAACTAGAAAATAGTGCTTGAGCAACAGACATGTCTGCCCATGCAACCAATGCCGGTGAGAACCACATTAGCATGCCTATTGGGATATATAAGAGGCCACCAAAAAATAGTACCAAGTAAATTTGTCTAAGCGCTTCAGGGCTAATTGATTTATCACTCGTGAGTAATGGTACCAATAGCTCAAAATCAACTGCTAGGCTCAAGATAAAGCTCAGCACTAAGATCAGGGTGGCATACACCAAGCCCAGCTGTAAAATTCGCTTACGAATGATAGGAGTTGATTGCAATGCGACTACATACACCGTTGGTCGGATACGTTCTTTTAAAATCGCTTGACGGCAAGCGGTCAAAAATCCAACCGATAAAGCGGGTGTCAGAATTAAAACGGCAAACACGCCAATCACGGGCACGATGACAGCCAGTTGAGCTGCAAACACGTACATAAAGACCAACATCAAAAATCCCAAAGGATTTTGTTTGAAGAGCCAGATTCCCTGGCGAATCCAGGTGTAACCTTCTTTAGGAGCAACGGTATTGAGTTTCATAGGGAATGACGACTTAAAAGAATGTGTTCAAAGTGCTTGGGATCATGAGGTGTCAACATTTGCGCATCACGCGGTAAGAAAAAATCCCATAAACGCGAAATCCAGAAGCGAAGAGCTGCGGCACGGAGCATCATAGGCCAACTCGCTTTTTCATTTTCAGTCAGTGGGCGAATCAATTGATATGAGCTCAGTAGTGCATCTAAACGGTTGGTATCTAAGTCCTGCTTATTTTCAGCAAGACACCAATCATTGGCAGTCACTGCCAAATCAAAAAGCCACTTATCGGTTCCGGCAAAATAAAAATCAAAGAAACCCCCTAATTGGTCATGATGTATTTCTGTTGGGTTTTGGGGATCAAAGAGGACATTATCCCTGAATAAATCACAATGGCTGGCACCTTGAGGAAGAGAGGCATATTGATTGGACTGAAAAAATTGTTCTTGGCTTACCAGTTCGCTGGTGAGTAATTCTTTCTGGCTTGTATTTAAGTGGGGTAGAACCAAGGGAACGGTTTCTTGCCACCATGTCAGACTGCGAAGATTTGGCTGGGTCTGAGGGAAATCTTCTCCTGCTAAATGCATTTTGGCCAACATCTTGCCTACCAGTGCGCAGTGGTGGGCATCAGCTTGTAAGCGCGATAAGCCCGGTAGCTTAGTGACGATAGCTGCTGGCTTACCCTTTAAAGAAAATAAAATCTGACCCTGCTTGTTTTCAACAGGCTTAGGGACTGGAATGCCTTTATTGGCTAAATGCCTCATCAGCTCCAAATAGTAGGGCAGTTGAGCTGCTGAGAGGCGCTCAAAAATAGTGAGAACATATTCTTGTTTTTTGCCATCGAGAATAGTGTCGAGAAAAAAATTGGAATTCTCGATGCCACCATGAATGCCGCGTATCTCAGTTGCTTGCCCGATCTTAAAGTCTTGAGAGATCCATTCGGAGATGTCGTTCAGTTCGATCGGAGTAAATACGGCCATAAATGACTAAGATACTTTCAGGACTAAAAAGGGATGCTAATGCTGGGCACGCTTATTAGATCAGTTTCTCTGGGAACGCCAGGCATTACTGAAGTAGGCGGTGCCATTTCATAACTTGTGTAAGGCGTTTTGACGTCTACCTGTTTTGGGGCATTCGCATCTTTATATTCTGTAATTTCGGTACCGTTACGGGCTTTATATTGGTAACTTGGCTGGCGGGTTTCCGGGGTATTTGTTGCACCAGAGGCGCTAACCTTCGGTGATAGGGGCTGCTGATTGATCAGATTGAGCTCGGCTGGGCTGAGCGCTTGGCTGTTATTCTGAGCATGAGCAAGATTAGTCCCAAATAGCACCAAAAAGACTAAGAGGCTCATCGGAGCAATGTTTTGGCTAAAAGAATGGCCAATTAAATTAGTAAGAGCATGCATCATTTTTCACCTTTTTAAGCCTACTGATGGGTGGTTCCTTAACCAACCTCTAGGCAATTCACAACTAGATTGTACGATTGCGGTATGACTAAACATAGACTCTTGTTGGTAGACGGCTCAAGTTACCTCTACCGCGCCTTCCACGCGA
>JBILYO010000129.1:0-6397 GCA_044377685.1 Polynucleobacter sp. | reverse complement strand
TGGTATCCACTTTGGGGCTCACAGCAGTAATCTTGCCGATAAAGCTAGCGTCCTTAAAGGCGTCCGTGGTGACCTCCACTTCCTGACCCACCTTAATTTGCTCAGCATTATTTTGTGGCAAATTAAAGTCTACAAAAATCGGATCCAAAGTTTGTAAAGTCAGCAGCTTGTCGCCTGAGTTTACATATTGTCCAGGGTTGATCGAAACAATACCGATGCGCCCCGAGAATGGTGCTTTGAGGTTTTTCTTGGCAACCAAAGCGATTTGTTGCTCTACTTGCGCCTGCTTTGATTTCGCATCAGCTGCGCTGGTATCAAATACGTTTTTACTAATTGCCTGAATGGCTAGCTGCTGTCTATCACGCTCATTAATAACCTTAGCTAAATCAGCCATGGCCATTAATGAATTTAACTGGGCGATATCTGATACGTCATTTAGCTTGATAAGAAGTTCGCCCTCTTTAACATCTTGACCTGATTTAATCGGTACGGCTGCAACCAATCCAGCAAGTTCTGTGCTGAGCTCAACACCCCTAAAGGCACGAATATTTCCAACGCTACTTAACTTAGGTTGCCACTCAGATGTGCCGATCGCCATCGTTGAAACAGTGGCTGGTGGTAAACCCATACCTGAAATGAAATACTTAATCAGGATAGTCTTAGATTGATTAAAGGCAAAAATCAATCCTAGTAACAGAAAAACCCCACATAACATGATGATCATTCGACGTGGTAGTGGCTCCATCACCATCAATTTTTTATGTAGCTTTGTATTACGCCATTTCTGACCGATACGAGTCCAAAGAGCATGCGACTTGAGCTTGAGCCATGACCATACGGCCATAATGACAGCAAGCAACTTAGTCTTAATTTTTTCCAGAAGTTTCATTGTGATCTTTATTCGCTATGTCTTTTGGTTTAAAAGCAGGGCCAGTACGATTCCACCAACCACCACCCAATGCTGCAAATAGTGCTGCGGTATCAGCAAAACGCGTCGCTTGCGCAGAAACTGATTTCACTTTGGCTAATTGATATTGATTTTGGTAATACAGAACCGCTAAATAACTTGCAGTACCTAGTTTGTATTGCTGCTGAACTAGATCTAGTGTTTCATAAGCATAGCGCTCTGCATCCGAGGCAGATTTTAAAGCTTGTGAGCCCGTCTCAAGAGCACGAAGTGCATCAGCCACCTCCTGAAATGCCTTAAGAACTGTCGCCTGATATTGGTAAACCGCTTGTTCGTAATTTGCAATCGCACCACGACGCTGTGCCAATAGTTGACCGCCCTGAAACAAAGGCTGAAAAATTCCACCTGCAATTGACCATAAGCTTGCATTTGGTCCAAATAAAGCGCTGCTAGTTAAAGCGGCCGAACCAATTGCGGCCGTAATATTCAATTGTGGCAATAAGTTGGCTGTTGCCACCCCCACTAAGGCATTCGTTGACTTTAATTGAGCCTCTGCTGCACGAATATCAGGGCGCTGACGGACTAGACTAGACGGTACTGAGAGTGGTAATTTCTCTGGCAAGCGAAGCGTACTTAAATCAAACTTAGTGATATTAGCGTTACTTGGTAATTCACCAACTAATACTGCCAATTGATTTCGAGCAAAGGCAAGATTTCTTTCATAATTAAATAAATCTACTTGTGAGCTAGAAACTAATGTTCTTTGTGAAGAGACATCCACTTGAGAAACAGTTCCAATTCCGAGCTGTTTTTCTGTCAACTCAGCTAAGTTGGTCTGAGCTTTCAGAATTTCTTCTGTTGCCTGCATCTGGGCGCGCAAGGCAGCCTCACGAACGGCCCCAGTAACGATATTGGCAGTTAAAGAAAGGTAAGCGCCCTCTAACTGAAACTGTGTAATTTCAGCTTGTGCCCTAGCACTTTCAACAGCACGGCGTGCGCCCCCAAATACATCTAGCCTGTAGGTGACATTGACAGAGGTGTTATATACGTTATAGATATCAGAACCATAAGGTAAGCCGAAAATTCCTGCGGGCTGAAGCTGCCTAGCTGCGCTTCCATTTAAACCAATGGCCGGAAAGTATTGCCCACCAATTTGCGCATTGACATTTTCTTGGGCAGAGCGCAATGCAGCGTCAGCAGCGCCAAGACTGGGATTTTGTTGAAGCGCTTTTTTAATTAACACATCTAGCTCGGGTGATTTATAGAGCTCCCACCACTGCGCCTCAATATCCGCTCCAGCAACAAACTCTTGCGCGGTTCCACCAGGTACTCCAGGGGCAGTCGTGAGTTTTTGAGTCAGAGAACTCTCTGTATAACTTGAGGTCTTAGGAGGATCAGGTTGTTTAAAATCTGGTCCTACTGCGCACGCAGACAATAGTCCTGCAGAAATCAGCAGAAAAAAATGAAGTCGTGATGGCAGGTGTGTTTTTGAAAAAAACATGACTTGTAACAAATATCCCCTTATACAAGAGTTATTTGAACACAGTTTTGAAATCATAGCCTTGTAACACTCTGATTTTTATAGCTAAATTTGTTCACAACTACAGGTAAGAGTCAAGCCCAGAAAAAAACTATTCTACTGTGACACTCTTAGCTAAATTTCTAGGCTTGTCCACATCAGTACCACGCGCGCAAGCCGTGTGATAAGCCAAGAGCTGCAATGGAACAACGTGCAAAATTGGCGAAAGGTTGCCATAGTGCTCTGGAAGGCGAATCACATTAATACCTTCGCTATTCACGATCTCGGTATCTTGATCAGCAAATACAAATAGCTTACCGCCTCGCGCTTTGACTTCTTGCATATTTGACTTTAACTTTTCCAATAAAACATCATTGGGGGCGACTGTCACAACTGGCATTTTGTCGGTAACTAAGGCTAGGGGGCCATGTTTTAACTCGCCGGCAGGATAGGCTTCTGCATGAATATAGGAAATTTCCTTGAGCTTTAATGCGCCCTCTAAAGCGATTGGGTAATGCAAGCCACGGCCTAAGAACAGGGCATTCTCACATTTAGCGAACACATCACTCCAAGCAATGATTTGTGGCTCAAGCACGAGGACAGCATGGAGTGCCTTCGGTAGGTGACGTAATTCGCGAAGCAACTCTTTTTCTTTTTCAGGAGAAATCTTACCCGCTCGTTTTGCAATAGAAACTGCTAAAAGGTAAAGGGCGAGTAACTGTGTAGTGAATGCCTTTGTAGATGCAACCCCAATCTCTGTGCCTGCCTTGGTCAAGAAATGCCAATTTGTTTCACGAACCATTGCGCTACTTGCTACATTACAAATTGCTAAGGTGTAATGATGACCTAAGGCTTTTGCATGACGCAATGCAGCCAAGGTATCTGCAGTTTCGCCAGACTGTGATACCACCACAATCAGGGTTTTAGGATTTGGCACTGTAATACGATAGCGATATTCGCTCGCAATCTCTACTTGCGTTGGAATGCCAGCAATATCTTCCAGCCAATATTTAGCAACACAGGCAGAGTAATAACTTGTCCCACATGCCAGAATCAGAATTTGATCGAAAGCCTTCCAATCTTCGGGGTTTGCTTCAAATAATTCGGGGCCAAAAGCCGCAATATTAGCCAAGGTATCGCTAATTGCTCTGGGTTGCTCAAAGATTTCTTTTTGCATGTAATGCTGATACGGCCCAAGATCTACTGAATCTGCTTGCGCAGGCATTGCCTTAAGATCACGCTGCACAGTCTTACCACTCTGATCAATAATCTGCACACTTTCTGCTTGCAAGATGGCAACATCGCCCTCCTCTAGATACATCATCGACTGAGCGCGGCCTGCTAATGCAAGAGCATCTGAGGCTAAAAAGTTTTCATGATCGCCAAGAGCAACCACCAAGGGGGATCCAACACGTGCGCCAACTAAAGTATTAGGACTGTCTTGGGCAATCACACCAATTGCGTAGGCACCATGTAGTTGTGGCAATACTGCACGTACTGCAGCTGGCAAATCTTGCTTACTTTGTGCAACATATGACTGATGAATTAAGTGGGCGATAACTTCGGTATCCGTCTCAGAAGTAAATATGTAACCTGCAGCCTTTAATTCATTTCGAAGGTTTTCATAATTCTCAATAATGCCGTTATGTACCACTGCAATCAGACCATTAGAAACATGCGGGTGAGCATTTTGCGTATCTGGCTTGCCATGGGTTGCCCAACGGGTATGGGCAATTCCTAAGGTACCGTGAAAGTCTTTACCCTGTTCAGCCAACTCTGAAACCCGCGCAGTAGTTCGCGCTCTTTCAATTGGATGTTTAGCATCATCTCCATTAATGACAGCAAAACCACAGGAGTCATATCCCCGGTACTCTAGACGGCGCAGGCCCTCTACCAAAACTTCCACAATATTTTGGTGTGATGCTGCGCCCACAATGCCACACATTATTTCTTACCCTTTACGGATTTTGGTGCGGATTTCTGAGGTGATACTTTTTTCTTTGCTACCTTTTTAGCTACAAGCTTTTTTTCTTTTTTAACCGGGCGCTGCCACTGTAATGAAATTTGCTTTGTTCGAGATACCGTGAGTTGATTAGGTGGCGCATCTTTCGTGAGCGTCGTACCAGCCCCAAGGGTTGCACCACGTCCTACCCGCACTGGTGCAACCAATTGCGTATCAGATCCAATGAAAACATCATCCTCAATAATAGTTTGATGTTTATTCACACCATCGTAGTTACAGGTAATCGTACCAGCGCCAATATTGACTCTTGATCCGACAATCGAGTCACCCACATAAGCCAAATGATTGGCTTTGCTATTGGCTGCAATTTTACTGTTCTTCACTTCAACGAAATTACCAATATGAACATCGTTTGCTAAATCTGTGCCTGGTCGTAATCGAGCATATGGACCGATGATCGATTGTTGCCCAACCTTGGCATCATCGATATGGCTATAGGCATGAATCACCACCCCTTTACCAATCACGCTATTACGTATTACGCAATAAGGCCCAATCTTCGTGCCGGATGCCACAGTAACACTACCTTCGAATACGCATCCCACATCAATCAATACGTCTGTGCCACACTCAAGCGAGCCACGCACATCAATACGCGCAGGATCAATCAGTGATACACCCGCATCCATTAATTGATTGGCAATATTGAGTTGATGAAGTCTTTCAAGCGCAGCCAACTGTTCGCGACTATTTACGCCAATTGTTTCAAATTCATCGTCAGCCTGAGTAGTACGAATCGGTACACCATCTTGAACGGCCATGGCAATCACATCCGTTAAGTAGTACTCACCTTGGGCATTACTAGATCGCAATGCTTTCAACCACTTTTTCAAAGAGCTGGTTGGAAGCACCATGATGCCGGTATTAATTTCTTTGATTGCTTTCTGGACAAGCGTGGCATCTTTCTCTTCAACAATCTCTTGTACTGAACCATCAGCATCTCTCACGATACGGCCATATCCGCTGGGATTACTCAGATTTTGAGTTAAAAGTGCTAGGGCACAATCTTTGCCGCGCGCGCCATCGGCTAACTTTGCCAACTTACTTAATGTTTTCTTGCTGGTGAGTGGAACATCTCCATAGAGAACTAAGGTTGGTTCTTGCAGATCTAATTTTGGCAGGGCCTGCAATAGCGCATGACCCGTACCTTTTTGCTCAGCTTGAAGTGCGGTACTCACTTTGCCAAATGCAGGATCAGATTTGCTGGCATTTACTAAGAATTCTTTTACGTCTGCTGCGCCATGGCCTAATACAACGATAGGGCCTTGTTTAGACGCCTTGCCCTGGATCGATATAGCAGTACTCAACACATGCTGAAGAAGGGGTTTCCCTGCTAAAGTTTGTAGAACCTTTGGCAATGCGGATTTCATCCGCTTTCCTTGCCCTGCGGCCAATATGACGATATTCATAAAGGGGGATTATAAGTCCCTGGAATGAGGGTTCCGCAGGCTAACTCATCTAATTCAGCCTCATCAATTGCCTTATCTCCAGCAGATCTAGCGGCAATCCCTGACAGCTGGGTGGAAATCTCCAAGTTTTGGAAATCAAAGGCTTCACCATCCATTAGATGGGATGGCACGATGTGATGCATTGATCTGAAGAGATTCTCAACACGGCCAGGGTACTGTTTTTCCCAATCTCGCAGCATTTGCTTCATAGCCTGGCGCTGTAAATTGGGCTGACTACCACAAAGATCACAAGGAATAATCGGAAAGTTCATATCCGCTGCATAACGCTCTAGCAACTTTTCCGGTACGTATGCCAATGGACGGATCACGATGTGCTTACCATCATCGGAACGCAATTTAGGAGGCATGCCTTTTAACTTGCCTGCATAAAACATATTGAGCATTAGCGTTTCAAGAATGTCATCGCGGTGATGACCCAATGCAATTTTTGTTGCGCCCAGTTCATCAGCAACGCGATACAAAATTCCACGACGCAAACG
>JBILYO010000128.1:0-6413 GCA_044377685.1 Polynucleobacter sp. | reverse complement strand
TGGAACTTGGGATCAATATTGATCACGTGGCAACTTTGCGTAATGCGCGGGGTACTACTTATCCGGATCCTTTAAGGGCAGCACGTTTAGCAGAAGAGGCTGGGGCAGACCTCATCACGCTCCATTTGCGTGAAGATCGTCGTCATATTAAAGATGCCGATTTAATGGCATTACGACCTTTAATCAAAACACGTATGAACTTAGAGTGCGCTGTGACGCTAGAAATGATCAACATCGCATGTCAAGTTAAGCCTCATGATGTTTGTCTCGTTCCCGAAAAGCGCGAAGAGGTCACTACTGAGGGTGGTCTAGATGTTTTAGGGCATTATGCCGCGGTAGAGGCTGCCATAAAACAATTGAAGAGCGCGGGTATTCGCGTATCCTTATTTATTGACCCTGATGAAAAGCAAATTCAGGCGGCGAGGGATGTTGGGGCTACAGTAGTTGAGTTGCATACTGGCCGCTATGCCGATGTATCAGGTGAAGAGCAGATTAAAGAATTAGAGCGCCTAAAAAAAGCGGCGCAATATGCCGTCAGTGTTGGATTAAGAGTCAATGCTGGTCATGGACTGCATGAGGGCAATGTTATGCCTATTGCAGCTATTTCCGATTTATCAGAACTTAATATTGGCCATGCGATTGTTGCTGAGGCTTTATTTAAAGGTTGGCAAAATGCCATCATGGATATGAAGGCGCTGATGGTTAAAGGCAGAGCAGGATCATTAAGATGATCATTGGTATTGGTACAGACATCTTACAAATTGAGCGCTTACAAGCTGCTTATGATCGTACGCAAGGTCGCATCGCCGAAAGAGTATTAGGTCCAGATGAGATGTTAGTTTTCAAACACCGTCTTGCTAGAAATCACAAACGCGGTATTGCTTTCTTGGCTACTCGTTTTGCTGCAAAAGAGGCTTTTTCAAAAGCGATTGGATTAGGTATGAGAATGCCGATGACATGGCGATCTTTGCAAACCCTGAATGAGCCTAGCGGAAAGCCAGTAACAAGTTACCTAGGTGCCTTGGCTCAATTTATGCAAGAAAAAAATTGGGAAGCACAAGTGACGGTAAGTGATGAGCAAGATATGGCTATTGCTCAGGTCATCGTCGTTCAAAAATAGTCAGTACGAGGAAATTGATGAGTAAATCCCCTTTAGGCCCTGGCCCAATAACACTGGACGTGCTAGGCCTTGAATTAGACGCTGAAGATCGGCGTAGAATTTTAGATCCCCTGACTGGCGGTGTGATTTTATTTGGCAGGAACTTTTCCAATCGCACACAACTTTCCAAATTAACGGCCGATATCAAGAAATTACGTCCAGACGTACTGATTTCAATTGATCATGAGGGGGGTCGTGTTCAGCGCTGTAAGGTCGATGGTTTTACGCATCTTCCAGCTATGCGGAAATTAGGTGAGTTATGGCTTGCTAAAAGTAAATCCACTCATCCAGCAGAATCTGCAGCTCTAGCAATGGCGGCAGCTACAGCTTGTGGCTATATTTTGGCCTCTGAGCTCAGGGCTTGCGGGGTAGACTTGAGTTTTACTCCCGTTCTCGATTTAGATTTTGATCGCAGCGGTGTAATCGGTGATCGATCATTTAGTCGTGATCCACAGATTGTATTTGCTTTAGCAAAGAGTTTGAATGAAGGTTTGCGTCTGGCAGATATGGCTAATTGCGGCAAGCATTTTCCTGGGCATGGTTGGGCTGAGGCTGATTCTCATGTAGCCATACCCGTAGACGAGAGATCCTTAAAAGAAATCTTAAACGAGGATGCTAAGCCTTATGAATGGCTAGACTTAAGTTTGGCTGCAGTGATGCCGGCCCATGTGATTTATCCAAAAGTTGATCAACATCCAGCAGGCTTTTCAAAGATTTGGCTGCACTCGATTTTGCGCCAAGAACTTGGGTTTGAGGGCGTGATTTTTAGTGATGATTTATCAATGGAAGGAGCTAGCGTAGCTGGCTCAGTAGTGAAGGGTGCTGAGTTGGCACTTGAGGCAGGTTGTGATGCCGTCTTGATTTGTAATCGCCCTGATTTGGCTGATCAACTACTGTCCAAGCTTAAGCTTACACAAACTAAACAATCTGAGTCTGCTGCTCGCCTGAATCGCTTGATGCCGATGTCTCCTGCATTGACTTGGGATGAGCTACAGGAACAAGCTGAGTATCAGCACGCTAAAGGCTTACTGAAGCAGTTTCAGTTAATTTAGCAGCTTACTACTTTTTTGGGATACTCGATTCCATTCGGAGATGACATATTGTTTAATATTTTCTCCTTGTGGTCTAGCACAAATAATCTCATCTACATTCACTGATTCATGAAGTTTTTGTAGGCGCAGTACATCTCCCTGTGCTGAGTAATTAGGTAGCCATGCTCCCCAGAAAAATCCCATATCCTCTAGTTGAGAAAAGGCTAAAGCAGCACTCTCTTGAGATATCGGCAGATTGAGCATAATGAATGCTAGATTCAAAGAATCAAGCTTTGCAAGCTCAGCGTCGATCATTGCGGAAAAGTCCTCTCCAATATGCCTCACTTTAATATTGGCCATTTGGGTCGCAGGGCTCACTGTAACGCTATATTCTGATTTACCAGATCCCAGCACATCAGACTGCACAATCATTCTTTTGAGATTGACCTTCTGTGCTAAATCGTTAATAAAATCAAGATGATGTTGTGGTAAATAAATAGTACTGATTTGTTCCCTCAAAGGCAGATAGCAGGAAAGAAAAGACATTCTAGTATCGGTAAAGTTTTGTAAGCCAGCCATTTCACGAGAAGGTGAAGCGCCTAAGAGCATCCCTGTTTCTTGGGCACCAAAGGCAATCATTTCATGTTGGCTATAAGGGTGATTAGTAACGCAGTCGGTCCAAAAGCCTACTAGATCTAATTCTTTAGCAATATCAATGCGCATCTTAGCCATTGATTCAGCGATGTGATGACCTCGGTAATCAGGATCAACCACCATTTTTCCAGCTTCAGGTGTGGTGTTGTGAGTGCTATCAAAAGTAAGTGCGCAATGACCTATAAGGTGGCCATCAGGGTGTTGTGCAACGACCGAGTACATCATCTTATCGTCAACGATCTTTTGCAGCGCTACCGGATCATACATGTCATGAAAAGGATAGCTATCTCCATAGCAGCGTCTAATACATTCAATCAATTGAGGGATATCTTCAACTGTTAAGCGTCGGATTTCAGGGGTGATATCAAATGTCATAGTCTAGATATTATGGTGTGAAATACACAAATAAAAAGCCCAGAAGATCTAGGCTTTTTATTAAGCGGGCGCGTAATTAGTTCGCGCGGCTTCGATATTCACCGGTACGAGTATCAATTTCGATTTTGTCGCCAGTGTTGCAAAAGAGGGGAACTTGCAATTCATAGCCAGTAGCCAGTTTTGCGTTCTTCAATACCTTGCCGGAGCTGGTATCGCCTTTTACTGCAGGTTCTGTATAGATGATTTCACGAACGAGTGAGTTTGGCATGGCTACTGAAAGTGCTTTACCTTCGTAGAACACGACTTCACAAGGCATACCCTCCTCTAGATAGTTCAAAGCATCACCCATGAACTCAGCTTCAACTTCATACTGGTTGTATTCGCCATCCATAAATACATACATTGGATCAGCGAAGTAAGAATAGGTGCAATCTTTCTTTTCCAAAATGACAACATCAAATTTGTCATCTGCTTTATAGACGCCCTCGTTAGGTGCTCCAGTTAATAAATTCTTGAATTTCATTTTCACAACAGAGGAGTTGCGACCAGAACGACTGTATTCGGCCTTTAAAACGACCATGGCATCAGTGCCAATCATGACTACGTTACCAACGCGGAGTTCTTGTGCTGTTTTCATCTTGCTATTCCTGGGTGCAGAGTGATTATTCTGCGGGTTTTATCAAAACCAAGATTGTAACCGCCCGCAGAGCTTTATTGCTTGGGTTTAGCTTACAAAACGAAGCAGACGTGTGGCTAAGCCACCATCCCGCTGTGTTTTCAGCAATTGGGAGCGCCAAGTAAGGGCGTGGGTACTCCAATCATCTAAAGAGAAAATCCATAGACTTGGCATTGCCCAGGTCATAGCAGCAATCGCAGCAAGCCTGAGCTCTTGGTTTGCTGTTTCCAAATAAAGGTCTAAAAAGGCAGCTAATTTGGCTTCATGTGCTAGGTCTTCTTGGGGGTAAATGTGCCAAAGGAATGGTTTACCAGCAAGCTGTGCCCTTACAAAAGAATCTTCACCACGTACGATATTGAAATCACATTGAGAAAGAACCCAGTCATATTCATCTTGAGAGACAAATGGGATCGACAGTAGGTGAAGATGGTTGGGAAGAGAAGTTTGCTGACCACTAAAAGACCCCAGCAATTGAGCATGACCATAGGTCAGAAGAATATCGAAATCCTCACCAAGAGTACTTAAGTCCTCTAACCATTTACGCAGTGGGGCTCCGGGGTAGCAAAAGACACTGATGCGTTTTACTTCCGGACGTAATCTTGACCAGACATCCTTGAGAGCTGGTGGAATTTGAGTGGCTGTGAGATGACTCATCTGAGGTATTGGGTCAAGCAATAAACCGCCCACCTCATCCTGAAATCCTGGAAAGAAAAAATATTTGGGTATGCCATGAGATTGTGGAGATGCTTTGCCATGAAATTCCATAATCCAAGGTTCAGCACTGAGGTATTCCAAATTAATCATGATGGGTTTTTTTGTAGCAATAAAAAGACCTGCCAGATAGCGCTCAGGCAGGTCACAAGCAAATGCCTCTATCACTACATCTGGCGCTTGTACAGGGTGACGAGCATTGTTATAGCTTGCTTCCAGGGGTAGTAGTGCAATTTTTGCTTTAATCTCAGGGTCTACTCCAGAAGCGAGTAAATTAAGGGTTGGCAAGTCATCACAAAAAATGCGGACTTCTTGGCCATGAAGGCTTGATAAGCTTCTGGCTAGGCGCCAGCAAATACCAGCATCACCATAGTTGTCTACGATTTGGCAGAAAATATCCCAACGCATGAGCAATTCGCTTTTTGAAACCCTTCAGCAGGATGTTAAACGGCTACCCGGATTGCCGGGGGTGTATCGATTCTTTGATGAAGCGGGGCAGGTTCTATATGTAGGCAAAGCACGCAATCTCAAAAAAAGAGTATCCAGTTATTTTCAGCGAACACAGCTTTCACCCCGAATTCAACTAATGGTGGGCAAAATAGCCCGCTATGAAACAACGGTAACACGGACAGAGACTGAAGCCTTAATTTTAGAGAACAATCTTATAAAGGAGTTAGCCCCTCCTTTTAATATCTTGTTTCGGGATGATAAGTCTTATCCCTATGTGATGTTGACAGGACATGAGTTTCCCAGATTGGCTTCATATCGTGGCAAGGTCGATAAACGAAATCATTACTTTGGGCCTTTCCCCAATTCTTGGGCGGTGCGCAATAGCGTACAAATTCTGCAAAAGGTATTTCGTTTGAGAACCTGCGAAGACTCTGTTTTTAAGAATCGCAGCCGACCTTGTTTACTGCATCAAATTCATCGCTGTAGCGCTCCCTGCGTAGGACGTTTAAGTGTTGAGCAGTATGGGCAAGACGTAGCCCAAGCAACCCGTTTTCTGGAGGGCGATCATAGCCGTGTTTTATCTGAATTAGAAAAAGAGATGCACTTACATAGTGAGGCGATGGAGTTTGAGATGGCTGCTATATTGCGTGATCGCATTGCTGACCTCTCGAGCGTATTACAGCAACAAGCAATGGATACTGTGGCAGATGGCGAGGGCGATGTAGATATTATTGCTGTTGCCCAAATGGAGGGAATGGCATGCGTGAATCTGGCAATGGTGCGAGGGGGACGACATCTTGGGGATCGAGCCTATTTCCCGAAAGGTCTGCGTACCACAGCTGGTGAGCTTCCATCCCCAGCAGAAATATTGGAAGCTTTTATTGCTCAACATTATTTAGAGGATGTAGCTAATGATGAGCAAGCAAGTACCCATTTAATTCCGCCTGTGTTGGTTTTAAATCATGCCCTACAGTCTGCTAGTGATGATGGTGTTTTGCTGAGCGATACTCCGCCAGCAGATCTACATGATTTATTAAATACACAAGCTGGTAGAAAAATTACTTTCTTGCATCAGCCACAAGGACAAAGGCGTCATTGGTTAGCAATGGCGGAAGGGAATGCCAAACTAGCATTGACTAAGCGCTTAGTCGAGACGGGTGGACAATTAGCTAGAGCGCGTTCTTTAGCCGACATTCTAGGTCTTGAGTTAGAAAGCTTAGATCAGTTACGTATCGAATGTTTTGACATTAGCCATACTTCTGGTGAAGCAACGCAAGCTTCTTGTGTGGTGTATACAAAAAATGCGATGCAGTCAGGCGAGTATCGTCGTTTCAATATCAAGGATATTACCCCCGGA
>JBILYO010000127.1:0-6447 GCA_044377685.1 Polynucleobacter sp. | reverse complement strand
CCCAGAACTATCGGATGACCTTCGGTTACATCAATATTTTCTTACCCTAGTCAACTCATAGAAATCTCTTTCGAACTCAAAGTAAATATGGTCTTCGCTTAAATCTTTTAGTCCGCCTCGAATGATGTGGTTTTTCACTACACAAAACACTACACACCGATAATCAAGCGACGTAAGCTCTTGAAATCCTAATGGTTTTCTTTGGATATCTGCTCTCATAATCCTTTGGTCCCAGGTTCAAGTCCTGGTGGGCCCACCAGAAAAGCAAACCCTCATCAGAAATGGTGGGGGTTTTGTCTTTTGTAGTGAGGCGTATAAGGTGATAAGTTTTACTGATTAATCTTTAATTTAAAAATATGAATCAATACATACAGATTCCTTTTGATTTTTTTAAGCACCCATTTTTTGTCATATTTGGTGGTGTTAGTGTCCCCATGATTTTGCTGGGTCTTTATATAGAATAATTTTTTGGGTGTTAGGAATTACGCCAATCGTTATTCGGCTTGGTGTAGGACTTTGGCGAAGAAAAATTGCAATCATAGGCTCGTTTGAGGCTTATGGTGTACTGGGTCAAACTATCCATTGGTGGATTGAAAGATCTCGTAAGCCAGGATTTTATTTTTTAGATCCAATGCTACCTAACGCAAAAATACTTAAATGCTGCTAGTAAGGCTGGCTTGAAGTCAGCAAGACCAATTATGACCCCAGCTGGAGCATTTCTGACTATTCGAGCTGCAGCTGAGCACTATGGAGTTATTAAGGACTCTATTCGTAATTGACTAAAGAGAAAACCTGAATCGTTTTACCTTTTAAATAAAGAGCCGTTATAAGTAAGGATGCGGTTCATTTAGGTTGATTTTTAGAATGCTTCTTAAAAGGATATCATATGGAAAAAGAGAGCTACATAAGAACTGAGATTTATGAAATGCTTTGGGTTGATCCCGATACCCCTCATTACACTGCTTGGACATTGTTAAAAATTGTCAATTTTTATAATATTCCATGGGCTCCCAGTACTGATATAAAAACTGTCACCAGGCTAACCGTAAGTAATAAGATGTGAAGCCTCAAAGTTACCTGCAGGGTGCGCTTGGGGTTCTGACTATGTTTTCCATGCCTCTTTTTCAGGATTGGCTCGACGACAAAGAGTGCCAGTGTAAACATCAGCCACACCAATACCATGGCATGCATCCAAAAAAACTGCTTCTGAGTAAATCTTCCCCATGCACTGAGTTGATCAACCATGTAAAAGCCACTAATTCCGGCAATTAGAACCATCCACTTGGCAATTTTGGCAAAGCGGTTCTCAATTAGATGAAAAATAGATTCCTGTTGGGTAAATCCATACTGAGATTTAATTGCTGGAAGCATGACCGCGGTAACAAAGCTAACTCCACCTATCCAAATAACAATGCTCACTAAGTGAATGGCTCGCGCGATGGTAAGACCGTTCACTTATATTCTGATTTCTTCAGATTATGAAAAGAGTCTCGATCATCAATCCCCCAGCTCTCCCATCCATCCCCAAATAGTTCATGGGGGTGCTGTGTTCTATCGGAACCATTTCCACATGCCATTGAGTTTGATGGGCAATATCTCTCGCAACCCCAACATACTCGTTCTGGGTGTGGTGGATTTAAGGGAAACTTTTTCAACATATCAATTTTAAGTGTATTTAACTGCATAACTACCTCTGGATATTTGATTTAAAGCAAAAGAACTGTGCATTTCAAGGTTTTAAACAGGCCCAATTGTTTGGCATAGTTCTATAGAGCTATTTCAATAACTCATCGTTACGGGGAGAATTCAGGGGGCTATAAACAATAGATATTTTGATCTTTAGCTTACGGAGTTTGTCTGAATATGAAATACCAAGTTGATTTTGAGCAATTAGCCAACGCGATGGGTGATGGCGTTGTTATTTCAAATGCCAAAGGCGATATTGTGTTTTGGAATGCTTCTGCAGAAAGAATTTTCGGATACTCAGCTGTTGAAGCCCTAGGTAAAAGTTTGGACATCATTACGCCAGAGCGTTTTAGAGTGCGGCACTGGGACGGGTATAAAAAATCCATGGAAACGGGAACGACCCGCTACGGATCTACCTTACTCACTGTGCCGGCCCTTCACAAAGAAAGCAAAGCTTTATCAATTGCTTTCACTGTGGCGATGCTGATGGATGATGATGGCAATGTAGGAGCTATCGCAGCCATTGTTAGGGATGATACGGAGCGCTTTAAGACGGATCGCGAACTCAAAAAACGCATTGCAGAACTAGAGGCCAAGTCTTAATTAAAGTAGATATGACAAAAAAGACCATTCCTCTTTTTGCGTTAGGCTTTAGACCATTTTATTTATTGGCGGCATTTTGGTCTGTAGTTGCTATTTTAGAGTGGCTTATGGAGTTAAGTGGCTCTGGTCTTCGTGGGCTTGGCTCGATCCCTGGAATTCAGTGGCATGCCCATGAGATGATTTTTGGGTTTGCAACAACTGTTGTCGCTGGCTTCTCCCTAACTGCAGTTAGATCATGGACGGGGCTTGAGACCCCTAAGGGCAGATCGTTAATGCTACTAGCAATTTTCTGGATTGCGGGACGACTTGGTCCCTTATTTAGTTCGTATTTTGTGATTATTGACATTCTGTTTTTGCCGATCATCGCAATGATTATTGGTAAGTTGATATTACAAAGAAATATGGTGAGAAATCTTTTCCTGCCTCTTATTTTTATTGTGTTGGGGATATTGAATGGATTGTTCTATATGTCTGCTTATGGACATATCAATATTGACGCTAATTCCCTTTTGATTTCATCACTATTTTTAATTGTGATGATCGAAATCATGATCGGTGGCCGAGTAATCCCAAGCTTTACCGCGAATGCCATTGTGGGATTAAAGCAGTTTCGCAATAAATCATTTGCAACTGTTGTGCTGGCAATCAGTGCGACGTCTTTTTTGCTTTGGACATTCTTTCCAGTCAGCGTTGTTACTGCTCTCATATGCATTCTGACCGGCATATTACAGTTCATTTTGCTTTTAGGTTGGAAGCCCTTGGCTGCACGATCCAAGCCAATCGTATGGATCCTACACGCTGCCTATTTTTGGATTCCTTTAGGTTTTATCCTTCTTGGCCTTTCATCTTTTGGGCTGATCTCCATGTATATCGCTCTGCATGCTTTTGGTATTGGTGCTACGGGCGGCTTAATTATTGGCATGATTACCAGAACAGCTATGGGGCATACGGGCAGGCTGCTTAGGGCGGGAGCAATCGAAGTGAGCTGTTATGTATTGGTCCAGGTGACAGCAGTGATTTGGATGATTGCGCATTTAACAGTGGGTGTTTGGTTTCATTTTACGATTGGGTTAGCTAGCATCTGCTGGTGTTTGGCTTTTATTCTTTACATCTACAAGTACTTCCCTTGGCTTACCAAGCCCCGCTTGGATGGGCAGCCAGGGTAGTAGCGCCATTAAGTTGATGGCGCAGTCTCTTATACGGGTATGCCAATGAACATGATTCCTTCCTTTTCAGGAGATTTATTAACTAAGAGCGGGATTTCACCGCTGATTATCAAAGGTAAGACGATACTTCCAATCGTGCAAGGCGGAATGGGTGTTGGAGTGTCGGCCCATCGTCTTGCAGGTGCTGTGGCAAAAAATGGAGGTATGGGAACTATTTCCTCTATTGATCTAAGGCGCTTACATCCAGACCTAATGCAAGAGACCCAGCACCTTTCCCCATGTTCGGATAGTCGAGAGGTAATTAATAAGGCGAATATAGAGGCGTTAAAGCGAGAAATCACCCAGGCAAAAGTAGAGTCTGAAGGTTTTGGATTAATTGCGGTTAACGTCATGAAGGCGGTGAAAGAGTATGCAGCCTATGTGCAGTGCTCTCTAGAAAATGGTGCTGACGCAATAGTAGTTGGTGCAGGATTGCCACTTGACTTACCAGACCTAGCGGCAGATTTTCCCGATGCTATTTTGATTCCAATTCTGTCCGAATCCAGAGGTGTTCAATTATTGGTAAAAAAATGGATGAAGAAAGGTCGCTTACCTGATGCCATTGTGATCGAGAATCCAAGATTAGCCGGAGGGCATGTAGGAGCATCAAGCGTTGGGGATATTCATAACCCAAAATTTAATTTTGAAAATGTTATTCCTGAAGTCATTGCCTTTTTCAAATCAATCGGCATCGAGGGGCAAATTCCGCTTATTGCAGCAGGCGGAGTCTCTTCCTTAAAAGATATTAGGCGCTTGCAGGCGCTTGGGGCATCTGGTGTTCAGTTGGGCACTGCCTTTGCAGTAACTTGCGAGAGCGATGCTGACGAGGCATTTAAGCATGTACTTGCCAATGCCAAGAAAGAGGATTTGGCTGAGTTTTTGAGTGTTGCAGGACTTCCAGCGAGAGCAGTCAAAACACCTTGGCTCGGAAAATATCTCAAAGTTGAGAGCATTCTTCAAGGTAAGGCTCATAAAAAACCACGCTGCACAATGATTTTTGATTGCCTTCACGATTGTGGCTTACGTGATGGTAATAGTTCTTGGGGTCAATTTTGCATAGATAAAGTTCTTGGGAGCGCACTAACTGGCAATATACAGAAGGGACTCTTCTTTAGAGGGGCAGGCGCCTTACCTCTTGGGAATCAGATACGCCCTGTCATTGAATTAATTACCCAATTATTATCAGAAGTGGAGCCAGTAGATTATGGTTATGCAGCCAATTAGTTTTGATGTATTAGCAGAAAAGTATTTGAAAAGTGGTGAAAAAGATGAGCAAACTATTTTTGCAAGGGTGGCAAAAAGTCTCGCCTTAGTAGAAGAGCCGTCTATACGCGAGGAAGTAGAGAAAAAATTCTTGGAGAATTTCAATGCAGGTGCCATTGGCGCCGGTCGCATTATGAGCTCAGCTGGAACTGGGATTAAGGCAACACTTATTAATTGCTTTGTGCAGCCGGTTGGAGATTGTATTCAGGACGTAGATGAGGATGGATACCCTGGTATTTATGAAGCTTTAAAACAGGCAGCAGAAACTATGCGCCGTGGTGGAGGCGTCGGATATGATTTTTCTAGAATTCGTCCAAGAGGCGCAGAGGTCAAAGGCACTGGCTCTATTGCTTCGGGTCCGTGTAGCTATATCAATGTATTTGATCAATCCTGTTCTACAGTCGAGAGCGCTGGAGCAAGGCGCGGAGCGCAAATGGGTGTCTTGAGGATAGATCATCCAGATGTATTGGAGTTCATTACGGCAAAGAGAACGCCGGGTCGATGGAATAACTTCAATGTCTCCGTTGGCGTTTCAGATGACTTCATGCGATCGGTTGAAGATGATGAAGAGATAGAGCTAATACACAAGGCAAAGCCTGGTGAATTATTGATTGCTGATGGAGCTTACCAAAAAACGGATCGAATTTGGGTATACAAAAAAGTAAAAGCAAGAGATGTTTGGGATGCGGTAATGCAATCTGCCTATGATTTTTCTGAGCCTGGAATTTTATTTCTTGATAATATTAATCAGGACAATAATTTGTATTATTGCGAGAGGATTGAGGCGACTAATCCTTGTGGTGAGCAGCCCTTGCCTCCCTATGGTTGTTGTGACCTAGGCCCTATAATTCTCCCCAGATTTATCGTCAATCCTTTCGGGTTTTCAGGTGAACCTTATTTTGATTTCGATAAATTCTCTGAAGTAGTGAAGGTTCAAGTACGCATGCTTGATAATGTCTTGGATGCAACATACTGGCCACTTGAAGAGCAGGGATTAGAGGCCCACTCAAAGCGACGTATTGGCGTAGGCTTTACCGGTCTTGGAGATGCCTTAATTATGCTTAAGCTGGCATACAACAGCGCTCCAGCGAGATTAAAGGCCGCGGAAATATCAGAAAAGTTGCGTGATATTTCCTACGAGGCTTCAATTGCATTGGCTCAGGAGAAGGGGTCATTTCCAGATTTGGATATCGACCAATATCTTTCGGGTGGAAATTTTGCGAGTCGACTTGGTGAGGATTTGAAGAAAAAAATTCGGCAGTTTGGCTTGAGAAATAGCCACCTGTTGTCGATAGCGCCTACTGGAACAGTGAGTCTTGCATTCGCAGATAATGCATCAAATGGAATTGAGCCTCCTTTCTCATGGACATATACCAGAAAGAAAAGAGAGGCTGATGGCTCAACGAAAGAGTATGCGGTTGAGGATCACGCTTGGAGGATGTATAAGGAACTGGGTGGAGACGTCAATGTATTGCCAGAGTATTTCGTAACTGCCTTAGAAATGTCTGCTGAAGATCATATTTTGATGATGGAAGCAGTTCAACCATTTATTGATACCGCCATTTCAAAAACAGTAAATGTTCCGGCAGATTATCCTTATGAGAAATTTAAGGATCTATATCTAACGGCATGGAAGTCCAGACTCAAGGGAATGGCCACCTATCGACCCAATAGTATTTTGGGTTCGGTA
>JBILYO010000126.1:0-6455 GCA_044377685.1 Polynucleobacter sp. | reverse complement strand
GGGGTTCTTCGCAATGCAGGCATGATTTTGGAAAATGGACTGTTTGAGTATTTGGGAATGATCCCGCTTCATACGTCTGTACGCGGTTAAAGAAAGTTCCACTTGGGTTAGCACCATAGGCATTTAGATCTGTTAGTGGCCCAGCAGAGCCCGAGGTATTCCATTCTTTACAAGATGTGACGCATGCGTGACAGCCAACGCAAACATTCAAATCAATGACTAAGGCGAGTTGTTTATTGGTACTCATTTTCCTGCCTCCTTTTTGAGGGACATTCCAGGTACTTCATATGCTTTTACTTGAGGCCATGTTTCCTGCGGCTCATCAACTCCAGCTGGGGCTAATCTCACTCGAACGTCATACCAACCTGCCTGCCCAGTAATTGGATCTGAGTTACTGACAGTGAAACCACCCAATGGCAGTTCTTCAGCAATCAAATGATTTAATAAGAAACCTTTCTTAGACTCATCCGCATTATCGGAAAGACTCCACGCAGATTCCGCTTTACCAATTGCGTTCCAAGTCCATACTGTTCCCGGATCAACCGCTTCTGAATGACGGGCCATGCACTTGACTTTGCCCCATTGAGACTCAATCCACATCCAAGCGCCATCAGCAATGCCATGCTTGAGCGCTGTTGCCGTATTGACGTATAAATAGTTATGACTATGAATTTGTCTTAACCAAGCATTTTGAGAATCCCATGAGTGATACATGGCCATAGGACGCTGAGTAATCGCATTCAATGTAAATTTAGTGAGGTCAGTAGCCTCATCTTCAAGGGGTGGGTACCAAAATGGCAAGGGATCGAAATATTTATAGATGCGATCTTTGAGGTGCGCAGGCGGTTGAGCTCCAGGGCGCTTGCCGGTTGCCGCCAATCTAAATTTTTGCAATATGTCTGAGTAGATGGCGATCATGATCGGATCATTCTTCTGTCTTAGGGCATTTTCTTTAGAGAAATCTAAATATCCCTTATTCCAATTGCGCATGTATTGATGTTCAGGAGGCATATGGTATTGATGCACACAGTTATTCTCTTCATATTTTTGCCACTGATTTGGATTGGGCTCGCCTTTGAGGGGTTTCTCACCATCCTTACCGCGCCAGCCACTGAGAAAGCCAATACCTGAATCGGGCGCAGTCTGAAAGCGGGTAATAAAGTCAGGATAGTCTTTGAATTTACGTTCACCTTCTGGTGTCGTAAAGGCTGGAAATTTTAAGCGAGAGGCAAGTTCAATCAGCACCTCTTGAAATGGCTTGCATTCACCTAAAGGTTCGAGCACCGGAATACGGACAGAATCGACTGGGCCATCAAATTCAGAAATAGGGCGATCGAGCATGCTCATGACATCGTGACGCTCAAGATAAGTGGTATCGGGTAACACTAGGTCAGCAAAATCTACCATTTCAGATTGGAAAGCATCGCATACGACTAAGAATGGAATCTTAAATTCGCCATGAGCGTTTTTAGCATTCAAATGTTCACGTACTTCCATTGTGTTCATGGTGGAGTTCCATGACATATTGGCCATGAAAATCATGAGAGTATCAATAGAGTAGGGGTCGCCTTTCACTGCATTCGTAATGACGTTATGCATCAAACCATGGGCAGCTAAAGGATGTTCCCAGGAATAGGCTTTATCAATACGCAATGGCTTACCTTGCGAATCTAGTGCTAAATCTTCTGGTTGCGTTGGCCAGCCTAAAGGAGGTTTTGCTAGAGGTGTATTAGGCTTAATATCATTTTCTGATGATGGAGGCTTCGCATTTGGTGGTACCTGCCTTGGGTAAGGCGCCTTATGTCTAAAGCCTCCTGGGCGATCAATGGTCCCTAATAAAGACATTAATACAGCCAAGCCACGAGTGGTTTGAAAGCCATTCGAGTGTGCGGAGAGTCCACGCATTGCATGAAAAGCAACTGGCCTGCCGGTTACAGAGCCATGTTTTTCACCCCAAGAATCTGTCCAGGCGATGGGAAGCTCAAATTCTTGACCGAATGCAGTATCGGCAATTTCTAGTGCAAGTTTGCGAATTCTTTCTGCAGAGATACTGGTAATTGCTGCCGCCCATTCAGGGGTAGTTTCACTGACTTGACGCCTGAGTAATTCAAAAGCAGGAACCACTTTTTTACCCTGATGTGGACCAGGCCCCATCGTATATTCACCGAGCAATACAGGCGATGTCCCCTGCTTAAAACAGGGCTGCGCACTGTGAGTTTTTTCATCCCAAATATATTTGTTATGCGGCAAATCTAGGTTGATAGGATCTGAATCTGGATCGTATAAAAATAATCCCTCTTCTGCACCAGAATCCATGCAAACCAATTGTGATGAATTACTAAAGCGTTTTAAGAAGGGAGCATCATATTTCTCAAGACGAATGAGTTCGTGCATGAGTGCCATAAATAGGGCCCCATCAGTGCCAGGCTTAATTGGGATCCACTCATCCGCAATCGCGGAGTATCCTGTCCTTACTGGGTTAATCGAAATAAAGCGACCGCCTGATCTTTTAAATTTAGATAAGGCAATCTTCATTGGATTGCTGTGGTGATCCTCGGCAGTACCAATCATGACAAATAGTTTTGCTCGTTCTAAATCAGGCCCACCAAATTCCCAAAAACTTCCACCAATCGTGTAGATCATTCCTGCAGCCATATTGACTGAGCAAAATCCGCCATGAGCAGCATAATTAGGGGTGCCAAATTGCCGAGCAAATAAACCAGTTAAGGCCTGCATTTGATCTCGACCAGTAAAGAGCGCAAACTTTTTAGGGTCGGTAGCGCGAATATGACTGAGACGCTTAGTGAGAATTTCAAAAGCTCTATCCCAGCTAATGGCTTCAAATTCACCATCACCGCGATTACTACCTGCTTTTCTTAAAAGGGGTTGAGTAATACGAGCAGGAGATTTTTGCTTCATGATCCCCGAGGCACCCTTGGCACAAATAACGCCTTGATTTAGAGGATGCTCTGGATTGCCATCAATGTAGACAAGCTCGCCATCTCGAAGGTGTGCACGGATACCACATCGACAAGCACACATGTAGCAGGTCGTTTTCTTAATTTCTGTAATAGACCCTAGTTGCTTAATGGGATCATGCACGGGATCTTTTGAAAATAGTTTAAACATAGTCTTCATTATTTATTGAGGTTGTTTAGCAAGCAAAATAGCCATCGCAGCAGACGCGACTCTTGAAAATACAGAATCAGATCTAGATGTAAGAATGATTGGAACTTGAGCTCCTAGAATAGTTCCAGCACACTCCGCCCCAGCCATATAGACTAGGGACTTGTAAAGAATATTTCCTACTTGTAAATCAGGAACTAATAGTAAATCAGGATCACCAGCAACCTTTGAATCAATCCCTTTTGTTTTAGCAGAATCGATGGAAATGGCATTATCGAATCCAAAGGGCCCCTCGATCATTGTTGAAGGATGAATTGGTTTTATAGCATGGCTATCTATAATCTCTTTTGCATCGGTAGTGGCCTGCATGGCAGGGTTCACTACCTCTGTAGCAGCAATGATGGCTACTTTTGGATTTGATACTCCAAGCTTATTAAGTGCTTCAAGACTACTTTTAAGAATTTGTATTTTTTGAGATGCATTGGGCGCGATATTGACCACACAATCACTGATCCCAAGTAGTTTAGGGTAGTGCTTGAGTTCGAATAAAAATAAATGACTCGTTCTGCGATCGGTTCTTAAGCCATCACGCTGCACTATAGGGCCCATCAGATCTTCGGTATGCAATGATCCTTTCATCAATACTGCCAGATTGCCTTCTTTGACCATTTCTACCGATTTTTTGGCAGCAAGTATAGGATCGTTAGGGGTATTGATTATTTCAATCCCATCCAAAGAGAGTTTTTCCTTGGCTGCTAATTCCAAAATGAGGTCTTGAGGTCCGATTAAGATTGGAGTGCATAACTCTCTTTTAACCAACTCAAGGACGGTTTCAAGAGCAGGTGCACTGAGTGGATAAACAACGCCTAAGGAAAGATTGCTTTTAGCCTCTTCAATTATTTTTTCTAATAAGGGATATTGGTCCATGAGGTATGTCTTAGTGGTTACCGTACTGAGATGGAATCAGGATAAGGTTTGGGAGATGCGTGCAGAAGCCTCTTTCAGCATTGGAATATGCTCCATGGCTTGATTGAGAGGCAGTCTGGCAGTCGCTGCATGGACGGCAATAGCTGCCACTACCTCACCTTCACCATCTCTTACAGGTACTGCAACGCATGAAACGCCAAGCACATATTCTTCATTATCAATGGCATATCCAGTACTGACGATGCGCTCAAGCTCAGACTCAAGCAGATCGAGATCAGTAATTGTTCTGTGAGTAAATTTCTCAAGCGGCAAATTTTCTAGGAGCTTGGCGCGTTCCTCGGGAGTCTTAAATGCCAGTAATAATTTGCCACTAGCGCTGCAATGTGGTGGGAGAACGGTACCCGGGGGAAGATGCAAGCGTAATGCCCAATTGGCCTCAACGCGATCTAAATAAAAAAGCTCACCACGTTTCAGTACAGCCAAATTACATGTCTCACCCAGATCAGCAACTAATTTTCTTAAGATGCTGTGTCGAATGGCGGAGACGGTATCGTGTGTCAAAGTGGCGATGGCCAGGCTAGACAGACGATTGCCCGGTGCATAGGTTCGACCACCAGGCTCTCTTGCTACAAGGCCTGCTTCTTCAAAAATGGCTAGGGTACGATGTAGGGATGCTTTTGGCATTCCAGTAATTTGCATCAGTTGTACTAAGCTTGCGGGCTGCTTTAGCGCTGCTAGAGCTTCTAATATGACTACCCCTTTGAGCATTGATGAATTTTCACCGGAGTGATCTTTTTTGCTGGTATCTAAGGGTTCGTGATTATCAATTTCAAGCATAAGTAGAAAATCTCAAGAATTGTGTCATTTTGTTCATTCTAATAGAACAAATTTGCAATATCCAGAGAAAATGTTAGTATTTTTACTTATACGAAACAACTTGTTCCGTTGAATAGGATTATTTAAGGTATCAATAGTTGCCATATAAGGACTAATATAAGTCTGTGGAGTCCACTTAAAACAGGAGATGAGATATGCGTAGAAGCAATCTAGCGGTGACTGTTCTATCTATAGCTTTGGGTTTACTGAGTTTTACTCAATTAGCAGCGGCCCAATCATGGCCCACTAAGCCGATTAAATTAGTTGTGCCATATCCTCCAGGAGGTGGAACTGACGTGATAGCACGTATCGTGCAGGAGCCCCTGAGCCAGGCCTTAGGTCAACAAATCATTATTGATAATCGTGGTGGAGCGGGCGGATCCATTGGTTCAGATATTGTTGCAAAATCCCCTGCAGATGGATATACGGTCTTATTCACGCTGTCGTCCCATACTATTAATCCTGCCATCTATCCAAAACTGGCTTTTGATACTGAAAAAGATTTCTTGCCGGTTTCATTGGTGGCCTCATTACCGCAGATATTAGTTGCTAATCCAGACTTTTCTGCCAAGACGGTGAAGGAAGTGATTGATCTGGCTAAGGCAAAACCGGATTCAATTGCTTATGCATCGGTAGGCAATGGGTCTCCAGGCCACCTTGCTGGTGCAATGATGGCTACTTCAGCAGGCGTATCGATGACCCATATTCCTTATCGTGGCGGAGGTCCAGCAGTTACCGACGTGATGGCTGGTCAAGTTCCGCTACTTTGGGTTTCGATTCCGGCGGCAGCAAACTTTATCAAGGCTGGTAAGTTACGCGCATTAGCAGTTTCTACCGTTAAGCGCTCTCCTATATTTCCTGATGTGCCTACGATGGCTGAGTTAGGGTTCAAAGATTATGAGGTTGACTCTTGGTATGCGATGTTTGTTCCCGCTAAAACGCCACAAACTATTATTGATACGCTCCACAAGGCAACCGTTAAAGTGCTGGCAGAACCGACGGTGAAAGAAAAATTACTGGCTCAAGGTGCTGAGGCAGTGGGCAGTTCCCCTGCGCAGCTAGGAGCAATCGTCAAGAATGAGATTGTGAAGTGGAAGAAAGTGGCTAAGGAGGCTGCTATCAAAGCAGAGTAAAAAGCAACGGATTGATTGAACATCTTAACCAAGCAAAGATATGACACCAGTAGAAAGCATTGTTGAGCGAGGGCGGATCGCTCAACAAAAATATGAGCAATATACGCAAGCACAAGTTAACTTAGTGGTTGAGGCTGTGGCGTGGGCCATCTTAGAGCCAAAGCGTAACCAAGAGTTGGCTGAGCTTGCAGTCCAAGATACTGGTCTTGGTGATGTCGCTGATAAGTTCAAGAAGAATTTTAGAAAAACTCTTGGACTGATTCGTGATCTAAGCACTGCTAAAACGGTAGGGGTCATCTCTGAAGATTTGAAGATGGGTCTTACTGAGTATGCCCGTCCTGTGGGGGTTGTGGCCGCCATTACCCCCTCAACCAATCCAGGCGCAACACCAAT
>JBILYO010000125.1:0-6477 GCA_044377685.1 Polynucleobacter sp. | reverse complement strand
CGCTTGTTCGAATCGTGCTGGGAAGGCCATAAATTCTCAACCCCATTCTTTTTAATCAAAGAATAAACTATGTTACTGTTACGGCATGTTGAGCAATCTTAAAAATACCTTCAGTAGTGATTTATGCCAATCTATTCTGGAGACCATGCTTTTGCAGGGCTACGATTCTATTCTTATTACCGATGCATCAAATAATCCCAAAATTACCTATACTAATCCAGCGTTCACGCAACTGACCGGCTATAGCGCAGATGAAATTCTCGGGAAATCGCCAAAGATTCTCCAGGGCTCAAGTACCTCCCAAAAGGTTATTCAACGCTTACGGGAATGTCTCGTTGATGTCACGGTCTTTGAAGGTGAGACCGTAAATTATAAAAAAGATGGTACGATTTTTATGATGAACTGGCGCATGATTCCAATTATTGACAATGGAGAATTAAAAGCCTGGTTAGCAATCCAACGCGAAAAAGTTGTCACATGGTTACCAGATTAATAGACTACATTATCTTTTATAAGCTGTAAGTCATTGAAATAATAATATATTTCAGTAGTCACGAATTCTTCTAAGGCCCAGGTCGCACGTTCGAATCGTGCTGGGCAGGCCAAAGACCTCAAGCAATTCAAGCGGATACGGTAGTTATGGTGCTGTCATACATAATCCAAAAATTGTGCACCATATTTAGGTTAATGAAATCTATGTGAATTCCGTTTTACTAAAAATATAGTGATTGAAATCAAGTTTTGTTTCTGGGTGGTACAGACTTCCATAGATACAGTATCCAGATGACACAACAGACGTACAGAATCGTAAAGAACTCAAGCGGTAAATCCCAGTATAGGATCTTGCTGATCTGATCGGCCCAAAATGATTTTGGGGCAGCAGCATGACGTAGTAATGCCTCTAAGACTGTCAAAGGACAGGTAATGTGAAAAACAGCCTCTATGGCAATTAGTACCATAAGACCTGCATGTATTTGGCGCATGCGTCTTGCTCGCACCCATGACCAATGCCAGTAAGCGCCGAGAGGGATTAACAGCATACCAAGCACTAAATAAACAGTGATAGCAAAATGAGCAAGCAGCACTAAGTCAGCTAATAAGGTCATGAAAAAAGCATACACAATGGATTAGGTAATATCAAATGTCGTTTTATCCAATAAACCTACTGCACAATTCATTGCACAGTGCCATTTTTACGCTGTAAGCTCTTAATATATATGGACTTTCTAACAGCTACGAATTCTTCTCAGACTCAGGTCGCATGTTCGTATCGTGCAGGGCAGCCCACTAAAGTTATATGCCATCCTTTTAAATCAACGCTATGCTGTCAAATCAAGCAACTAAGACAGCATTCACTTAGTTGTCCACATACTTATCCAGTTTTCTGTCTAATTAGGCTTGATAGGGGGGATAAACGTGAAAAACTTAAACAAGGCCCTATAGAGGCATCCTATGAACGATTCCCAGAAGAAAGCTAAAGCCACGCTAGATGCTTTACTAAGTGATAGCAAGGTGATTACTGGCAAAACAATGATTGAGCGCCAGAAATCCAAGTAGCAGGCATTCTTTTCTTTGTTTATCATATAGATTCTAATAATAGTTTTCATAATGTTTAAGTGAGGCTTATTTATGCGTTTAATACTTTTGATGGCAATAATTACTCTTAGCGGATGCGCGGCAACTGAATTACGTCCTGATGCTCAGCGCGTAAGGTTATTAACTTCACCTCCAACTTCTGATTGCAAACAACTCGGCGATGTCACAGGTGGACAAGGTAATTTCTTTACTGGCTATTACACATCCAATTCAAATCTTCAAGCTGGCGCTATTAACGATTTAAAGAATCAAGCTGCCGCTATGGGAGGCAATGCTTTATTAATCCTATCAAATAACCCAGGTCTTTATGGTGGCACTCAAACCACCCTAACAGCGACTGGCGCTGTTTTTGCTTGCAAGAATTAAGTATAGGCTGCCTAAAAGTTTACCCAATGCGACTTCTAGTGTAAGCACTCTAAGGATATTTCATTAACCCGAATTAACTGACAATTGGCGTGCATTTTGCAAAGGGCTTATATATCTCTTGAAGCATCATTTAGTATAGAAATTAGTTTTATTTCATATCTAAAGGGCTTACATGAACAGATGAAAAATTTTCTCATACTATGTACTTGCATATTTTTTATGAATGGATGTGCAAGCAATCAACAGACGCAGCAATCTGAAGGAAATCCTGATAATTCGAAGAACTTAGATCTTATGAATTTAGGTATATGTATGATGTCTGGCACATCACCTTATGTCTCGCAAAATATGATTAATTGCAGAAGGTAGGGGGTAAGCTTCAAGAAAGCAGTTCTACTCGACTTACCGTACCCAAATTGTGCCTTCACTCTCCATCAGAATTGATGGCCTAAGGGCTCTAGGCTGATAAATTTAGTTAAAGAGCGAGTCTGTATTTATCGGCGATTTCAAACTCTGTGGGCCATACAGCTTTAGATATTGGCACTCTGAATACGGATATTGAATTGCTGCAACTAGCTTGCTTTAATTACCCACCGTATTTTCAAGCTTACCAAGCCCTTCAATTTCAATTGAAATAATATCGCCAGCTTTCAAGGGGCGGGGTGGCTTCATTGCGTAACCTACCCCAGAGGGTGTGCCAGTAGCAATAATATCTCCCGGTTCAAGGGTGAGACCAGCTGATAACTCAGTAATAATTCGCGGAATGGAAAAAATCATTGTTGACGTATTCCCATTCTGCCGTAGTTCACCATTTACTTTTAAGCGTATTGCCAGTTGATGCGGGTCGGCAATGGCAGACTTATGAGCGACCCATGGACCAATTGGGCAGCTACCATCTAGACTCTTGCCCTTAAACCACTGCCCATGCCGCCGTTGAACTTCTCGGCCAGTAACGTCATTCAAAATAGTGTACCCAAATATAGCGTCATTGGCCATATCTTCTGTAATATTTACCCCGCCCTTCCCAATCACAATTGCTAACTCAGCTTCATAATCTAGCATAGCAGTTAAGCCAGCGTGTAGAGGTATTGTTGCGCCATGCCCAATTACTGCAGTAGGCGCCTTAGTAAATAATTCAATAAATTCTGGAAATAAATTTGGCTCGCGGCCCTGTGCTATGTTGCCTTCAATGATGTGCTCGCGATAGTTACGGCCAACGCAAAAAATATTTTTATGGGGTTTGGGTATAGGGGCTAACCATTGCAAATCATGAACATCAATCCATTTACTCGCAGACTTATGTAATTTCGCAGCAATTGCAAGCCCCGCATCACCACTGGCAATTAATTCACCAACATTGCTTGGTGCAAAAGCTTCAGGCCAAATTTCTGTTAAATTTATCAACGCTTGTAACTGTGAATTTTGAGCCATTCCTAGTTGCGGACTACCATTTAAATCAAAGGTACAAAAATACATAAAAGCCTCTCAAATAATTCTTTATGGGATCACTGCAATTGCATTCATTTCAATTAAGTAATCTGGTGAAACAAAGCGTGATATTTCAACCATCGTAGACGCAGGTAATGGCGCTTTAAAATATTCACGTCGTACCTTGTGAATGACATCAAAATGCTCCATGCCGATCACATAGACATCGACACGGCAAATATCTGCCATCGTACCGCCCGCTGCCTCAACCGCGTTCTTTACATTCTCACAAACTTGTCGTATTTGAGCCTCCATATCGCCAATACCCGCAATCGTCCCATCGGGTTTATGTGCAGTCATACCAGAGATAAAGACTAATTTACCCTTAGCTTCCACTACTGTTGCTTGCGAAAAGTGTCCGCCAGGTTTTTTAATATTAGTAGTTGAAATTTCTTGCTTTGCCATAGATTCTCCTAAAAAAGTAAAATACTATTAGTTGGGTTGAATGTTCAATCGATCAATAATCGTCGTCCAACGAGGAATCTCTTTATTCATCTGATTAGTTAGATCTTGGGGAGTACCGCCGACTAATTCTCCGCCCCCAGCAGTTACCTTTTGAATGAGTTCGGGATTTTTTATAGCCTCGTTCAGTGCTTGATTTAATTTATTAATGATTTCAGGAGAAGTTCCTTTGGGTGCTAACAAGGCCATCCATGACCCCATATCAAGACCGCTATACCCAAGCTCTCCTAAGGTCGGTACATCAGGTAATACACTTAAACGCTTACTTGAGGTAATCGCTAAGGCTCGCAATTGACCTGATTTAACAAAAGGGGCTGCAGATGGCACTAATTCTAGGGCTACATCAGTTCTACCACCAACCATATCGATTAATGCTGGGCTGCTACCTTTGTAAGGAACATGAACCCATTTAATACCCATCCGCTCTTGAAAATATTCCCCCATTAAATGCAATACGCTTCCAGTGCCTGCAGATGCCATATTAAGTTCTTTGGTTTTTGACAGCTTAACTAACTCGGCAATGTTATTGACTGGTAAATCTTTACGAATTACAACAATGCCAGGATTATTAACAAACCAAATAACAGGCTCTAAAGACTGGCGAGGATCAAAATTAGCTTTTTTAAAAATGGATGGGCTAACTGTTAGCGGGCCCGCAGAACCAACTGCAAGTGTGTAGCCATCTGGCGCTGCCCTAGCAACCTCTTCCATTGCCGACATCCCACCTACACCAGGGCGATTTTCTATGATGAAAGTTTGATTAAAAGCTTTTTGTAAAATTTGGGCCATCATTCGTCCGGCTCCATCCACAGCGCCACCTGCTGGAAATCCGACAATCATTTTAACGGGGCGATTCGGATAATCTGACTGGGCATAAAGATTCTTGCTGCCGAATAAAATCAATGCAATGGGTACAAGAAAGAAAATTTGTTTTATATTTTTACTCATCAAGAATCCTTTAGAAATATTTTTTTAAAATACACTAAACCTTATCAGCAGGATAGGAACGTAAAGTTGCCACGCATTCAATTTAACACTTAATGGCATCACCAGGAGCGCTACTTAGTCTTCAGGCTCAAATTAATCTGGCTTAGCAAAACCACCTGTGGCAGCAGCACGCCCACCAGTCAATTCCTCTCAATTCCATGGTTCTCGGTGCGTACGACACACCCCAGTTCAACACCTTAAACCCACTGTTAACAGATGATTTAGCTTTTTTTTAACGCCTCTAAGGTGTCGGTTGCACGTTCGAATTGTGCTGGACAGCCCAAAAATCTAACTGGCCGATGAGATCTAGTCAAAAAAGCCGATTCTATGGCGTTTGGTTGACTAAATATTGGCCATTGTTCGCCAAAACCCTATAACCTGATATCTTTTACTTTCCTTAGATCTATAAAAGAATTAATCTAAAACCATCATTGAATCTGCAGGGGTTGTTATGAGTGGAAAACATGCAATTTATGTGATTGTGAAATCTAAGGACGGGCAGATTGAGAGTAAAGATCATGGCCTGCTGAATTTAATTAATCGCCATCACTGCGATACAACTTTGGCTGTTTTTCATAAAGACTGGAATACCTATTGCCTGCATCATTTTGGTTATGTATTAGAGATCGTTGATGTAGGTTACCAGTGGTCATATGAGTAAGCACATCTATTAATAAATTACATAGGGAGCTAGCATGGAAATAAAGATAGCTAAAAATTCACCTTATCCAGTAGAGGTAGTCAAAGACCAGACTTATTATTGGTGCAGTTGTGGCTTAAGTAATAAGCAACCCTTTTGCGATGGGTCACATCAGAGAACAGACTTAGTTCCCGAGGAATTTATTGCATCAGAAAGTAAAACGGTATATTTCTGTGGCTGCAAACAATCGGCTAATGGTCCATTGTGCGATGGAACTCATAAAAGCCTGTGAAGGACCCCAATCCAGGTCGCACGTTTGAATCGTGCTGGGCAGACCAAAATCCTAGCAATGCACGCGGATATATCACCTACGGTGCTGTTCTATAGCCATAGTCTCTAATTACTCAAAAAAATAGCCAATTTATTACCACATCATATTTCTGATGCTTCATACATTAACGAATTGAATTCACTATGTTTATTGCCTTTAATCCATTTGGATTTTGGCATAGTCAATCACCTTACGCCAGCGCTCAGTATCGGTCTTCATAAACTGAGCGGCACGCTGTGCATTCATAAAGGTTACAGTAGCGCCTAAGCGTGAGATTGCTTCAACCATTTCTTTGCGTCCCACAATCTTCTCTAGCGTAGCTTGTAAGAGTTGACTGGCGCTATCGGGGATGCCCTTAGGGGCAGCAATACCAAACCATGCCGAGACCTCGAAATTAGGATATCCAGATTCAATCATGGTCGGCACATTGGGAAGGGCAGGATTGCGTGTAGCAGTAGTAACCGCCAGGGGCTTTAACTTATTACCATTAATGAGACCTAGCGCAGGCGGTAGGTTATCAAACATAAAATCCACTTCTTTTGCGACCAGCCCAACATTTGCAAATGTCGAGCCACGATAAGGAATATGAACCACAAAGATACCCGCT
>JBILYO010000124.1:0-6487 GCA_044377685.1 Polynucleobacter sp. | reverse complement strand
TCGGCATCCACAATGAAGGCTCTTGCTTAACCCCAAACTCTAATTCATCAGGAGATTCCACCATGATCATGGTTCTTTCCAAATAGAAAGGCATCGTATGGTCTAAAAGCCGGACAGAATAAATATTGGCATTTGATGGAATCAGTGCTTTGACTCGAGTAGCAAGATCAATTCCCGATACTGCTCTTCCGAGAGTTTCATGTCCCGTGCCAGCAATCATGGCGCATAGAAAAAAACCAATAGCAAAACTGAGTATGCTGCGAAGACCGTGCTGCTTGCTTTGCCATGCTGCTACAGCGCTAAACGTAATCAATGCGATAAGGGCTGCGATCACCCAATATACATACTCTGCATAGGCTTGGATTTCATCGGGTCTAGCTTGTACGCTAATTTCAGAAATGAAAAGGAATCCAACGCATCCTAAAATGGCAAATCCTAAAGTTTGCAATTTCCAGGATAAACTCAGTTCACTAGCATTTCCGAGAATGCGATCTAAACGGTTTGCAATCAGAAGTGCAAGTGCTGGGAAGATGGGAATAATATATCCCGGTAATTTCGATTGTGAGACGCTAAAAAAAGCAAAGATCACTACGGACCAGCATGCTAGTAACCAGCTACTAGAAAATTCTTTTTTACGCTCAGCAAAGGCCTGAGCAAATGCGCCTGGGATTTGCAAAACCCAAGGCAATATACCGATGATAAGCAGTGGTACAAAATAATAGATGGGGCCGGTTCTGCTATGAGCGTTATTTGTAAAGCGCTGCAGATGCTCATGAATAAAAAAGAACTCTAAAAACTCTGGATTACGTTGGGATACCAACACAAACCACGGTGCTGTGATGACTAAAAACAAAATGGTTCCACTCATTAAATGCAGTCGTGACCAAATTTTCCAATCCCATGCACTAATAGAATAGGCAATAAACACCATTGCAGGTATAGCCGCACCAATCACACCTTTTGAGAGTGTTGCTAAAGCCATCATGCTCCAACAAACCCACATCCAATTGCGACAACTATTTTTATTTCTGGTTGTTTGTGCCAGTAAGAGACTGCATAAAGCGCTCACTAAGAATGCAGAAAGTCCCATGTCCAAGGAATTAAAGTGACCACTAATAACCCACATGGGGCTGGAGGCAAGTACTAGAGCACTGAGCCATCCAGTTCGAGCATTAAAAATGCGCGCTCCGGTAAAGCCAATCAATAGGATTGTTAAAAATCCTGTTAAGGCGGACCACAAGCGAGCTTGCCACTCTCCTAAACCAAATGCTTGGAATACGATTGCAGTTGCCCAAACTTGCAATGGCGGTTTTTCAAAATATTTATATCCGTTATAGCGAGGAGTAATCCAATCGCCAGTGACTAGCATTTCGCGTGCCATTTCTGCATAACGTCCCTCATCAGAAGGAATGAGATGGCGGTAATTGAGAGTGCCAAACCAAATCAGTCCATAAATGAGAGCGATGAGCAAAATTTTCCCTGGATGCAGGAGAGAAGATTGGCGGCTACTTCCAAACTGCATCAGACAGACTCCACGATCAAGGCCAGGAGAACTTGGCGTCCTTCACCTACTAGGATGTTGTAGGTACGACAAGCAGCTTGAGAATCCATGATTTCAAAGCCAATCTTGGCAGAAATGAGGTTTTTGAGTAGTTCTGGAGCAGGAAAGCGTTGGCGGCTTCCAGTTCCAATCAGGATTAACTCTGGTTTTAAGCCTACCATTTGGGCGAAGTGGTCTACTTTTAAGTCTTCAAATGACTCAACTGGCCATGCTGTGATAGCGCCATCCGAGCTGAGCAGTACTGCATGGCTATAGGGAGTTTGATTAATCTCAACATAGCCAGGCCCATAGCCCGTGATCGTATTGGCTCCAGAATGGGGGTCAGATTGAAGCTTCAAGTGGACTCTCTGTCATAATTATGTGGATTATAGCTAGCTGTTTTTTCTCAGATTTCAAGAACTTACCCTTTAATTTATTGTGAAACCTATCCTAAAGTCTCAAAAACTCAATGACGTCTGTTACGACATCCGTGGGCCGGTGCTTGAGCTCGCTCAGCGCATGGAGGAGGAGGGTCACAAAATCATCAAATTAAACATTGGAAATGTAGGGGTATTTGGCTTCGATCCGCCGGAAGAGATTCAGCTCGACATGATCCGTAATTTAAGTAATGCATCTGCTTATTCCGACTCTAAGGGGATCTTTGCTGCACGCAAGGCGATCATGCAGTATTGCCAAGAAAAAGGAATTCAAGGCGTTGCTTTGGATGATGTCTATACCGGCAATGGTGTATCAGAGCTCATTGTGATTTCAATGAATGCTTTACTCAATGATGGCGATGAAGTTCTAGTGCCATCACCAGATTATCCACTTTGGACTGCTGCAGTGAGTTTGTCTGGCGGTACACCTGTGCACTATCTTTGTGATGAAGAAAAAGATTGGGCGCCTGACTTAGCTGATTTGCGCAAAAAGATTACACCTCGTACCAAAGCAATTGTGATGATCAACCCCAATAATCCAACAGGCGCTATTTATTCAAAAGAAGTCTTGCTAGAGCTCACTCAAATTGCTCGCGAGAATGGACTCATTTTGTTTGCAGATGAAATCTACGACAAGATGTTGTATGACGCAGAGAAGCACATTTCTTTAGCTTCTTTATCAACCGATGTTGTTGTGATCACCTTTAATGGTTTATCGAAAAACTATCGCTCATGTGGTTACAGGGCGGGCTGGATGGTGGTTTCAGGTGATAAAGAGATGGTGCGTGACTATATTGAAGGTCTCAATATGTTGGCATCGATGCGCCTATGTGCAAATGTGCCAGGCCAGTATGCGATTCAAACTGCCCTTGGTGGTTATCAAAGTATTAATGATCTAGTGAGGGAAGGTGGGCGTTTAGCTAGGCAACGTGATCTTGCCTGGAAGCTCATTACAGATATTCCTGGTGTAACTTGTGTAAAACCTAAATCTGCTTTGTATTTATTTCCTAAGTTGGATTCTGAAATATATCCGATTGAAAATGATCAGCAATTTATTGCTGATCTTTTGAGGGAGGAGAAAGTATTGTTAGTGCAGGGATCGGGCTTTAATTGGGGCAAGCCAGACCACTTCCGTGTAGTGTTCTTACCTCATGAAGATGTTCTTAAAGAGGCGATTGGTCGCCTTGCACGTTTTCTTGAGCGTTATCGTAATAAGCATGGCCGCAAGGCTTCTTCAACCGCAGCAAAGGCATCATGAAACCGATTCAAGTTGGTCTATTAGGTATTGGCACCGTTGGTGGTGGCGTATTCACTGTTCTCGAACGCAATCAAGATGAAATTCAACGTCGCGCTGGTCGGGGTATTCACATTAATACCGTCGCAGATCTTAATGTCGAGCGTGCCAAAGAAATTGTTAAGGACCGTGCACAGATTGTGAATGATGCTCGTGCAGTGATTAATAATCCCGAGATTGATATTGTGGTTGAGTTGATTGGTGGTTATGGGATTGCCAAGGATTTAGTGCTTGAGGCAATTGCTGCTGGTAAGCATGTGGTGACTGCCAATAAAGCCTTGATCGCCGTGCATGGTAACGAGATATTTAAAGCAGCACACGCTAAGGGTGTGATGGTTGCTTTCGAAGCAGCTGTTGCTGGTGGTATTCCAATCATTAAGGCCTTACGTGAAGGCCTTACTGCAAATCGAATTGAATGGATTGCCGGGATTATCAATGGCACAACGAATTTCATTCTGACTGAGATGCGTGATAAAGGTTTGGATTTCGAGACCGCACTCAAAGAAGCACAACGCTTGGGTTACGCTGAAGCAGACCCTACTTTTGATATTGAAGGTGTTGACGCTGCTCATAAGGCAACCATCATGAGTGCCATTGCCTTTGGTATTCCGATGCAGTTTGATAAAGCCCATGTTGAGGGCATCACTAAGCTTGCTGCAATTGATATTCGTTACGCTGAGCAATTGGGTTATCGCATCAAGCTACTGGGTATTGCTAAAAAAACGGCGATCGGAGTGGAGTTACGAGTTCACCCAACCTTAATACCCACAAAGCGTTTGATCGCTAATGTCGAAGGCGCCATGAATGCAGTGCAAGTTTTTGCTGATGCAGTGGGTACGACTTTGTATTATGGCAAAGGTGCTGGCTCTGAGCCAACAGCTTCTGCTGTGATTGCAGACTTAGTAGACATCACGCGCTTACTGAGCGCAGATGCAATGCATCGCGTTCCATATCTGGCGTTTCAGCCTGGTGCAGTTCAGGACACTCCAGTATTGCCGATTGGTGAGATTACGACGAGCTACTACTTACGTTTACGTGTTGCTGATCAAGCTGGCGTTCTGGCAGATATCACAAAGATTTTGGCTGCCCATAGCGTATCAATTGACGCGCTTTTACAAAAAGAGGCTGATGAAGGTGAAAGTCAAACAGATTTGGTTGCTCTAACACATGAGACCAAAGAGAAAAACATGATCGCGGCCATTAAAGAGATTCAGAATCTGAAAACGGTTGCTGGCGAAGTGGTGAAGATCCGCTTAGAAAATTTGTCTTAATTAAAATAGATGCGTTACCAATCAACCCGTGGCAATAGTCCACAACAATCTTTTTTGGAGATTCTTTTAGGTGGATTGGCGCCAGATGGCGGCCTATATTTGCCGAAACAATATCCCCAAGTTACTGCAGCTCAATTAGATTCATGGCGGGGCTTATCCTATGCTGACTTATCCTATGAGGTCCTGAGTTTGTATTGTGACGATATTCCAGAGCAGGATTTGCGCGCTCTATTACGGAAGACCTATACCGCAGAAGTTTATTGCAATGGTCGTCCACAAGATAACGCCAAAGATATTACCCCTTTACATTGGTTAGGCGAGGAACAAGGCACCCGCATTGGGCTTTTAAGTCTTTCGAATGGCCCAACTCTAGCCTTTAAAGATATGGCTATGCAATTGTTAGGCAATCTTTTTGAATACGTTCTCAAGAAAAAAAATCAGCAGCTCAATATTTTAGGAGCCACCTCTGGCGACACTGGCAGCGCTGCTGAATACGCTATGCGTGGTAAAGAGGGTGTCAAGGTATTTATGCTTTCGCCACGAGGCAAGATGAGTTCTTTTCAATCTGCACAGATGTATTCCTTACAAGATCCCAATATTTTCAACTTGGCAGTAGCTGGTGTGTTTGATGATTGCCAAGATATTGTGAAGGCAGTTAGTAACGACCATGCTTTCAAAGCTAAGAATCAAATTGGTACAGTGAATTCAATCAACTGGGGCCGCGTAGTCGCTCAAGTGGTGTACTACTTCCAGGGATATTTATTAGCGACTAAATCGAGCTCCGAAAAAGTATCCTTCACAGTGCCCTCTGGTAACTTTGGTAATGTTTGTGCGGGGCATATCGCTCGTATGATGGGTCTTCCTATTCAGCATTTAGTAGTGGCAACCAATGAGAATAACGTCCTTGATGAGTTCTTTTGTACGGGTGTTTATCGTGCGCGTAAGTCCTCTGAAACATTGCATACCTCGAGTCCTTCAATGGATATTTCAAAGGCCAGTAATTTTGAACGTTTTGTATTTGACTTAATGAGCCAAGACGGCAAGCTAACTGCAGGTATGTTTAAGCAGGTAGATGAGACTGGTGGCTTTGATATTTCTAAGGATATTACCTTTCAAGAAATTGGAAAGTATGGCTTTCAGTCGGGCCGAAGTACTCATATAAACCGTCTAGAGACGATTCGTGATATTGATAAGCGCTATGGTGTCATGATTGACACTCACACTGCTGATGGTGTCAAGGTAGCAAGAGAACATCTTCAAGCAGGAATACCAATGCTAGTGCTCGAGACTGCCCTACCAATCAAGTTTGAAGAAACCATTCAAGAAGCTTTGGGTCGGCCAGCTGAATGTCCTATTGCATTTAAGGACATCAAATCTAAGCCACAACGCGTAGAAAATATTGATGCTGATGTGAATCAGGTCAAAGCCTTCATCACTTCGCATCTCACCTAAATCAATCATGATGACTAAGCCTCCTATGTTGACCGCGCAGCAGGCATTAGATCATTTACTCTCTCATGCCCAATCAGTAGGCGAGAGTGAAGTGGTAGCCATGCAAGCTGCGCTTGGGCGAGTGCTCGCAGAAAGCGTCAATAGTCTTGTAGATGTTCCACCATTGGATAACACTTCTATGGATGGCTATGCAGTTCGTTGCGCTGACACTAGCATCCCAGGGCAAACGCTGAAGATTGCCCAGCGTATTCCGGCTGGATCAATGGGGGTGCAACTAGAACCAGGTACTGCCGCCAGAATTTTTACAGGAGCTCCAGTTCCCCTGGGTGCTGATGCGGTGGTTATGCAAGAAGACTGTGCGATGAGCGAAGGATTGCCTGATCATGTGCAGGTAAATGTTGTTCCTCAAGCGGGCCAATGGATTCGTCGTAAGGGTGAAGATTTAAGGACTGGTAAAACAGCACTAACTGCAGGTACTTTCTTGCGTCCTCAA
>JBILYO010000123.1:0-6504 GCA_044377685.1 Polynucleobacter sp. | reverse complement strand
ACGGCCTCAGTCACCTCTTCACCAAGGTAATCTTCTGCTGTCTTTTTCATTTTGCGCAAGATTTCAGCGGACACTTGTTGTGGCGCCATTTTCTTGTCACGCGCCTCAACCCAAGCATCTCCGTTATCGGCTTTAATAATGGCGTAAGGCATTAAGCCGATATCTTTTTGTACTTCAGCATCAGTAAATTTACGTCCCATTAAACGCTTCACAGCGTAGATAGTATTTCTAGGGTTTGTAACTGATTGACGTTTAGCTGGCGCACCAACCAACACTTCGCCATCCTCAAGATAGGCAATGATGGATGGGGTTGTACGCGCGCCTTCTGCGTTCTCGACAACTTTAGGTGCATTGTTTTCTACTACTGAAACACACGAGTTAGTGGTTCCTAAGTCGATTCCGATAATCTTTCCCATAATGGCTCCAAAAAATTAAGTTAATACCTTGTTTTATATAAGTTCTGTATACGGCTATGAATAAATCGATATTCAGTAAATGGGGTTTAAAAAGCGGAATTCAAGGGCTGAAATCGCAAAAAGGCAGAAATCTGCCTTTTTATGCTGTTTTTAGGTATTTTTTGGGGATTTACCCCTCAAAAAGGTCTTATTTGGGGGCGCTAACAGTCACTAAAGCAGGTCGTAATACCCGATCAGCAACAGTGTAGCCGCGCTGGAGAACTGAAACTACGGTATTGGGATCTTGCTCAGAGGGCACGGACGCAATTGCTTGATGGTGATGAGGGTCGAACTTATCACCCACTGTAGGATTAATTTCGGTCATACGACCCTTTTCAAAGGCAGATAGAAGTTGCTTCAGCGTGATTTCTAAGCCTTCCTTAAACGCTTTTGCATCTCCAGCATCCGTACTTAAAGCAGCATAAAGACTATCGGTAACGGGGACCAAATGCTCTGCAAAACTTTCTATTGCAAACTTGTGCGCTTTAGCGATGTCTTCAACAGCACGGCGACGAATATTTTCTCCCTCAGCTTTGGCGCGCAAGAAATGATCTTGCAAATCAGCAAGCTTTTGATTGAGCTCTGCAATTTCTTCCTCAGGTGTCAAAGGAACACTAGCTTGTGCCGACGCTTCAGACACAGCATCTTCAGCAGTATTTTCTTGTTCAGGATGAGGGTTTTGATTTTCTTGTGTCATGGACGCTATTTCGCTTTTAATGAAGAGTGACTATGGTTTCCAATATGGGGTTAAAAGACTCAATTTCAAGTCTTAGTCCCTTCAGCTAATTCTGCTCTCTCATTTCGGGTAGCAAGTTCAGCCTCAGACTCGGTGCCTAATGACCATCCCAATAAATGCTGGTGAGCAATATCGCTTAATGCCTCAATCCATTTTGGGTTGCTATTGAGGCATGGGATATAACGGTAATCTTTTCCACCATGCTCTAGAAAGCTCTCTCTTGCTTCCATTGCAATCTCCTCAAGAGTCTCTAGGCAATCAGCTGGAAATCCTGGGCAAAAAATATCGATACGCTGACATCCTTCTATTGCCAGCTTTTCAATTGTGGGAGCGGTATAAGGTTTAAGCCACTCTGCTTTTCCAAATCGTGACTGAAAGGTTACGATGTATTCGCCCTTCTCCAGTCCCAATGCTTCACCAAGCAAACGTCCTGTTTTTAGGCACTCGCAATGATATGGGTCGCCATTCAATAAATTTCTCTTAGGCAGCCCATGAAAAGACATGACGAATCGATCTCCGGCAGCAAAGTTAGGGCGCCCATCCTCGTCCCAAGCGTTACATATTTGATCACGCAAAGCGTTAATGTATGCAGGATTATCGTGATAGTGTTTGACTAAGCGTAATTCAGGTTGATCGCGCCAAGTACTTAATACTCGAAATACTTCATCAAAGCTAGAAGCTGTGGTTGTCGCTGAATACTGTGGGTATAAAGGCAGTAGCAATAAACGCTCCATGCCTTGTGCCTTCAGGCTCTTAAGAACTTCTTCAGCAGAGGGTTGCCCATAACGCATCGCTAAATCAACCAAGACGGTATGTCCTTGATTGGCAAATATTTCACCTAACTCTTTAGCTTGCAGGCGTGAGTAGTGCATTAAAGGCGAACCTAATTTTGGCAACCAAATCGAAGCATATTTTTTAGCTGACGATCCACTACGAATAGGCAAAATAATGCCATTCAAAATGAACCACCAAATAAAGTAGGGAATTTCTACTACACGAGGGTCAGATAAAAATTCTTTGAGATAAGCTCTCACTGCCTTGGAAGTAGGCGCAGATGGCGTACCCAAATTGAGCAATAACACCGCCGTCTTTGAGGCTCTTAAGTGAGGGTTTTGATTCACAGTAGATGTCTTTATCAATATTTTTTAAAATGCTTAAGAGCTAAGCGCACCTGATAATAATTTAGAAGTAATGTCCACAATCGGAATGACTCGGTCATAAGCCATTCGAGTTGGCCCAATCACCCCTAAGGTACCAACAATTTGGCCATCCACACTATAGGGTGCACTAATGACAGCTAAATCCTCATAAGGTAAAAGGTCGCTCTCTCCACCGATATAGATCTGAATACCATCAGCATGACTAGACACGTCCAACAATTGCATTAAAACTGACTTTTGCTCCAACATATCAAACATTTTGCGCAGCTTATCGAGATTGGAGCTTAAGTCCCCAACATTAAGTAGACGGCGCTCACCAGAAAGAACGACATCGCCACGACCCAGATCGTACTCGGCTACCCCAGCTTGTAAAGCTAAGGCCATCAAACCAGAAATGTCGGTACGCAGATTATCTAAATCTGCCTTGAGATGAGAGCGCACTTGATCAAAACTTTTACCAGCAAACTGAGCATTGATGTAATTACCTGCTTCGATTAATTGGCTAGGTGTGTAATCTTGAGTTGTCGGCAAGATGCGGTTTTGTACATCCCCTTCAGGGGTAACCATAATGAGTAAGATTTTGCCTTCGCCCAAACGCAAAAATTCAATATGCTTAAAGACTTGAGCACGCTTAGGCGTCATGACAACGCCAGCGAAATGGGTCAGATTAGACAGCATTTGAGCGGCGGAATTTAAAACCCTTTGCGGGGAATCGGGCAAAAGTCCCTTTTCCACTTCTCGAGCAGCCATTTCTTCAAGAGGACGAATCGTGACCATAGTGTCCACAAACAGTCGATAACCTCTCGGAGTCGGAATTCGGCCAGCAGAGGTATGAGGGCTGGTTACCAAGCCCATATCCTCTAAATCAGCCATGACATTACGAATCGTGGCAGCTGATAGGTCTAAGCCCGAGAATCTCGAAAGAGTTCGGGAGCCAATCGGTTGACCCTCCTCGATATAACGCTCGATGAGGGTTTTTAGTAAAGCGCGGGAACGTTCATCCATGGTGGAAGGGATTTTATGCCTATGGTTTAATCGTTATATGTTAAGCCCTTCCCCAAATTCCACCAATAAGGCCTTTAAGCGAGTTGCGCTTGTCGGCAAATTCCAGGCCGATGGGATAGAGGAACGCCTCCAGGACCTCGCTAAACTGGTCATAGGCTTAGGCTGTGAAGTCTTTTTAGAGGCTGCCACCGCCCAACATCTTGGTTTAACTGAATTTCCCATTAAAACAGCCGAGGATTTTGCTGGGGCAATAGATCTAGTGGTAGTGCTGGGTGGCGACGGAACCATGCTCGGAATTGGTCGCCAATTGGCAGGAAAGAATGTTCCTTTGGTGGGCATCAATATGGGTCGCCTAGGCTACATGACTGATATTCCTATCCAATCAGTCCAAACCATTCTTCCTCAAATTATCGCCGGGGAGTATGAGGCGGATAATCGAACACTCTTAGACGCAGTCGTGTTGCGCAAAGATAGGGAAATTACCCGCGCGCTAGCACTCAATGATGTAGTGGTAAACCGTTCAGGAATTTCTGGAATGGTGGAGTTGGCGGTTCGTGTCAATGGTTCATTTATGTACAACCAGCGTTCAGATGGTTTGATTGTCTCTACACCTACAGGCTCAACTGCTTATGCTCTCTCCGCTGGAGGTCCCATTTTGCATCCCCGTGTTGCAGGAATCTTGCTTGTTCCGATTGCACCCCATTCACTTTCGAATCGCCCAATCGTCTTACCGGAAGATAGCGTGACGGTTATTGAAGTGATTGATGGTCGTGAAGTCATTGTGAACTTTGATATGCAATCCCAAACTGATTTGCAAAGCGGGGACAAGATTGAAGTGCGTCAATCCAATAAAACAATAACTCTCCTTCATCCTTGCAGCCATAGCGACTACAAAACTTTGCGCGAGAAGCTGCATTGGAATGAGTACCCATCGACATTCTGATGTCGCTTTCTTTGCTACGCTAATACATGCTTCACACTATCTCACTTCGTGACTTTGTCATTGTTGATCAGCTTGAGCTCGACTTTGCCAGCGGCTTTACAGTCCTGACTGGAGAGACTGGCGCGGGTAAATCGATTCTATTAGATGCCCTCAGCTTGGTATTGGGTGAGCGCGCTGATAGTAGTCAAATTAGAGAGGGTGCCAGTCGCGCTGAAATATCAGCCCTCTTCAGAATAGGCTCCGAACAAATTCAATACTTCAATCAGTGGTTAGAAGAGCAAGGTTTTCCCATTGAAGATGGGGGAGAAAGCCTTCTTCTAAAGCGAACCATTGACGGCAATGGCCGCAGCCGCGCATTTATTAATGGTAGCGTCGCTACAGTCACACAGCTTCGTGAAGCGGGAGATCAGCTGGTAGACATACATGGTCAACATGCGCATCAACTCTTACTGAAGGGTGGTGCACAACGTGAACTGCTCGATCGTCATGCAGGATTATTACCGCTTGCATCAGAAGTGGCTCAGTCTTTTAAGACCTTAAGTGATTCTCTTCGCAGATTAGAACAGGCAGAAAACGCTGGCCAAGATATTGAGCGTGAGCGTGAACGCTTAGAGTGGCAGCTAGAAGAGCTGACAGAACTTTCTCCAGTAGAGGGCGAATGGCTCAATATTCAAAGCGAGCATGCAAAACTTGCAAATGGCGCCAAAATTATTGGGGGCTGCCAAGAAGTCATTGAATCATTGAGCGAAGCAGATAGCTCAGTAGAAGCAATTCTATCTAGAGCATGCGGTAGTATCAGCGCTTTGGCAGAGCATGATCCAGTCCTACGCAATATTAGTGAGGCCTTGGATTCTGCACAAATTCAATTGGATGAAGCGATTCATGGTCTCAATCGCTATTTACAAAAGATTGATTTAGACCCAGCAAGACTGGAACTAGTAGAAGAGCGAATGCAAGCACTTCATGGAGCTGCACGCAAATACCGCACTGAAGTCGATGAGTTACCCAAACTATTAGTAGACACTCAGGAACGCTTAGACGCATTAACGGCTTCACAGAATATTGAAGCCCTTCGCGACAAGGTCAAGACTGAAGAAGCTGCTTATCAGAAAATTGCCAAGCAACTCTCACAAAAGCGCAGTAAAGCTGCAACTGAACTGGGCAAGTTAGTGACAGATGCAATGCAAAATCTTTCTATGGCTGGCGGTCAACTCGAGATTGCCCTCACCCCTCTCAATCAAGGTGGTTCGAATGGCCTAGAACAAATTGAGTTTTTAGTTGCAGGTCATGCCGGAAGTACACCGCGGTCTTTAGCCAAAGTAGCATCAGGCGGTGAATTAGCACGGATTAGCTTAGCCATTAGCGTCATCACAAGTAAGGCCTCATTTACGCCCACACTGATCTTTGATGAAGTAGATGCCGGAATTGGAGGGGCTGTCGCTGAAACCGTTGGAAAGCTATTGCATCAACTTGGCCAATCACATCAAATTTTGTGTGTCACACATCTACCCCAAGTAGCAGCCCAAGGCAACCATCATCTCAAAGTCAGTAAATCACAAAGTGCAGATAAGACCGTCTCTCAAGTCCAGACTCTGGGCAGATCAGAGCGGGTAGAAGAGGTAGCGCGCATGCTGGGCGGTGCAACAATTACCGATACTACGCGTCGTCATGCTCGGGAACTTTTGGGTCAAAGTTAAAGACCACCTTAAACCAAGTGAAGCTCTACCCTCTTACCCAATGCGGCCGCATATTTTCTGAGGGTACTAAGACTAGGAGAATGTTTTCCTGTAGCCAGAGCACTTTCAAGTCTCGCAATCGCTGGCGCCTGGGTTCCCATGCGCTTCGCAATTTGAGCTTGAGATAAACCAGCCGCCTTTCTCGCTGCCAAAATTTCATCTAAGATTGCAAATTCTTCTCGATTGAGCTTATCCACCTCTGCTTTAACTGATGGGCTCTTTAGCATCTTATCAACCATTTGTTTATGGGTGAGAGGCTTGATTATTTTTTTAGCTGTGGGTCTTGCGGTCATTTTTAAACTGATCGAATATGCCATCATCATATGATAACAAATTTGTTATCATATGGGAAATAGTCTATACCCCTGTTGCAAGAAAAACTTCTTTCCAGAGTGACATCACAGCATCTCTTGCTGAAAGCATTTCCGGATGTGCCTCAATAGAAATACGGGTCTTTTCTGCACCGTCT
>JBILYO010000122.1:0-6528 GCA_044377685.1 Polynucleobacter sp. | reverse complement strand
CGAGCGGAAGATCTCTTCAACGCGTTCCCAAGTGCGCATCACCGGATGCAAGCTACCAACTGCCTGACCACGGCCTGGTAGAGAAACATCAATCGACTCTGCAGCAAGACGGTGCAGCAATACAGCATCGGATAACGCTTGACGACGCTCTTGTAATGCATCCTCTACTTGGGTTTTGATTTGATTAATTTGGGCGCCAGCACTCTTACGTTCATCAGGCGACATTCCACCAAGCGCTTTTAAACGCTCAGTGAGAATACCTGACTTACCGAGATACTTGGCTTTCGCGTCCTCTAGAGCTGCTGCATCAGCAGCTCCGAGGAAATCACGTTTAGCATCCTCGACAATTGGGTCGAGAGAAACCATTGCAGCTTAGTTTTTAAGAAACTAAGGATTAAGCTGCAGCGTTTACTACGGATTTAATCCGAGTAACCAAAGCGGCAAAAGCCGGCTTGTCAGCAATGGCCATATCAGAAAGTACTTTACGATCGAGATCGATTGAGGCCTTCTTCATACCATTCATGAATACGCTATAGGTCATGTCATGCTCACGAACTGCCGCATTGATACGGGCAATCCACAAAGCGCGGAATACACGTTTCTTGTTGCGACGGTCACGATAGGCATATTGACCAGCACGCATAACCGCTTGCTTAGCAATACGGAATACGTTTTTACGACGACCGCGATAACCTGTTGCGGCATCAGTGATTTTTTTATGACGGGCTCTTGCTGTAACCCCACGTTTGACTCTTGGCATTGAATTCTCCTAATCTAGTCTGAGGTTAAGCGTAAGGAAGCATGGAGCGAATTGACTTAACGTCTGCCTTCGCAACTTCTGTGGAACCACGTAAATGACGCTTATTCTTAGTGGTCTTCTTGGTGAGGATGTGGCGTTTGAAAGCCTGACCTCGTTTGATCGTTCCGCCTGCGCGAACCGTGAAGCGCTTCTTCGCGCTACTCTTGCTCTTCATCTTGGGCATAAAGCACCCCTTTATTTACTTGTGCAACATAGGTGGTAACCGACGGCTACGCTTCCTGTACCTAGAAGCACTTCCCACTGCCAGTATCCTTAGTGATTCACTTAGGACACCTCCCTACATAAGAACCAGGTAGAACCTGATTACTTAGCCTTGCGAATGGGGGCCAATACCATCACCATCTGGCGGCCTTCCATTTTTGGAAACTGTTCAACTTGGCCATGCTCTACAAGGTCCAACTTCAAACGCTCCAACATTCTTACTCCGATTTCTTGATGGGCCATTTCACGACCCCGAAACCGCAGCGTAATCTTTGTCTTATCACCATCCTCTAAAAAGCGGATTAGATTGCGTAGCTTTACACCGTAGTCACCATCATCAGTGCCGGGACGGAATTTAACTTCCTTCACCTGAATCACTTTTTGCTTTAGCTTTGCTTCATGCATCCGCTTCGCTTCTTGGTACTTAAATTTGCCAAAGTCCATGATTCGGACTACAGGTGGTTCAGCTGTGGGAGCAATTTCAACCAGATCGGTCTCTTTCTCTTCTGCTGCAGCCAAGGCTTCACTCAACTTAACTACACCGATGGGCTCTCCATCAATTCCAATCAAACGCACTTCAGGAGCAGTAATTTCCCGGTTAATGCGCTGCAATTTTTCAGTAGCGATCTTCTTAATTCCTTTAAAAAAACAATAAAAACCGTCTCACCCCTAGCTAGGCTCGGGTCCGACTTTCTGGGATATATCCTGCTGGAGTCGGGCAACGAAGGCATCAATAGGCATTACACCTAAATCCACTCCGCCACGGGCACGAACGGCTACCGTATTACTTTCAGATTCTTTATCACCTACAACTAGTAAAAATGGGATCTTCTGTAATGCGTGCTCGCGTATTTTATACGTAATTTTCTCGTTCCGCAAATCCGATTCGACTCTAAACCCTTGTTTTTTCAGCATTTGCTGGACTTTTTGTGCGTATGCAGCGGAATTTCCGGAGATATTAAGGACTACGGCCTGTGTTGGGGCAAGCCAAACTGGCATATTTCCAGCATGATTTTCAATCAAAATGCCAATAAAACGCTCTAAAGAGCCCACTATTGCCCTATGGAGCATGACTGGTGTCTTACGGCTATTGTCTTCAGCGACATATTCCGCCCCAAGACGATCTGGCATCGAGAAATCGACCTGAATCGTGCCACATTGCCAAGTTCGCCCAATCGAATCCTTTAAGTGATATTCGATTTTCGGACCATAAAATGCGCCTTCACCAGGCAATTCTTCCCATTCTTGACCAGAAGCCCTTAAAGCACCGCGCAGCGCTTCTTCCGCTTTATCCCAAATTGCATCATCTCCCACCCGCTTTGCTGGACGCAGAGCCAATTTGACGGCCACTTCAGTAAAGCCAAAATCTTGGTAGACAGCACGAACCGCTTTATCAAAATTAGCTACCTCAGACTGAATCTGATCTTCGGTACAAAAAATGTGACCATCATCTTGTGTGAAACCACGCACGCGCATCAAACCATGGAGTGCCCCTGATGGTTCATTACGGTGACATTGACCAAACTCACCAAAACGCAATGGCAACTCACGATAACTGTGTAAGCCAGAGTTATAAATTTGTACATGGCCAGGACAGTTCATCGGCTTTAATGCATAAGCTCGATTTTCCGACTCAGTCGTAAACATGTTTTCTTTATAGTTTTCCCAGTGACCAGATTTTTCCCAAAGTGTACGATCCAAAATTTGAGGGGCTTTCACTTCCAGATAACCCTCTTGCTGATATACGCGACGCATATATTGCTCTACTTCTTGCCAAATCGACCAGCCTTTTGGATGCCAGAAAATTAACCCAGGGGCCTCTTCCTGAAAATGGAATAAATCGAGCTGCTTACCCAGACGTCGATGATCACGCTTTTCAGATTCTTCGAGCATATGCAAATAAGCATCTTGATCTTCTTTACGTAACCATGCAGTGCCATAAATACGCTGCAACATCTCATTCTTACTGTCGCCACGCCAGTAAGCGCCAGCAAGCTTCATCAGCTTAAAGACCTTTAACTTACCAGTTGATGGCACATGAGGGCCGCGACATAAATCAGTGAACTGACCTTCTGCATATAAAGAGACATCTTCATTCTGCGGAATGCTGGCAATAATTTCTGCTTTGTAATGCTCGCCTTGATTCTTAAAATATGTCACAGCGTCATCACGTGGCAATACAGTGCGCACTACTGGCTCATCTTTTTTAGCGAGCTCAGTCATTTTTTTCTCAAGAGCTTGCAAATCATCCGGTGTAAATGGGCGATGATAGGAGAAGTCGTAATAAAAACCATTCTCTATCACTGGGCCAATCGTTACTTGCGCTTCAGGAAATAATTCTTTAACAGCGTAAGCTAGTAAGTGGGCTGTGGAATGACGAACTATTTCGAGAGCTTCTGGGCTTTTATCGGTAATGATGGCGAGCTGACTATCCTTGTCGATGACAAAACTAGTGTCAACCATCTTGCCGTCAACGATGCCACCTAAGGCCGCTTTTGCAAGCCCACTTCCGATGCTTTGAGCGACATCGGCTACGCGAACAGGAGCCTCAAACTCACGTTTTGATCCATCGGGCAGAGTAACTACAAGCATGATGACTCCATCTTAATTTACTGAACTGCATTTAATACATCGATCTACAAAAAGAAAGCGCGGCAGCTATTGAGCATCCGCGCCTCTTTGGGTCTTATTCGTTGGTAGGCTCGATTGGACTCGAACCAACGACCCCCACCATGTCAAGGTGGTGCTCTAACCAGCTGAGCTACGAGCCTATACAGCCATAGAGTTTATCACCGGCGGCGCACTTGGGTGACCCCTTTGACCTCTTCCAAGCTATTTTGAACCAGTCGCAGCACTTCAGAATCCCTCACCTCAACGGTCAAAAGGATCTGAGCAAGGCCTTTTTTAGCAGATTTACGCAAATCAACGACATGCACGCCCTGTCTTGTGAGAATCTCAAACAACTCTCGCATGAGTTCAGGTCGATCTAATCCTGTGACGACTAAATCTGCTGGAAATACTCGCTTTTGCTCGTCAGATAGCGTTGACTTTGTAGTTGTAGCTGTCCAAGCAGTTTGTATCACGCGCTCTGGTGTTCTATCTAAAAGACCTCTAAACGTTTTGCAAGAGCGACGGTGAATTGAAATACCTCGTCCCTGCGTTACAAAACCAGCTATGGTATCGGGTGGCACTGGTCTGCAGCAACGCGCTAACTGGGTCAGTAATGAATCAACACCAACTACCAAAACATCTCCACTTTGAGCACTTTTTCTACTGCTACTACGCAGAACAATTTCTGGGGCAGGAGGAGTCTTGATCTCAGGGATGATTTCAGGCTTCGTTTCAACAGCTTTGGCTGCCTGACCACCTTCTTCATCGTCAAGGGCGTTAAACCAAGCCCGCACTCTTTGACGAGCTCTTTGAGATTGCAAATAGTGTTTATCAGGACTCACCCAATCACGCGAAGGACCACCATCTTTAACAGCAATAATTTCAACTGTTTGGCCATTTTGCAATGGGGTTCCCAATGGAACCATGGCGCCATCTACTCTTGCGCCACGACAACGATGACCAAGACTCGTGTGAACTGCATAGGCAAAGTCAATTGGCGTGGAACCTTTCTCTAAGGAAATCACTTTCCCCAAAGGTGTCAGCACATAAATATGATCATCGATCTCATGATGCTTGAGTTGTTCCCAAGCATCATCTTTCCAAGAGATCAGTTGTCTAGCCCAAGCAATCTGCCGTTCGTATGCAACCTCTGCACTATGCGTGCCTGCTTGATGAGTAACATTTGGCTTGTTTGTCTTTGCAAGATTAGGAGGTGTAGCCATACCCACATAAGCACCTTCCTTGTAGCGCCAATGGGCTGCTAAACCATATTCAGCCTGTTGGTGCATCTCGTGGGTACGCACCTGAATTTCAAATGCATTACCCTCTTCGTTCATCACGACTGTGTGAAGAGATTGATAACCGTTCAGCTTAGGCCGAGCGATATAGTCATCAAACTCTCGAGGCACAGGTTGCCATACGTTATGCACGATGCCCAAAACGGCATAACACGCTTTCACATCTGTAACTAATACCCTAAATGCCCTAACGTCATAAAGGTTAGCAAAGTCTAAAGACTTGCCTTGCATCTTTTTCCAAATACTGTAGATATGTTTAGGCCTACCAAGCACCTCACCATCTATTTTTGCTGATGTTAATTCTGCCTTGAGTTGAGCGACGATTTGGTCAATAAATGATTGACGCTCAATACGTTTGGCATCTAGCATCTTGGCGATCTCACGATAGGTTTCTGGGGATAACACCCTAAAGGCTAAATCCTCCATCTCCCACTTCATTTGCCAAATACCCAGACGATTAGCTAAAGAAGCATCGATATTGAGAATCTCTTGTGCCCATGCGGCAGGCATTGCCATTTTTTCCTGCGCCACCCAACGTAGAGTTTGTAATCGTGATGCAAGATAAATCAATACAACACGTAGATCATCGCCAAATGCCAATAGCATTTTACGCAGCATCTCTTCTTGACCAACAACACTAAGACCACCATCATCACGGACTAACTTTGCCTGCGCTTGACGTAAGCCGCGATAACCAATTAATAATTTAGCGGGCTCCTCACCAATGAGTTTAATGAGGGCCTCTTTGCCATGAGTGCGGGCAATATTCTTTGCAGCAATTAAAGTGGCTTCATCTAAATTGAGTGATTGCAATATTTGTAAAACGCCGGCAGCATGCATTTCTGCTGGCTCACCGTACCAAGCATCGATGAAGTTGGGTGCCTTTACAGATTTACTGGAAGAATTTGCCATTGGCAATCAGAAATCATTATCCGAAAAATTCTTTTGCTAGCGCAATTTGTTCTGCTTTTATAAACGCAGGGGCATGACCTACATTTGGTATTTCAATACTACGTGCATAAGGATTGCTCTTACACATTTCTGCAACCGTAGCAGCGGACAGTAAGTCTGAGTCTCCGCCACGTACGATCAGGATTGGAATATGAATCTGTTTAAATGCATGCCACATCGCCATCTCACCTGCCTTAGCCATGATTGGATTAACAGAAGCAAATGGCACAGCAATATCGGGATCGTAATGCATCATCCATTTTCCATCATGCTGAATTAACATCGGACCGTTATAGGTTTCCCATTCTTCTGGTGTGTGATCACCAAATGTAGCGCATATCGCATTTAACTTTTCTAGAGCATCTGCACGATTGGAAAAGGAAAAAGCTTGGCCAACATAGGAACCGAGACGTGCGATCGCTTCCGGCTCGATGCGTGGACCTACATCATTAATCAACATTTTACGAATGGGTGAATTTGGCATGGCTGCATACACCATACCAATTAATCCTCCCATAGATGTACCAAACCAGTTGAGCTGCGCAGCACCAAGATGCTTTACTAACTGAGTCATATCAGCAACATACTGAGGAACTGCATACTGCATTGGATTTGATAAACGATCAGAGTCGCCTCGACCCGCCACAT
>JBILYO010000020.1:0-19612 GCA_044377685.1 Polynucleobacter sp. | reverse complement strand
CACGTGGATGGGCTTTATCGTATGCCTGAGCTAGGTGCTGGAAGTCAAGAGAGGTATAAATTTGGGTACTCGCAATACTAGCGTGGCCCAACATCTCCTGAACGGCACGTAAGTCCTGGGAGGATTGCAATACATGGCTTGCAAAGCTGTGTCGCATCATATGGGGATGCACATGGGTTGGCAAGCCAGCGCGGATGGCTAAAGAGCGCAACCTTGCCTGAACAGTGCGCGGGGAAAGTCTTTTGCCGGTAGCAGACAGAAATAAACCGATAGATTGTTCTGGGTAATTTCCTGCATCTCGAACCTCCCGCCATGCCAATAAAGATTTCATTGCTGGCCCTCCAACAGGCACGGAGCGCCTTTTACCTCCCTTACCCAAGACGGTTACTTCAGCCGCAACCCAATCTAACCAGCCCGCAGATTCATGCTGGCGATCTTTGCTTTGCATAACATCTATGCCTAATAGCTCTGAAAGACGTAAACCGGATGAGTACAGCAAATCAATCATGGCCGCATCTCGGATAGACTCCATATCTTTTTTTTCATTGGCTTCTTTTACCGCTTGATTGACTAAGGCCAGAGCTTGCTCAACTGATAAGGCTTTTGGTAGAGATTTGAGTCGCTTAGGTGCCTTGACATCATCCACTGGATTAGCAATTAGATTGTTTGTCACCTTTCCAGCGCGTGCATCACGTCTGGCATCTTTCTCGGTTAACCATGAATACCAACCACGCCACGCTGAGAGCGCCCTAGCAATACTGCGAGACGATTTTCCTTGAGAGTGCAAACGTCCTGCCCAACGGCGCACATGACCATTAGTCACTTTTAATAAGTCGATTGAGTCTTCCTGTGCAAAATGTTGTAGTTCACTTAAATCTAATCGGTACGCGGTCAGCGTATTTTTAGAAAGTTGACGAAGTACATGCAGCTCATGCAAATACTCTTGCATGAGGGGGTGCAAGTCAGTCGACTGCAACTTCATATGCCTGGATGCGATCCAACGCTGCTGCTGTTAATTCAGCAATCTGGCGCAAATAGAATGCGCCCATATCAGCAGTAAAACGTGTTTCATCTTTACTGGCTAACAACAGGACTGCGGGAGATTGATTGATCCCAATGCTTTTTCCTAAAGGCAAACCGATTGCAACCATGCTTTGCCACTCGGGATCAATATTAGTCTGACTAGCCAATAAATCAAGACTTGCTGCAGCTAACTCTTTAGCCGACCCACACAAAGGAGTATCAATCCATGGACCAAAAGCAGAATTGGGAGAAAGTAATTTTGCCGCCTCAACTTCAAATACCTCAGCCAATCCAGTAGTGATCGCTGTCTCAACGTCTGCCTGGTTATTTGCCTTCATCATGCGCAATAGCCAAGCTACTAAACTTTGTTGGGTTTTATCGTTACGAGTTCCAAAGTGCAGCATCTCACTTAAACGTCGATTGAGCTCTTGATTTTGAGTGCGCAAAACACTCATTTGACGCTCTTGCAAAGAAATAGCGCGATCCTCATGCGGATGTTTAATCCGAATTTCATTAAAAAGATCCGCATAGCGCTCAAAAAATGCGGGAGTTGCACGCAACCATTCAGCGACTAATTCTTCTTGCTCTGCTTGTTTTGGATCAATTGCACTCATTTATTTCTTTCTTGATTTTTTGCAGTCGAATGTATCAACCTAATTTTTTACGCAATAGCTCATTCACTTGGCCGGGGTTTGCCTTGCCCTGAGAGGCTTTCATGATCTGCCCAACCAGGGCATTAAAGGCCTTCTCTTTACCAGAACGAAACTCTTCAACAGACTTCTGATTAGCTGCCAGCACTTGATCAATGATTGCTTCTATTGCACCGCTATCACTAATCTGCTTCAAGCCCTTGGCGTCAATCATTTGATCCACTGTACTGATGACCTTACCAGCAATAGCCTCTTCCCACAGAAGAGCAAAGATATCTTTAGCAATCTTATTGGAGATCGTTCCATCTGCAACCCGCGTTAGCAGGGGTGCTAAATGCGATGCCTTGAGTGGCGCATCTGCAGTAGCCATTCCTGCGCGGTTAACAGCAGAGGCGAATTCACCAGCGATTAAATTAGCGGCTGCCTTAGCTAATGGCTTACCAACGATTGCCAATAACTCTTCAAACACTTTGGCGGTGTCACGATCTTGGGTTAACAATTGGGTATCGTAGGCACTCAAACCATACTCAGCCTGCCATTGCTCACGCAGCTGTGCAGGAAGTTCTGGCATTTGATTGCGAACTTCGGCTATCCATGCGTCATCAATGACTACCGGTAACAAATCTGGATCGGGGAAATAGCGATAGTCATTCGCGTCCTCTTTACTTCGCATACTGCGAGTCTCTTGGCGATCTGGATCGTACAAACGCGTTTCCTGCACCACGGTGCCACCATCTTCAATTAACTCAATTTGACGACGTACCTCATACTGAATCGCTTCTTCTAAAAAGCGGAAAGAATTCAAGTTTTTAATTTCACAACGCGTACCAAACTCAGTCTGACCTTTAGGGCGCACTGATACGTTGGCATCACAGCGGAAAGATCCTTCTTGCATGTTTCCATCGCAAACTCCTAACCAAACTACTAAGGTATGTAAAGCCTTGGCATAAGCCACTGCCTCAGCTGCGCTGCGCATGACAGGCTCAGTCACAATCTCAAGAAGCGGTGTACCCGCTCTATTGAGATCAATACCACTAGAAGCTTCTCCGTGGGGGCCAATAAAGTCTTCTTCATGGACTGACTTACCAGCATCCTCTTCCATGTGGGCTCGAGTCAGCTGCACTACTTTGACTTCGTCACCAAGCAAAATTTCAAGCTGTCCACCTACGACAATGGGAAGTTCCATTTGACTAATTTGGTAGCCCTTAGGCAGATCAGGATAAAAATAATTCTTACGGGCAAAAATACTGGCTGGTGCAATCTTTGCGCCCACGGCTAAACCAAAACGAATGGCATGCTCTACTGCTTGACGATTGAGTACAGGCAAAACGCCAGGCAAAGCTAAATCAACTGCACAGGCCTGTGTATTTGGTTCGGCTCCAAAACGTACGCTTGCGCCACTAAATATTTTGGACTTAGTTTGTAACTGTGCGTGAGTCTCTAGACCAATGACAATTTCCCATTGCATCATGCCACCCCACTTGCTTGACGTAAATGCCAATCACTGGCTTGCTGATATTGATGAGCAACTTGCAATAAACGCGCCTCACTAAAATAATTACCAATCAATTGCATACCAATCGGTAGCTTGTTTGTATTAAACCCGCAGGGCACACTCATCGCCGGCAAACCAGCCAAATTGGTTGAGAGCGTATAAATATCCTCTAAATACATCTGCACTGGATCTTTTGACTTTTCCCCCAAGCGCCAAGCTACATCAGGCGCTACGGGCCCAAGGATGAGATCGCACTCTTTAAATGCTGCCTGAAAATCGGCCGCAATAATGCGACGAATTTTTTGGGCCTGTAAGTAATAAGCATCGTAATATCCATGACACAAAACATAAGTGCCTATCAAGATACGGCGTTTGACTTCAGCTCCAAAACCTTCGGTACGCGACTTTTGATACATGTCACCGAGATCTTTGTAGTCGCTAGCACGCAAGCCGTAACGGACACCATCAAAACGACTTAAGTTACTTGAAGCTTCTGCTGGAGCCAAAACGTAATAGACAGGAATAGATAGCTTTGTCTTCGGCAAACTGACTTCTACTAGTTTGGCACCTAAATTTTCTAAAGCCTTAGCTGCTTCGTTTACGGACTTTGCAACATCGCTTGCGAGACCTTCAGCAAAAAACTCTTTTGGTAGACCTATACGCAATCCTTCTAATGGTTTTGCAGAATTGGAATTGTTTTCTTGCCAAGCTTGATTGAGAAAACGCCCATAATCTTCCCCAGAGTCAGCGAGTGAAGTCGAATCACGAGGATCATGGGAAGACATTACAGAAAGTAGTAGCGCGCAATCTTCAGCGGATTTGCCCATTGGGCCTGCTTGATCGAGCGAAGAAGCATATGCAATCATGCCGTAACGAGAAACGCGTCCATAAGTAGGCTTAATTCCAGTGAGGCCACAAAATGCAGCAGGCTGCCGAATTGAACCACCGGTATCGGTACCAGTCGCAATGGGAGCAAGACCAGCAGCAACGGCAGCAGCAGAGCCGCCAGAAGATCCACCCGCAACATGCTCAATATTCCATGGATTTAAAACGGGTCCATATGCAGAATTTTCATTGGATGACCCCATGGCAAACTCGTCCATATTGGTCTTACCAAGACAAACCATACCTGCTGCATGGGGATTTGATTCATCAGGAATGCCAAGATTTGAAACTACTGCGGCATCAAAAGGGCTCTGATAACCAGCCAATATTTTGGAGGCTGCCGTGGACTTCCAGCCTCGAGTTACAAAGACATCCTTGTGCGCTAGCGGAATGCCGGTTAACTTGCCTGCCTTTCCTATAGCAATCAATTTATCTGCTTTATTTGCTTGCTCTAAGCTTAAGTGAGTATTCACATCAAGAAAAGCATTCCAGCGCTTTCCTGCCTCAATTCGATCTAAAAAGTACTGTGTAAGCTCAGTACTAGAAACCTCTTTAGCGGCCAAAGCTTTAGCCATTAAGGTGATAGGAGTGTTATGCCAACTCATTCAATCACCCTCGGTACCAAGAAATACCCCTCTTGCTGAGCGGGTGCTGACTGCATATTTTCAGTCCGATGATCAGACTCGGTCACTCGGTCTGCCCTCAGCGGCTGGGCTAATTCCCGCAAAAATAGGATCGGGTGAGCAAGTGGCTCTAGACCAGATGTATCAACGGCCTGCATTTCTTCAACCAATGAAAAAACAGCCTGTAATTGAGGCAAAAGAGCCTCAGCTTCTGCCTGACTTAACTCAAGTCTGGAAAGGTGCGCAATGCGCTGAACATCATCAAGTTTCATAGGGCGCTGGAGTATCATTCCTATATATTTTTATTAACATCTACTATTTTCCCACTACATCATGTTTGGTTTTTTCCGTAACTACTTTTCCAATGACCTAGCCATCGACCTAGGAACTGCCAACACTCTAATTTACATGCGTGAGCGGGGTATTGTCCTCGATGAGCCGTCTGTTGTGGCAATTCGCCAAGAAGGTGGCCCAAATGGCAAAAAAACCATTTTGGCGGTTGGAAAAGAGGCGAAAGCGATGTTAGGTCGGGTTCCCGGAAATATTGAGGCAATTCGCCCTATGAAGGATGGCGTTATTGCCGACTTCACTATTACCGAACAAATGCTCAAGCAATTTATCAAGCTTGTGCATGAAAGCAAACTTTTAAGGCCAAGCCCACGGATCATCATTTGTGTTCCTTGTGGATCTACTCAGGTTGAGCGTCGTGCCATTCGTGAATCTGCATTAGGCGCTGGTGCGTCACAAGTATTTCTGATTGAAGAACCAATGGCCGCTGCAATTGGTTCTGGTCTGCCAGTTTCAGAGGCGGCTGGTTCTATGGTGGTTGATATCGGTGGTGGCACAACTGAAGTTGGCGTCATGTCATTAGGCGGTATGGTTTACAAAGGCTCAGTTCGCGTTGGTGGCGATAAGTTTGATGAAGCTATTACAAACTACATTCGTCGTAACTACGGCATGCTGATTGGCGAGCAAACCGCTGAGCTGATTAAGAAAACGATTGGCTCTGCATTCCCCGGCGGAGAAGTTCGTGAGATGGAAGTAAAAGGTCGTAATCTTGCCGAAGGTATTCCACGTAGCTTTACCGTAACCAGCAATGAAATTCTCGAGGCGTTGACTGATCCATTAAATCAAATCGTCACTGCAGTTAAAGCAGCTCTCGAACAGATCCCCCCTGAGTTAGCCTCTGATATTGCTGAGCGCGGCATGATGCTGACAGGCGGCGGAGCGCTATTGCGTGACCTTGATCGCCTTTTGCTAGAAGAAACTGGCTTGCCAATTCATGTGGCTGAAGATCCTTTAACTTGCGTCGCTCGTGGTTGCGGTATTGCTCTCGAGCGCATGGATAAGTTAGGCGGAGTGTTCTCGCACGAGTAAGCGACATACACGTCGACCAGGGAATTGCAACATAGCGCTCCACCTCTTTTCAGACAGGGCATTCCGGCCTTACTTAAACTGATTGTCTGTCTATCGATCAGCATTGCACTAATGCTGATCGATTTTCGTTTCAAAGCTCTTGATCCAATTCGCAATAATGTGAATTGGATTTTGCGCCCTCTTGAGTACGGCATGATGATGCCACGTAAGCTTTATGAAGCAAGTTCAGAATATTTCACTACACGTGGAACACTAGATAATGAAAACCAAACCTTAAAAGTTCGGCAAGCTGAACTCTCTTTGCTTGCAAATCAATCAGAATTTTTGATGGTGGAAAACCAAAATTTGCGAGAGCTAATGTCCTTGCAAAAACAAGTTCCCTTTAAAACACTGCCTGTTGAAATTCTATTTAATCCAAGCAATCCAATCTCACAACGTATTGTGATTAATCGTGGCAGCGAAGAAGGGCTGAAGCTTGGCAACCCGATTGCTAATGACGCTGGCATTTTGGGGCAGGTAGTTCGTCTTTATGACCATTCAGCTGAAGTGTCATTGTTGGAAGATCGCGATTTCGCAGTCCCAGTCCAAGTGGCCCGTAATGGCTTAAGAGCAGCTGTTTTCGGATCTGGAAGAGGCAATCCACTGGAATTACGTTACTTGCCCGTTGCGAGCGATCTTGAAGTAGGTGATATTTTACTGACCTCAGGTATCGATGGCGTATACCCACCCGGTTTTGCAGTTGCGGTTATCAGCAAGATAGAACGAAATCTCGATAAGAACTCATCCAACGTATTTTGTACACCGATTGCTCCAGTGAATCGTTATCGTCAAGCCTTGGCTTTTTTGTATGACCCCAAAATAGACGCTAAAGCTCCTAGCGAGATGAATAAAGCAGGTGCTTCTTCAACAAATACTCCGGGTCGTCGCCAAACTCGAACGCGAGGAATGCAATGATTGATCTTGAGAGCGGCTACATTCTGCGTCCGGTTAATCCGCTATTTATCTATTTCAGTTTATTTTGCGCGCTTTTACTCAATCTGCTTCCTATTGGAAACTACGGTTGGGTGCCTGACTGGCTAATTCTCTGCATTGTGTTTTGGAATATCCAACAACATCGCTATGTGAATGTTTTCACAGCATTCATTCTTGGATTGATGATGGACGTACACAATTCAGACTTGCTTGGACTGCATGCTTTTTGTTATTCACTAGTCGCTTACGTTGCCGTTTCATGGCACAGAAGAATCATAGCGCTGACAGTATTTTCACAGGCTTTACATCTTCTTCCCATTTTTTTATTAGTTTCTTTATTTCCAGTCCTAGTGCATTGGATACTGAGTGGGAGCCTCTACTGGTGGGGCTTGACAGCTGCCATACAGGCTGTGATTGAGGCGCTGCTATGGCCATTAGCCAATCGTATTTTGCTAGCACCTCAACGACGCCCTAGAGATGTTGATCCTAATCGGCCACTCTAAGAAGCAGAATGGTTTCTTTTAAAAAATCCAATCTCAGCTCATTTCAAGAGCGCATTCATATTGCGACTCTATTTGTCACGTTTTGTTTTTTGCTTTTAGTTGCTCGTTTAGCATGGTTGCAGTTAGTAAGTCATAACAAATATCACTTGCTTGCTGAGAGTAACCGTATTGCCTTAGTGCCTGCCCCAGCAAATCGTGGACTCATCATTGATCGGAGTGGCATTGTGATCGGCAGAAATTATTCTGCGCTGACCCTCGATGTAAATGCTGGGGAAGTGAAGGGAAATGTAGATCAGTTGATTGATGATCTATCTCAAATTGTGCTGATTTCTCCTCGAGACCGACGTAACTTCAAGAGATCCCTGGAAGATTCCCGAAATATGGGAACTTTTCCCTTGCGCTCTATGCTGACTGAAGCAGAAACAGCACGATTTATGGCCAATCGCTACCGTTTCCCAGGGGTAGAAATTCGTGCCAGGAGCTTTCGAGAGTATCCCTATAACGATCTAGCCTCACATCTTCTGGGGTACATTGGCCGCGTTTCGCAAAGAGATAAAGAGCGAATGCAGACTGAGATTGAAGGGGCAAAAACGGATGATCCAGATGCACTACAAGCTTCTTTTCTATCTGGCATTCAATATGTTGGAAAAATTGGCTTAGAGCAAAGTTATGAAGCTGTCCTAAGGGGTGTTCCTGGATATGATCAGGTAGAAATTACTGCTGGCGGAAGGCCGGTGCGCACTTTAGCGAGCTCGCCCTCTGTACCAGGTAAAAATGTTGTCCTCTCTGTCGATATCAAATTGCAATATTTGGTTGAACAGTTATATGGAAACTTTCGTGGGGCATTTGTTGCCATCGAACCAGAAACTGGCGACATACTCGCATTTGTTTCCAAGCCTAATTTCAATCCCAATGATTTTGTAGAGGGCATTGATGCAGTGACGTGGAAAGAATTAAACGATTCTCCACAAAAACCTTTATATAACCGTCCACTCAAAGGAATCTATCCGCCTGGCTCCACTTATAAACCCTTTATGGCATTGGGGGCCCTAGAAAATAAGAAGCGTACGCCATCAGACAGTATTTCTGATCCTGGGTATTTTGTTTTTGGCAACCACACTTTTCGAGATGATAAAAAAGGTGGTCATGGCATCGTTGATATGCAAAAGTCTATTGTTGACTCCTGCGATACCTACTATTACTTATTGGCTAGAGATATGGGCGTTAACATGATGCATGACTTCATGAAGCCCTTAGGCTTTGGTCAAATCACCGGTATCGACCTCAAAGGTGAAGCTAAAGGAGTGCTCCCATCAACAGAATGGAAGAAAAATACCTTCAAAAAGCCAGAGCAACAAAAATGGTATGAAGGCGAAACGATTTCTTTAGGCATTGGTCAAGGCTATAACTCTTTCACTATTTTGCAATTAGCCCACGCTATGGCAAACCTTGTTAATAATGGCATTGTCATGAAGCCCCATCTTGTCAAAGCGATCGAAGACCCCTTTACACGCAAAAGAACCTTAACTACACCAAAAGAAAGTTATCGCATTAACCTTAATCCAGAAAATATTGAGGTGATCAAAAAGGCAATGGTTGAAGTGAATAAATCCGGTACCTCTGCAACTGTATTTAAAGGAACAAGTTATACAGTAGGGGGGAAAACAGGAACATCGCAAGTCTTTAGTTTGAACTCGAAAGAATATAACCACAGTACCACAGCAGAATTCTTGCGCGATCATGCCTTATACGTAGCATTTGCTCCCGCAGAAAAGCCGACTATTGTCATCGCTATGGTGGTAGAAAATGCTGGTTTTGGCGCGCAGCATGCTGCACCAATCGCACGCAAAGCCTTAGATTTTTATATTGAAGGTAAATGGCCTAAGGAGGTTCCAGAATGGAAAAGAGCTCCGTAAATAAAATAAAATCGATTTTCTATGGCCTATTTTCTGGTCTTGACCGCCAGCTAGGCTTTATTCTGCTTGGTTTAGCAGCTACCGGCTTTTTTACATTTCTATCGTCAAGTCAAAATACTCCGGTACTCATCACAGATGAATTACGCAATCTTGCGCTCTCATTTGTAGTGATGTGGATAGTTTCTCGCATACCTCCAAAATGGCTCGAGATGGGTGCGGTATGGATTTACAGCATTGGTATAGCCTTACTGATTGCAGTAGCGGTATTTGGTTTAATTAAAAAGGGTGCGCGACGCTGGATCAATCTTGGCATCGTCATCCAGCCATCAGAGCTGATGAAAATTGCTATGCCTTTAATGCTGGCATGGTACTTTCAAAAGCGCGAAGGGATTCAAAATGCTTGGGACTATGCCGTAGCAGCAATCATTCTCGCAATTCCTGTTTTCCTAATAGCGCGCCAACCTGATCTTGGAACTGCTTTACTAGTATTTGCAGCTGGTCTATATGTCATTATCTTGGCGGGTTTACCCTGGAAATGGATTCTGCCTTTTATTGCATTAGGTATTATTGGCATTCTTCTCATTATTATTTTTGGCAGCACCATTTGCGCACAGGATGTTGTTTGGCCATTAGTACACAACTATCAAAAGAATCGTATTTGTACACTACTAGATCCCAGCAGTGATCCGCTTGGAAAGGGATTTCATACCATTCAGTCAATGATTGCGATTGGATCTGGAGGACTCTTTGGTAAAGGCTGGTTCCAAGGCACACAAGCACATCTAGAATTTATTCCAGAAAAACATACTGACTTTGTATTTGCGGTCTTCTCTGAAGAATTTGGATTTATAGGGAATCTCGTTTTGCTTGGCTTATTTTTTGCATTGATTAAAAGAGGTCTTGCAATCTCTGCAAGTGCGCCAAATTTATTTACACGCCTCTTGGGCGCCTCAGTTACGATGATTTTCTTTACCTATGCGTTTGTCAACATTGGCATGGTTAGTGGATTGCTTCCCGTTGTAGGAGTACCGCTACCTTTTATCAGCTATGGCGGAACAGCATTGGTGACATTGGGGTTCGGGGCTGGTATCTTGATGAGTATTCATCGACATCGCCGCTTAGTACAAAGTTAATTCAAACATTAATCTTTCATGAAATAAAAAAGCCCGGCAAGCCGGGCCTTTTTATTAACAAAGTAGAAATTACTTCTTACGCTTGTTAACTGAATCTTTAAATGCTTTACCAGCAGAAAACTTAACAGTTTTAGCAGCAGCAATTTTGAGTGGCTCACCAGTTTTTGGATTACGGCCCATACGTGCAGCACGCTTGCCAGAGGAAAAAGTACCGAAGCCGATCAGTTGTACTGAATCACCTTTAGTAACAGCTTTAATGATTTGCTCAATAGCTGAATTCAATGCAAATTCAGCTTTGGCTTTAGAGATCTCCGCGTCGTCAGCAATCGCTGCGATTAGTTCGGCTTTGTTCAAGTGAAGCTCCTTATAGATATTGATGTAGGCGCACAGTGCGCTTACATGATTTTAACCACAAAAAATTACAAAAATAAAGCTGCATTACAACAATTTTAAAAATACTCCATATTATTCATCCAAAATAACTACATCGGAAACGAAATATTCTGTATCTCCAAAACAGCTCGTAGGTAGGCCAATATGCTGTTCGTATTTTAGTGCTACTTTTTTTCCTAGATTAGCATTTATTTTTTGTGCGACCGCGTCTTCGCGCACCGTAAAGAGGAATTTTTCCGACATAGTTCCTGGCATTGAAACAATGGCTAATTCACCCTCCCATGTTTTGCATATAAAACCACGGTTAGAGAATTTTTGGACATAGCCTGCTCGCTCACCACTTCCATAACTCCATGTCAGCATCAGCCAGGTATAAGCTGCGAGACCAACTAAGCCAATTAAAACAAGGCTTAAGAGCCATTTTATAAAGCCATTCATGCGATATTCTCCCTAGTTACGCATCCACACTTACCCTTATTGGGTACTTAAATGCCTCCATTTAAGTATATGCGCACTGCCTACTGGAGCTTATTTCATCAGCAAGTCAGCGATAGTACAAAGTCAGTGAGTCATGATTTATGGCTTCAGAATCTGCACAATTTGCTCAGGACTAATCGACCCCCAAATTTCTAAGCACTTTTTACGGCTATTTTGACCAGAAATAAACTGAATCTGCTTTTGTGGGACTTTGAGTTGTTTAGATAACCATGCCAACAAAAGCTCATTGGCCTTATTTTCCAGGGCTGGTGCTTGCAGAGATATCTTCAAGCAATCGCCATAAGTACCGACTACTTTAGTTTGCTTAGCTCCAGGCTGGCAATGCAAATTTAGGGTAATTCCGGTAGGGGTTTGCTTTAACCAAATGGGCATCATAAAAGTACTTTAAACTGAATGCATGATTATGAAGAATTCCATGGCATTAGAGCACCTATTTGCAAATAATCGCGAATGGGCGGATGAAATGATTGCCAAAGATGCTGATTTCTTTAAGCGTCTTGTCAACCAACAGGCTCCCGAATACCTTTGGATAGGTTGCTCTGATAGCCGTGTACCCGCTAATGAAATCGTCAATTTGCTTCCGGGGGAGCTATTTGTTCATCGCAATGTTGCAAACGTTGTGGTACATACTGACTTAAATTGTCTCTCAGTCATCCAATTTGCAATTGAACTACTGAAGGTTAAACATATCTTAGTAGTAGGCCATTATGGTTGTGCGGGTGTTCATGCTGCTCTGAGCGATCGCCGTATTGGACTAGCAGACAACTGGCTACGGCATGTCAAAGATGTTCACCAAAAGCATGAGCGCTATCTCGGTGAGGTACTAGCCACCCCAAAACGTCAAGACCGTTTATGCGAACTCAATGTCATTGAGCAAGTTGTCAACGTATGTGAAACCACTATCGTTCAAGATGCTTGGGCCAATGGTCAAGATCTAACAATTCATGGCTGGACTTACCGACTAGATACTGGGATCGTGAACGACCTAGGAATGTCCTGCAGCTCTATCGAAGAAATGAAAAAGCGTTACGCTAAAACACTCACACGTTACGACGGCGAGTAAAGCCAGATTGCTCAAACCCATTATTAATTATGCTGGGCTAGGCTTTTTAAAGCTTGTATCAGTGTTGCCCTACAACGCTATAGTGGCATTTGGTCATAGCCTGGGATTTATCGCCGCCCGTGTCCCCGGAGAGCGTAATAGAGTTGTAAAGACCAATCTTCGCCTCTGCTTTCCTGAATATGGTTCTGCTGAAATTGATCGCTTATCTAGAGAACACTGGCGCTTACTAGGCCGCAGCATTGCTGAAAAAAGTCTTATTTGGCTTGGCAGTATCAAGCAATTAAGCAAGATGATCGAGGTCAAATCAGCGGTTGACCTTTCTAGCAGAACACCACGCATCTTAGTCAATATGCATTTCACTGGAATTGAAGGCAGCATTATTTTGAGCGCCCTTGCTAAGGAAAAAAATTGGCCACGCACTTCTGGATTTTTTCAAAGAATGAAAAATCCCTTCTTCAATCAAAAAATTATCGACTGGCGTAATCGCTTTGGGGGCAACTCAATTGATCGTCAAGGCAATTCAATAGAAATCATTCGAGAAATACGTCGGGGCAGCTTTATCATCATCGCCCCAGATATCGATTTGGGATTAAAGGATTCTGTATTTGTTCCTTTTTTTGGAATTCAAACCAATACGATTACTGCAGTTTCACGCTTGGCAAGAATTACGGGTGCTGAAGTTTGTTTGATGACTACCACTTTAAAAAAGGATGAGTCAGGCTACCTTTGCGAAATTTCAAAGCCCTTAGAAAATTTTCCAGGGTCTGACCCTACAGCCGATACAGCTCGACTAAATCAATGTTTTGAAAATGAAATTCGCTTGCGACCTGCTGAATATTATTGGGTCCACAAGCGCTTTAAAAATCGCCCTCAGGGAGAAGCCAGTCCCTATTAAGCTTTCTCAAATCGAGACTTTTTCTTTGCATTGCTAAGAAAGTGCACTAATGTCGGATAATGCAGCGATGGAAGAAAAAGTTCGTGTCTCCAAACTCTTGTCTGAATTAGGCCTTTGCTCACGTCGTGAAGCAGATGCCTATATTGAACAGGGGCTAGTGACTGTTGATGGTGAAGTCGTTAACGAGCTAGGGGTCCGCGCATTTAGACATCAAAAGATCCAATTGCAATCGGTGGCTAAAGCACAACAGGCTTCGCGCATCACTGTCATTCTGAACAAGCCCATAGGCTTTATTTCTCACTACGATGATGAGCAAGAATATCAACCGGCTGCCTCCTTAATTACTCCAGATAACTACTTTGCAAGCCCCTTAGATAAAGGCAAAAATCCGCGTTTCAATACGAAGGGTCTTGCCCCAGCTGGCCGCTTAGATATTGACTCGACTGGTATGCTGGTCTTAACCCAAGATGGTCGAGTAGCCAAGTTATTGATTGGCGAAAACAGTCCAATTGAAAAAGAATATTTAGTACGTGTAGAAGGCATGCTTTCATTTGAAGATTTAGATCGTCTCAGACATGGACTTTCGCTAGATGGTGTTGCACTGAAACCAGCTCAAGTAAGTTGGCAAAATGAAGATCAGCTACGCTTTGTATTGCGCGAAGGTCGCAAACGTCAAATTAGACGGATGTGTGAGATGGTTGGATTAAAAGTGATCGGTCTAAAACGCGTCAGAATGGGTCGAATCTCTTTAGGGCCACTTCTACCCGGGAAGTGGCGATTTTTAAAGCCTGGCGAACAGTTTTAAGTAAGGCTACCCGCTTATAATCCTGTCCAAACCTAGTTTAATAAGCGCAGAAATACCATCGATACCAACATCCCAAGTACTCCAGGAGCAGAAGTATTACGACGCCGTAGCTTTGCCATCATCTCTCACCCAGATGCGGGCAAGACAACGCTTACTGAAAAATTGCTGCTCTATGCAGGGGCCATTCAAATTGCTGGAAGTGTAAAAGCTCGCAAAGCATCACGACATGCTACATCCGACTGGATGGAAATTGAAAAGCAGCGAGGGATTTCGGTAGCTAGCTCGGTAATGCAAATGGAATATCGTCATTGCATTATTAATCTTCTAGACACACCTGGACACCAGGATTTTTCAGAAGATACTTATCGTGTATTAACTGCCGTTGATTCGGCTCTGATGGTAATTGATGCGGCTAACGGTGTTGAATCTCAAACATTACGCTTACTCGAAGTTTGTCGAGCCCGTAATACGCCTATTATTACCTTCATCAACAAAATGGATCGAGAAGTAAAGCCACCAATGGAGCTGATGGATGAAATTGAATCAGCACTGGGTATTGAAGTGGTGCCCTTTACTTGGCCCGTAGGAATGGGTAAATCTTTCGCGGGTGTGATTGATATTGCTAACTCGCAAATGCGTATGTTTAAAGCTGGTGAAGATCGTGTTACCGAAGATTCACATACCATTATCGATATTCATGATCCAGCCTTAAAAGAGCGCCTTGGTAGCGATCTTGAAAATGCTTTAGCTGAAGTAGACTTAATTAAAAGCGCTATGCCTGCATTCAATCGAGAGGCATTCTTAGCAGGACATCAATCGCCCGTATTTTTTGGCTCTGCAATTAATAACTTTGGTGTACGCGAAATTCTCAATACCTTAGTTGAATTAGCACCATCTCCGGGATCTCGAAAAGCCTTGCAACGAGAAGTCAGCCCTGCTGAAAGTAAATTTTCAGCAGTGGTCTTTAAGATTCAAGCCAATATGGATCCTGCGCATCGTGACCGCGTCGCTTTCTTACGCATCTGCTCAGGCCACTTTCAACGAGGCATGAAATTAAAAATTTGCCGCAATAATAAAGAAGTCCGCACAAATAATGCTTTATCTTTCCTGTCTCAAAGACGGGATATTTTGGATGAGGCTTTCCCTGGCGACATCATAGGCTTGCCTAATCATGGTCTCTTGCGCCTGGGCGATACCCTCACAGAAGGTGAACAACTGCAATTTACTGGCTTGCCCTTTTTTGCCCCTGAGATTTTCCGCATGGTTGAATCTGCAGACCCATTGCGCACCAAACAATTAAGAACCGGCTTAATGCAATTAGGTGAAGAGGGTGCTATTCAAGTATTTCGACCTATGGGAGGCGGCACCATGCTACTGGGCGCATTTGGCCAATTGCAGTTTGAAGTGGTCAGTCATCGCCTGCAAACCGAATATGGGGCTGAAGTGCGCCTATTACCAGCTAGATATAGTCTGGCCCGTTGGGTCAGCTCAGATGATCCTGTGGCATTGAAAAAATTTACGCAAGAAAATATACATCGTATGGCTGAGGATGTTGTCGGTGCCGCTGTTTTCTTGGCAACCCATAAGTCTGAGTTAGACGTAGCACAACAACGCTGGGAATCCATTCAATTTCATGCTCTAAGAGAGCATGCCGGCTTAATCTATCAATCTGAATTAGCTGGTTAACGCTGCATCTTGCAGTCGAAGACTGCTACGAACTGTGTATCGCTACTTCTATAGACAGCAATCTTGCCAAACTGTGCGCAATAAGCCTTTGCATTGCCTGTCAACTGTTCAATCGACTCGCCGCTACTATTCAAAAAGGTAACTTGATTCGCATCTGAAGCATCAGTAAATACAGCAGCGCATGAGGTCAAGCTGATTAAGGCTAACGATGCTAATAAATAGGCCTTCATTTGAATCTCTCAGCAAGGACATTCGTAATCTTACTTGCTAAAGGCTTGTGGATCACGATGCAAACCATCGCTACTGGATAAACCAGCAGCCAAACTTCAAACCACTCCCAAAAGAAATTGCTATTAAAGCCAATATGGACAGCAGTCGTGACCAGCGTAATGCTAACTGACATTAAAAAGCCCATGACAATAGAAAAAATGAGGTCTGGTAGATTAATCATGCCCTAATCATAGCAACTATCTCTTTAGCTGTTATTCTGAATGATGATCACTATTCTGCGCCCTAGATAGGGGAATCATGTGAAATAAGCTCACAGATTCATCATTCCATCACTCTAGGAAAATCAAATGGCTGTAAACCAAAACCAAAAGAATCGAAAAAGTAATCCCATGCTCACTAAAACTGGGAAGACGCGCTTAGGTCCTCTGAATCTTGCTCAACTGACTAAGTTATTAGAGACCAGTACTAAACCAAAAGAAAAAGATAAGATTCAGCGGGCCCTAAATAAGCTCACTGTAGCACCAGCATAAATACCAAGCCCCGCACTCTCGGGGCTTTTTAATATCTACGCCCTCTTAATTAGCATTCTTTTTCCTAATATCACCGTAGACACAACTAAAACTGCAAAGACTACATTCGTCCATGTGAGCGAGTCACCCAATAAAATACTTGCGACGATCAAAGTACAAAATGGCTGTATTAACTGCACCTGGCTTACCCGTGCGATACCTCCAATTGCAAGGCCCTCATACCAAAAGAAAAATCCGAGGAACATTGGAAAAAGGCTTAGATAAACAAATATGGACCAAGCAAAAGTACCAACATTTATATAGGCGGAATCAAAAGTCAAATAACTAAAAACAATATTTGCGGGTAAAGAAATGACTAAAGCCCAAGAAATGACTGCGCGAGGATTCATTTTTCTCGAAAGCTCACCACCCTCAACATAGCCTATACAAGCACAAATACCGCCGAGCACTAGTAATACATCTACCAGAGTAAAACTGCCGGAACTTTTTAAAAGGGCATAGGTGACCACTAGAGCCGCACCTAATATAGATACCAACCAAAATCCTATTGACGGACGCTCTCCAAAGCGAATGGCCCCTATCACGGTGGAAGCTAAAGGCATCATGCCAAGAATCACAGCTCCATGCGATGAAGAGCCATATGCCATGGCGACTGTTGTCAAAATAGGGAAACCAAAAACAACCCCTAAGGCAATGACGACAAGCTTACCAATATCGGCCTTAGCCAACATAGGCTCTTTAAAAATAACAAGGTAAGCTAATGCAAGCGTGCCTGCGAGAGCGGCCCTGCCAAATGCAATGAAATATGGATCAAAACTGAGTATCGCGATCTTAGTTACTGGCAAAGTCAGACTAAAAATAAGAATGCCCACAAATCCAATCAGCATTCCCTTAGTCTCTTTATTCACTATTACCTTTTTAGTCTTATTCTATAGATTGTATTAACAAACTCCTCAATGGGCTTGTAATATGCATTTGATAGTGAAAGAAATGCCCACATAGATGCTTTCACTGCCTCCCCTATAGCAGCTATACCCAAGGAATCAATATGATTGCTTATCGTGATGAGGCCCAGATTACCGCGATTCAGGCCATTGATCTTTATGTTCGCTCAAGCCAAGGTGAGCGTAGGCCTATAGATAATCTGCAAACCTTTGAATCGATTCTCAAACCATGGACGCTAAAGAAATAAATTAGCCTTTATGATCTCGTTATGAATACAACTCGCTTTTGCTTAGTGCGTCACGGGGAAACCAATTGGAATGTTGAGGGCCGCTTACAAGGCCACACTGATGTCGACCTGAACGAACGTGGAATTACTCAGGCGGCCCAAATGGCGAAGGCTATTAAGGCGATTAATCTCCAATTTGATGTGCTCTACACGAGCGATTTGCAGCGCGCTGCTAAAACTGCAAATGCTATAGAAAAATTATTTAATACAAAGGCTATTGTTGATAGCTCATTAAGAGAGAGGCACCTCGGCGCATTTCAGGGGATCACGACCAAGGAGGCTCCACTTTTTGACGCTGAACTTTGGAAAAGTCATATCAGCAGAGATATTCATCAAGAATTGCGTGGTGGTGAAAGTATTGCCCAGCTTGCGCAGCGTGTTCAAAAGGCGCTTGAAAAAATTCGTATGCAACATCTAGGTCAAACCATTTTGGTGGTAAGTCATGGTGGCACACTAGACATGATGTATAGGCTCGCCAGCAATCAAGCTCTTGACGCTGAGAGAGTGATCTCTGTGCCCAATGCATCATTGAACTGGATTAGCCACGATGGCAGCTCGTGGAAAGTAGACCGCTGGGCAGATACTAGCCATCTGGACACGCTAGCTTTAGATAACTTAGATCTATAGCCCTGAAAATCAAATACGCCACCGCAGTGACCTGAAGTGGCGTATTTATTGGGACAGCGGCCTTATTTAAGGGAATGCTTTACCTGTTCAGAGGCACAGAAATCCACAATCACATCGGCAAAATTTAAATACCGTACATTACTTTTTCTAAAGCTATCAAGCTCTGAAGTAACCGGAGATGCTTGAGCTTTAAATCCAGCGTCCTCATAGCCTGGATGATATGGAGCTTCTTCAACAAATTTATTAGTCATGTGTTTTTCCTTGAGTTAGTAAGCGCCCAATTGCAAAAAGCTATTGAGCAAAATCAATTGAGTCTACTGATGTAGGTCGATATGAATTACTAACTTATGTGATCAGAGTGTGCATACGAATTCTCCCAAATACAGCCCATCAGATACATGAAATCCATGTAGATGGATGCCGCTCCCCCTGTCCCTGTTACCTGAGAGATTCACACTAAGCCTAGCTTAGTGCTTGCTCCTTCGGTGCGCCATAAAGATGGCGGCTCTCCAGACGGCTATTTAGGATAAGCAGTACCTTCCTGGTGGATACCTGAGCGTTCATGGGAGTTTGCGCCTTCGGTGGAGGGATACCCCTCACTCTCCTGCTTGAATAAATTATATCCTGATATTTATAGAAAAATTGCTAGTTTTATCGTCTTTTGAGCTTACCAAGGCAAGGCTGATAGGGCAGGCTTAAGTCCGTCCCGCCTTTTGAATCCTGAGCCCTGCTTTAGGTGACGCTAGAAATGCAATTAAATCTGCAGGTATTCTATGGCATGCGTCCTCGCTATGGGTAAAGCTGAGGACCCAATACAGAACACCCTAGCAAAATAATTTTCACTAGCTAAACCAAACGCTCTATTTTGTTGGACTGGGACTGCACCATAAATTTAGCCAGTGTTTCAATACTCGTTTTTTCTTCCTGTACATTGCTCACTACTCTGAGCGTTACTGTTAAAGCCTTGGGGGTGAACTCAGCTATTCCGTAGCCCTTTTTACTAGCCTCAGCAAAAATAAAATGTTGGTTTTTAGCTAAGATCGCATCTAAATACTTTTCGGTATTACCAATTGAGG
>JBILYO010000121.1:0-6556 GCA_044377685.1 Polynucleobacter sp. | reverse complement strand
CAAAAGACAAAACCCCCACTATCGCTAGTGAGGGTTTGCTTTACTGGTGGGCCCACCAGGACTTGAACCTGGGACCAAAGGATTCTGGTTGAGTGAATTACAAAGCAGAACTTAATTTTTATCAGACTAAAGTTCTGCCCCCATCAACGAATATAGTTTGACCCGTTATAAATTCTCCAGCATCTGATGCAAGCAAAATGACGGTCCCAATTAAATCCTCGGGAGTACCAAATCGACCCATTGGTATCTGCTCCAAACTTTTAGTCTGCCAATTGTTGTCACTAAAAATCCCCTCCGTCATAGCAGTAGGCGTAATCGCTGGGCCAATAGCATTAACGGTAATGTTATGAGGTGCCCATTCTCTTCCAAGCACTCTCACTAACTGATAAAGCCCTGCTTTACTACTTGCATAGGCAGCATAATTTAAATTTGATACATAACTAGATACCGAGGCTAAATGAATAATTCTTCCAGCAAGATGCTGGCTCTTTCTCATCTTTGTAAACTCTCTTGAGATCAAGAATGCTCCATTCAAATTGATCTCCATGGTCCTATTAAAGTCAGAATACGCAAGGTCTAGAGCTGGAGCAAAAATAGCGATACCCGCACAATTAAGAACTACCTCTATTGCCTCGCCTTTATTCTCAAGATTTCCAAAAAAATTTTGAATTTCTATCTCAGAGGTGATATCTAATTTAGACCAGCTGTGGCCCTGTCCTGATAACTTCTTTGAAGCATCTTCAGCCTTTGAACTGGAGATATCCGCAATGACAATACTTGCTCCTCTATCAGCAAGCTGGCTTGCCAAAGAAAAACCAATTCCTCCTGCCCCACCAGTTACAAGTATCTTCTTGCCAGATAAATTAAAGATATCTTTCGAAATCACTATTTTTTATATTTCTTTCCATCAAATTCCCAGTCCCGCACTAAATCTCCCTTTTCAGGAAAAGCTTGAGCTTGTGTTGTGCTTATCGGAGTCATATATGGGGGATAAGGGGTTTTATCCAATGGTGCATTCCAGCTAGCAGGTAAAAATGGGGGTCTTTTGGGTATGGCCCAGCCTAATTTAGCAAAGGTATTGTCCATAAACCGTGTATCTACTGCCTTGGCGAAATCTACTGCAGTAAGCTTATTTTGAATCCTTTTATTTTCGTAGAGCCAATTATAAATAGGCTCATTTGCTTGGCCCCAAAAAAGAGGAATTGGGTATATATAAGTTGGTTTATATAGATTGTTATAAGCCAGTATTTGTTGCTTTAAGATTTCTTTGGAATAATTCTTTAAATTTGGATCCTCCTGCAATGCATCAGCAGCTGCATCAGGATTTTTCCGTATCCACAAAGTTGCTTCTGCTATTGCATCTGTGAATGCTTGAACAACATCTGGTGCATTATCAATTACTTCCTGTCGAACATAAAAAGTTCCCTCATAGATATTGTAGGGGTATATGTCGTCAATATATCGACCATTTTTCCGCTCTTGAGTCATTATTGTTGCAGCAGGATCCCATGGAATTACTGCATCTATCCCTTTTGGCATAGCCATTTGCTCGCTAATGGGCATATTTTTCAAAATAATATCTTTGCCAATCTCGATGCCATTAGTTTTGGCTGAAGCTTGAATATAAAATTCAGCACCAGACCCAGTGACAAGACCAATAGTAGCGGGCGGATTTGAGCCCTTAAAATCTTTCATTGATTTAATTTTTGAGTCTATTGGCACAACTGTTGCATGTAAAACATTGGTGTTAATTACCGCAATTGTTTTAACGGGAATATTTTTATCAATTAATGATGTAAATGGAAAGTTTCCGCCATTACCAAATTGAAAACGACCTGAAATCATCACTTCATTAATAGCCGGGCCAGAACCAAATGATTGAAATTTAGCCTCGATGCCTCTTTTAAGCAAAAGGCCTTTTTTGTCCATGATGATATTTGGTGTATTTTGCCCAGACCAAGGTGCTTGATAAGCAACTTGTAGCGGCCACCAACCTTTATCTTGAAGCCACTTTACTGAACTTTCTGAGACTTTTTTATCTTGATTGGCTGGCCATCCATATTCATTAAACTTAGCCTCTTGCGCGTTAACTGAAAATGCTGCAGATAGTAGATATGTGCCAATTAAAATCAAAAAGTGAAAAATTTTCATGTCTACGCCTTAATTTAAATCGATTAGGGACCTAAAAAATCAGTCTTTTAATCACAAAGAAATTGCATTGGCAGTTTTTGAATACTATCAAGCCGAATGGAAAAGACTAATTATAGAAACTATAGACTTATATAGGTATCTAGATACGCTGGTATACCCTTGGTTTAGCAATCAATTTAAGATCGCAGCCCCACAAACATTACTTAAAGTAACGCTCAAATATTTCGAATCCTAATTAATCCAAAATCTCTTTAGTTTTGATGCTACATTTAGATTACTTCAAAAAAGTAAAACTAGTTTCAAAGTGCTTGAGATATCTATCCTTGAAAGAAGTCCAATTAGCCTGCTTGTCTTAGTTCATTTGAAAAGAAAGAGGAAATATGCCAGAAATAGTTTGCCTCGCCGAAACCAAGGACATTCTCGGTGAAGGCCCCATTTGGAATGAAGACGATAAATCTTTGTACTGGGTAGATAACATCACCCCCTCATTGCATCGGTATACACCAGCAATTAAAAAGTTAGACACTTGGCCGATGCCTGAGCAGATTGGTTCCTTGGTGTTTCGCAAGAACGGCGGTATCGTAGCCGGCATGAAGTCGGGCTTTGCTTACTTAAATCTTGAGAATTTTACCTTCGACCACATCGTTAATCCTGAGCCGGACACAGATAATTGCCTGAATGACGGCAAGCCGGATCGACGCGGACGTTACTGGTGCGGTACTATCAATCGCGACCTGGCTACGCCCAACGGAGGTTTGTACCGGCTTGACCCCAATGGAAGTTGTCACAAGATGGAGAGTGGCATAATTGCATCAAACGGAATTGCGTTTAGTCCCGACGATAAGACCATGTACTTCTGTGACTCGCGGCAAGACACGGTCTGGGCTTATGATCTCAATATTGACGCCGGTACTATCAGTAACAAACGTGTCTTCATCTCTACTAAGGGGCAACCTGGTCGCGTCGATGGCGCAACTGTCGACACTGAGGGAAACTATTGGTGTGCCCTCATTCATGATTGGCACATTGCGTGTTTCGATCCCAAAGGGCAATTAGTACGGCGCATCAAAATGCCGGTACGCCATCCAACAATGTGCACTTTTGGTGGCGACAATTACGACGTCATGTATGTCACGTCCGGAACCCGATTCCTTGATCCTGCCGAAGCTGCTGCACAGCCTGAGGCGGGCGGCCTTTTTGCGATTTATGATCTAGGAGCGAAGGGCTTTGCAGAGCCACGATTTGCTAGTTGACTATAGTGAGTGCTGAATCTAGCGCGCTTGGGCAACGATCCGCTGCTGAACTTTCGGATCTTCTTGTAAGGCGCGAGGTGTCAGCCGTGGAATTGGTGGATGATTTTCTCGAAAGCTATGAGCGTCTTAATCAACAGATAAACGCGATTGTGGCAATCGATCCAAAAGTAGCCTATAGCCAAGCACGGGATAGCGATACCAGAACTGCATGCGGCCAACGGCTTAGTCCGCTTGATGGCATTCCTGTAACAGTCAAGGACAACATTTTTATGGAGGGGTTTTGCGCTACGTGGGGTAGCAAACTCTACGCAGATTTCAGGCCTACTAGTGACGATGTCGGGATTTCTAGACTGCGCGCTGCTGGAATGAATCTGTTTGCAAAGACTAATACGCCAGAATTTGCGTTGGCGGCGCACACTGATAACCTACTATTTGGCGCAACTCGAAATCCGTGGGACTTGCAACTTACACCCGGTGGCTCAAGTGGTGGAGCAGTGTCAGCTTTAGCGGTAGGTTTAGGGCCACTCGCAGTAGGTACCGATGCTGGCGGTTCAATCCGACGCCCCTCCTCCTACGCAGGGGTTGTCGGCTTTAGACCTTCCACTGGAAGAATTCCTAAGGTGTTCGGATTTCCTGCAATTGCCTATGACTTCCAGGTTGTTGCACCAGCAGCACGCACGGTGGATGATGCCTATTCACTATTTCGCGCTATGGTAGGACCAGATCGCCGTGATCAGACTTCCCTTTGCTTTGATGATGCATCCTTACCTGAGCACTTACCCCGCACAGCGCTGCCGCGCTCGCGTATTCACTGCCTGTTTGGCATTGATAACATGCCAGTAGATCATGTTGTTAAGGCCAGCGTTCAGGCAGCAGCTCAGACCTTTGAATCGCTAGGACATTTTATCGAGGAGGTCCAAACACCCTTCGATCTATCGGAGGTTGAACGCATCTGGTCCATACTAAGTACAGCAGGGCTTGCTCGCATAGTTACACCTCATTCTAATTGGCGTTCGCTCGTGCACCCTGGAACTAAAACGCTTGCTGAGCGGGGATTAACTGTATCAATTGAAGACTATATAAATGCGCTCGATTCAGTTCAGCACATTCGTTCTCGTCTAGCTATGTACTTTGAAACAGCGGACTTTCTGCTCATGCCTACGTCAGCATCGCTACCATGGGCGCTAGGTGAGCCTTACCCCAGCCAGATCAATGGAGGCGATGTGGGACCAAGAGCTGCTGCGATCTTCGCCACGTTTGTGAATGCTGCAGCTCTTCCCGCTATCAGTATTCCAGTCGTACCATCTTGCAATGGCCTACCGATCGGTATGCAACTTGTTGGTCGGTTTGGTGCTGACCTAGCTGTTTTCAGGTTAGCTAAATTGTTCGAAGAAGCTGCCCCTTGGATTGGCCGCTTCCGCGACACTGTGATATCAACTGAAATTACAAACACATCATTGAGGAGATAATAATGTTGAAGATAAAAAGACTGGTGAGTTGGCTGACTGCTGCCGCAGCTATTGGGATTGCTGGAGTGACGTTCGCACAGGAATATCCTAACAAGCCTGTGAAGCTAGTTCTTCCTTTTCCGCCTGGCGGCGTTGCTGATAACATGGCTCGTATTTACTCCCAGGAACTTTCCAAGGCATGGCAGCAGCCAGTAGTAGTCGAAAACCGCCCCGGTGCTGGAACCACGATTGGTGCTGAGTTCGTAGCAAAATCACCAGCGGATGGTTATACGATCTATCTAACCAATGTAGGACATTCAAGCAGTGCCGCTGTATATCGTAAGCTCCCCTATAACGCAGAAAAAGATTTCTCCCCGGTGAGTCTTCTCGCTGACGTTCCAAGTATCCTAGCTGCGACGCCATCACTACCAGCTAATAATGTAAAGGAACTAATCGCACTGGCAAAATTGAAACCAGGAACTATTAATTACGCTTCGGCAGGAGTTGGCACCGGGTCTCATCTGATGGGTGAATATCTGAAGGTTCTCGCTGGGATCGACATTGTTCATGTTCCATACAAGGGTACGGCGCCGGCATTTGCAGACTTGAATAGCGGTCGCGTCGACCTGATTTTCGAACCGATCGGAACCATGCTTCCGCATATTCGCTCAGGGAAGTTAAAGGCACTCGGTGTAACCACAGCCAAGCGCTCTCCTGCTGCACCGGAGATTCCAGCCATTGGGGAGTCACTACGTGGTTTTGACACCTCTACTTGGTATGGCATCCTAGTACCTGCCGGAACCCCTCCGGACGTAATTAAAAAAATTAATGGTGAACTGGTGCGCATCACGAATATTCCCGAAATCAAAGATCGACTCCTAGCGCAAGGTCTTCAACCAGTAGCCAATACTCCTGAACAGTTTGCTGCAATCCTAAAGGAAGACTCCCAGCGCTGGGTGAAACTTGTAAAGGACGCCGGCATCACTGTTGATTGATTTCTATTAATAATAGCTAAACGAATCCTTCGTTTTTTTGATAGTTATTAGAGAACAGAATTTATTTAAGCTTGCTGTAGGTTTCAAATTATGAGGTACCCCTACATTTATCAATATTTGAAAGAGAAAGAAAATGGCCCGAACTATTATTGACCTTTCCGTCAAGATCTACGATGGGATGCCTGCGCATAAAAACATGCGCCCTCCTTTTGTCCTGCCGCATGGAACGCACGAAGCGTCAAAAGCACGTAATCTAGGTACGCCAGATGATCCGATGACTTTCGCTAGCTGCTATTTTGCGATGAATGATCACATTGGTACTCACGTGGATGCTTTCTTTCACATGCATCCTCAAGGTCTGCCGATCGACGAAATGGATGTAACCATGTTTATGGGTAATGCCGTGGTTTTTGACTTGCGCCACATACCAGACCTTGGCGATATATCCGTAAAAGATATGGAAGAGGCTGAAAAAAAAGCAGGCGTCAAAGTGGATGGTCACATCGTGCTGCTCTGTACTGGCTTACACAAGAAGTACTTCCCGATGCCAGAAGTCTCCCATCGAAATGCTGGTGTCACAGCAGAAGCTACACACTGGCTAGCTGACCGCGGATCCAAGCTTCACGGTGTCGAAGGTCCTTCGACCGACCGACCAAATGATCCAACCTTTCCTAGTCATCGTACATGCCGCGACCGGAAGATTACTCAC
>JBILYO010000019.1:0-19765 GCA_044377685.1 Polynucleobacter sp. | reverse complement strand
TTTAGGAACATCGATTGCTAGCCTTAAAATGACAATAATGAAGACTTACCAAAACTAAGACTGTAATAGAAAAAAATGACTTCCACTACTAATCAACCACTCGCCATTATTACCGGAGCTTCATCAGGTGTTGGTTTATATGCTGCAAAAGCCCTACTCGCCAGAAATTGGCGACTGATTCTGGCAGTCAGAGATCCCCAAAAAATGGAGTTAGTTGCTAAGGCACATCAATTTGATTCAAGCCAATTTGAAATCTGGCAGTTAGATCTTGGGAATCTCGATAGTGTTAGAGCATTTGTGCAGCGCTTTAATGAAAGCCGTCAACAGCTCAATGCTTTGCTCTGTAATGCAGCAACTTACCTACCGCTCTTAAAAGAACCAGCGCGCTCCCCTCAGGGATTTGAGATTAGTGTAGCAACTAATTATTTTGGACACTATGTTTTAAGCAGAATGCTGCTTAACAATCTGATCCAAACTGCTAAAGAGCATCAGCATGCACGCCTCATTACATTAGGCACTGTCACAGCAAACTCAGAAGAATTCGGTGGCAAAGTTCCTATCCCTGCCCCTGCTGATATTGGCGCACTGGAAGGTCTCATAGCTGGCTTTAAAGCACCGATTGCAATGATCAACGGAAAATCCTTTAAACCTGGTAAGGCATACAAAGATAGTAAGTTATGCAACATGGTCATGAATCGAGAGTTGCAAAAAAGATATCACGCTAGTACCGGCGTGATCTTTAATACTCTATATCCTGGATGTGTAGCTGAAACAGCCCTCTTTAGAGATACCCCGCCACTCTTTCAAAAAATATTTCCCTGGTTTCAGAAAAACATTACTAAAGGTTATGTGAGCCAAGAGCTTGCTGGTGAACGGGTTGCTCAAGTTGTAGCAGATCCGCGCTTTACCCAATCAGGTGTTCACTGGAGCTGGGGCAATCGTAACTCAGCTATCAGAGAGCCTTTCGCTCAAGAGCTTTCCATGAAAGCCAAGAGCGAGAAGCTTAGTAAAGACCTCTGGGAGCTTACTGCCAAGCTCGTAGGCATGCCCAGTGATTTAGTCTCTTAGTTAATCAAAGCCGAGCAAATCAAATATATCCCGATCTTTCATTGGGATCGATGGCAATGGATCCGCTCCGAGCCAGAGTGCCGCAGCTAAACGCATGTACTCTTGCTGGACTAATTCAAGCTCAGGAGAATATTCCATCTCAAATAAAGTCGATTTTTTAAGACGGCTACGACGAATCACATCCAAGTCTGGAAAGTGCGCCATTGTCTTTAATCCTACTTGTGCATTAAATTTGTCGATTTGATCGGTATCTTTGCTACGATTGGCAATCACGCCTCCCAATCGAACGTTATAGTTTTTTGCCTTCGCACCAATTGCTTGAATAATTCGATTCATCGCAAAAATAGAGTCAAAGTCATTAGCAGTAACAATCAAGGCACGATCAGCATGTTGTAGCGGTGCAGCGAAGCCGCCGCAAACGACGTCACCCAAAACGTCAAAAATCACGACATCGGTATCGTCCAGCAAATGATGCTCCTTAAGGAGTTTCACGGTTTGACCAACCACATAGCCGCCACAACCCGTTCCGGCTGGAGGACCACCTGCTTCTACGCACATCACACCGTTATAGCCTTCATACACAAAGTCTTCAACGCGTAATTCCTCAGAATGAAAGTCTACTTTCTCAAGCACATCAATTACCGTAGGCATGAGTTTTTTTGTCAGGGTAAATGTCGAGTCATGTTTAGGATCGCAACCAATCTGTATCACCCGTTTTCCTAGTTTAGAAAAAGCGACTGATAAGTTAGATGAGGTGGTGCTCTTCCCGATACCACCTTTGCCATAAATTGCAAATACCTTAGCTTTACCAATTTTCAAATTAGGATCAAGCTGAACCTGCAGACTACCCTCGCCATCTGGTGGCGCACTACGAGCATCTGAAATTGGTATATTAATTGCTTTCATTTTTGATTGCCTTTGCTATTTTTGACCTAATGTCATGATTCAACTTTTAAAGTGCGCCTTTGCATCATACAAAGTTTCCAACGTGATACTTAAAAGGCCCTGCTCCACTGCATAACGCTCTGTATTTCGCCTGGCTTTGCCTCTGACAAAAAACGGAATTTTATTAAGTTCTTTTTCTGCGTCAGTTTCCCATGAAGGGGCCCCATTAGTTGGTTTTATATTAACAGGAAGCTGTTCTACATCAACCTTGATAGGAGTTGAGGCATGTCCAAGATGTGACGGCATAGCTCCCTCATGAAACTCAAAGTCACCCCTAAACATTCCAATTAAATGCTCTTCTAAGCCCATCATCAATGGATGTACCCAAGAATCAAATAAAACGCAGGCACCCTCAAAACCCATTTGCGGGGAATAGCGCGCGGGAAAATCCTGCACATGCACTGGCGATGAAATCACTGCACACGGAATCTGCAAACGTTTAGCAATATGACGCTCCATCTGCGTACCAAGGATTAATTCAGGCTGAAGCTCTGCAATCTTTGCTTCAACCTCTAGGTAATCATCAGTAATCATTGCTTCAAGACCTAATTGCTCAGCAGTCTCACGTACTTCACGAGCTAGTTCGCGGCTATAGGTTCCTAGTCCAACTACTTTAAAGCCCATTTCATGAGCCGCTACTTTAGCTGCAGCGATGGCATGGGTGGCATCACCAAAAATAAAGACTCTTTTATTAGTTAGATAGGTTGAGTCCACCGATAAGGCATACCAACGTGCTTTAGAGGATTGACTGAATTTTTGGACATCGCATTCAATGCCTGCCAATTGACAGACTTCAGTGATAAAAGCTTGAGTACCTTTAAATCCAATCGGAATCACTTTTGTAGAAGGCTGCCCAAAGCTCCTAGTCATCCAAGTGGCTGCAGTATTAGCGGTCTCAGGATACAAATTGACATTAAAGTCTGCTTCATGCAAACGCGCAATATCTGCTGGATTAGCGCCCAGTGGTGCAACCACATTCACCTCAACTCCCAATTCGCGCAATAAACGTGAAATTTCTTCAACATCATCACGGTGACGAAATCCTAAAGCAGTAGGACCTAAGATATTACAAGTTGGTTTTGCATCTGCCTTTCTTGCGGGCCGTGTTTGACCTGGTGCCAAAATAAATTGCTGACCTAGTAAACGTACCATCTGATAAAAAGTTTCTGCAGCACCCCAATTCTCTTTCTTTTGATATGCGGGTAATTCAAGAGGCAAAATAGGTACCGGCAAATCTAGAGCAGCGGCCAATCCACCTGGATCATCTTGAATGAGCTCTGCAGTACAGGAAGCACCTACCATTAATAAATCAGGTTTAAAACGGGCATAAGCTGATCTAGCAGCGTCTTTAAATAACTCAGCAGTATCGCTGCCTAAATCACGTGCCTGAAAAGTGGTGTAAGTTACCGGCGGTCTCTTTTTCATCCGTTCAATCATGGTGAACAGGAGATCTGCATAAGTATCTCCTTGCGGAGCGTGAAGAACGTAATGAACCTTCTCCATTGCCGTAGCGATTCTCATTGCACCAACGTGGGGTGGACCTTCATAAGTCCAGAGCGTTAACTTCATACTTCCTCTACCATCATGAGCTTACTTTTTCTAGTCAAAGGGCGAGCAAATAATTCTGCCAGATCCGCCGCTTGATTGAACCCTTGGATAGGAGTGAAGACAAGTTCAATCGACCATTTTGTTGTAAAGCCTTCTGCTTCCAGTGGATTGGCTAAACCCAGTCCACATACAACCATATCGGGCTGTTGAGCGCGACAACGATCCAATTGATTCTCTACATTTTGACCTTCAGACAATTGCGTTTTGGGGTCTAACATGGCTAATTCTTCTGCCATATGCTGACGATGTAGATACGGAACGCCAACTTCCATCAAATTCATGCCCAGCTCTCTATTTAAATAACGAGCCAGTGGTATTTCTAACTGGGAATCCGGGAAGAAGAAAATGGATTTGCCTTTTAATATTTCTCGATGTGGTTCAAGGGATTTCTTAGCGCGATCCCTTTGTGGGGCAATCACTTTTTCAAAGACATCGGTAGGTACACCCAATTCTTTAGCTGCGGCTAAGAACCATTTTTCTGTACCTTCTACCCCCAGTGGAAAAGGTGCGGCAATTCTTTGGGCACCCATGTTCTCCAAGAACCTAGCGGTATCCGTCAGAAATGGCTGAGCGAGTAAGTATTTAGTCTTGGGGCCAACAACGATTCTCTGGGTGGATTCACGCGGCGGGAAAAAAGCAAAGGACTTTAGGCCCAGATCTTTAAAGATGCGACTAAATTGATCTTCGACAACATCAGCCAAACAGCCAACCACTAATAATTCTACTTCGTCAGATTCAGTAGACTTGGGTAAGTCTTGTGCGAGTGCAGCTAAACAAGCATCCTCACCTTGGGTAAAGGTTGTTTCAATACCGCTGCCTGAATAATTAAGAATGCGGACTTTAGGTGCAAATGTTTTACCCAAGCGTTGTGCTGCCCTAGATAAATCTAACTTAATCACCTCTGAAGGGCAAGAACCTACTAAAAATAGGAGTTTGATATCAGGGCGACGATCCAGTAGTTGCTTTACCACCTTATCTAACTCATCATTCGCATCCGCAAGACCAGCTAAATCACGATCGTCAATGATGGCTGTTGCAAAACGGGGCTCTGCAAAAATCATTACCCCAGCAGCAGATTGAATTAAATGGGCGCAAGTACGAGAGCCGACCACGAGAAAAAAGGCATCTTGAATTTTACGGTGCAACCAGATAATGCCTGTTAGGCCACAGAAAACCTCTCTTTGACCACGCTCTTTCAAGGGCTGGAAATCCATTTTCACTTCTTGGGATACAGAATTCAATTCTTACCTCAGACTTTGCTATAAGAAATGAATAGAAAATTGAATTGGTTTGTCTTTAAACCAATTTCAAAAAGGGGGTAAAGCCAAAAAGGAGTCATACCGTAAAACGTTGATCTATAGATGCCTTAGTAAAAGCCTCTTGGGGGGTTTTAGATATAAGTGTTTACACCGATTAAATGGCGTTTAATGGTGTCCTGAGCTATTAGAAGGGCTATTTTGAGTCCAAGAAAAACCCCAAACACTTCAATATTGTGGGGCTTTTGATGGGTTCAGAGTTGGCTTCTATCGCTGAGATTTAAGCAATGCCTTGAACGTGAGAACACTCAGCGCTATTGCAATCCCGAATGAAACTAACAACATAGCAAATTTAGATTGGGTCTGACCCGATGGAAAAATCAGATAAAAGGCGACGGTAATACTGATCACCATCCCGCAAAATCCTGCGATTTTTGAAATCCGGTCTTTCATATCATGAAATTTAAACATGCTCTCTATCCTTTCAAGGTTTATCTCTTTTTTATTTATAAGAACATTAATGATTCATTACTAACTTATTGGTAAAAACTTTAAACCTCGGAATGGGTCCAGTCAAGATAACTAGGGTAAACCCTTTATAAATTTACTGTTTTCTGTATTTCAAGCATGCCCTCTTCCAAGCTATAGAGCGGCTCATAGTCCAATTGCTCTTTAGCCTTAGCTATCGAGACAGAAAACGGGTGCGCCATTAAATGGACCATCTCCCGAATTAAAGGCGGCTCGCCACGCAGCGGTAAGTAGTTCCAACCATTTTCGGTAAAGCGCGCTAACGGCCAGGCCAAGAAACGGGGAATGGATAAAGTGGGCACTTTGTAGTGGCCTGCCAAGAGCCTTCTACTCATCCATTGCCTAAATGGAACTGGCGGACCATCGCTAATAAAAAAACTTTCTCGGTTTGCTTTAGATAGCAGCGCTTTATTAACTGCTTCGCACAGGTTGTAAATGTTGCAAGTGGAAAAAAGGTAATCACCCTGATTAAACCAACCAAATTGATTCAAGTTAGCAGCCTGACCTAAGATGCGATCAATCAGATCGCCTTTACCCCAAATCGAGGCAGGCCTCAGACTTATAGTTCGAAAAGGCTCATCTCCAGCAGCCAGAACATACTCTTCTGCCAAGGACTTGCTATGGCTATAGGGAAATTTTTGTAGGGATGGCAAAGCGCGCGATTCGCAAACATCTATATTGGGAATGGATGGGGCTTTAGCAATTGATGCATCACTCATATAGATAAACTGCGGAACTCGAGCTTGCTTTGCTGACTTCAGAATATTTTGTGTCATGAGCACATTAGTCTCATGCAAGTCTTTTTCGCAATTCCATAACTTCATTTGGGCAGCACAATGAATCACACTATCGATACCTTGTAGTTGCTTAGCTAAGCTGTGGACATCATTTAAGTCGCCTGACCAGACTTCAATATTGTTTGCAGATTTGTTATTGAGCATCTGCGGTGAGCGGTAGTGCGCAACGATCTTATGACCTGCTGACGCTAAAAACTGAGCCAAATGACTTCCCACAAAACCACTAGTTCCCGTCAAAAAGATTTTCATAAACTGATATAGATAGGTAGGAAATGAAGCCTATCAAAATATTGACTGCTCATTTACTAAACCATTGACCAAGAAATAGTGCTGATCTTCCGTAGTAATACGCTGTAGCTAATAATACCTTTGGCGAGAGCGCAATAATCGAAATCAGTAGCAAGGGAATAAAAGACCAATGTTGAGTAGATCCATAGCCCCCCAATATAATCAGCCCAAAAAAAATCAGTTTGCGCACTTCACCACGAGGTAGCCAGGGACTTCTCTTATATATAGGTTCTTTCTTACTCGTGAGGCTTTCGTCTGTCATGTTCCTGATATCGCTAAAAATACAAATCCAATCGAAGTGAACTATCATAGATAATTATTAGGGATTCTTCAATGACTAGCCAGAGCAACAAGACCAATCCCCGTGGGTTTCGTACCTTAGCAGCGCTTCTTCCTTTTTTAAAGCCCTATAAAAAGCAATTTGTATTGGCAATCTTTAGCTTAGTGCTCGCTGCAAGCGCAACATTAGCCGTCCCGCTCTCTTTTAGGCAAATCATCGATTTGGGGTTTAACGCTAACAGCGGCAACCAAATCAATACAACTTTTTTAACTTTATTTATTGTTGCTTGCTTAGTCGCGCTAGGAACGTCTCTTCGTTTTTATATGGTCTCATGGTTAGGCGAAAAAATTACGACCGATATTCGCTCAAGCGTCTATAGCCATGTTATTAAACAAAGTCCTGAGTTCTTTGAATCTACTCACAGCGGTGAAATACTATCACGCCTCAATACAGATACAGTTCTGATTCAAACATTAATTGGCACTAGCGTCTCAATGGCAATCAGAAATATTCTGTTACTAATGGGTGGTTTAGTCATGATGTTCATCACTAGTCCAGATTTATCTGTGCTCATCTTTGCGACACTGCTTATCACGATTATTCCCACCATGATCATGGGTAGACGAGTGAGAAAGCTCTCCCGAAATTCACAAGATAAGATTGCCAATGCCTCTGCTTTAGCAGGAGAAAAACTGAATGCGATCCCTACGATTCAATCATTCACAAATGAAAAAATAGAAATTAATCGATTTAATCAATCGATTCACATTGCTCTTGATGCTGCCATTAATCGGACACGAGCAAGGTCTTTGCTCACCTTTGTTGCTATTTTATTTGGCTTTACTAGTATTATTTTGGTTCTCTGGCTTGGTGCTTACAGAGTCATGGACAATCAGATTACCGCTGGAGAACTATCTCAATTTATTTTGTATGCCGTAATTGTTGCAGGCGCTATAGCTGGCATTTCTGAAGTGATAGGCGATACCCAAAGGGCAATTGGTGCCAGCGACCGTCTTTTAGAGCTTCTCAATGTGCAATCCTCTATTCAAACAGTAGCAATTGTGGAATCCATCCCTCAGGTCAATGCCAACGGCATTGGCGTAGAAGTACAAAATCTATATTTTCACTATCCGTCCAATCAAAATAGCGTCTTATCCAATATCTCTTTCGACATTAAACCAGGCGAAAGAATTGCCCTAGTAGGCCCTTCAGGTGCCGGTAAGACTACGCTCTTTCAGCTATTGCAGCGCTTCTATGATCCGATAAGCGGGTCTATCTTATTTAATGGCATCAATATTTGCGACCTTGAGCTTGAAGCTTTACGAAAGATGATTGGTGTCGTGCCGCAGGATATTGTGATTTTTTCTGATAACGCCATGGAAAATATTCGTTTTGGGAGAATGGATGCTACTGATGAAGAGGTATTCGCTGCAGCTCGCCTAGCAATCGCTGATGAATTTATCTCCAAATTGCCCGAAGGCTACCAAAGCTTTTTGGGTGATCGCGGCATCCGCTTATCGGGCGGACAAAAACAGCGCATTGCCATAGCTAGAGTCTTATTAAAAAATCCAGCCCTTCTACTGCTTGATGAAGCCACGAGTGCCCTAGATGCTGAATCTGAAGCGCTGGTTCAGCAAGCTCTTGAGGCCGCAATGGATCATCGCACTACCATTGTGATTGCGCATCGACTCTCTACAGTAAAGCAAGCTGACAAAATTTTGGTACTTGAAAACGGACAGATCATCGAAACAGGAACTCATGCTGATTTGATCTTGCGTAGTGGTCTATATGCCCGTTTAGCCAAACTTCAATTTACGGATCAGTAACTGACAATCGTCTTAGACTAACAATAGAAATTAATTTAGTCTTTTTTGTTTAGCGACATCTTGGAGCCTCTGACAATCAATATTGATTGTTCCGTCGTCATTAATAATATTAAATTCTCGGCAAGGACTGGGACGATGTTCGTAAATAGAACAACGATATCCCTCCTCTTTGTTATGCCTTAAGGCAGTGCAAGGAGCCCCGCCCTTCTCTGTGCCTTTCATACAAGCAAGATGTGGTGAGATCTTGGTAGTGAATTCTGCTGGAACAATGCCTGTTCCGTTACCCTCTATTTCTCCGTGATAAAAACTCACCCGAAAATGTTGGCAACACTGGCCGCATTCAAAACAAGGGTTTGACGTCATTCAGTTTTTGATGAACCCATGCTCAATGTTGTTTATGAGCTGAGGTGACTATTTTTTCGGTATAGGCAATCGCAATAGCAGACAACACAAAAGTGACATGAATCAGGGTCTGCCACATTAATGTCTTCTCATCGTAGGATGCCGCATTAATAAAGGTCTTTAGCAAATGTATTGATGAAATACCAATGATGGCTGTTGCTAGCTTCACCTTGAGCACACCAGCATTGACATGCGACAACCATTCAGGCTGATCAGGATGATTTTGTAACTCCAAACGTGAAACAAAGGTCTCCCAGCCACCAACAATAACCATCACTAACAAGTTCGAGATCATCACTACATCTATCAAACCCAAGACCACCAGCATTAATGCTGTTTCAGTCATGTTCTTATCAGCCATCATGGTAATCAGATGATAAAGTTCAACCCAGAACTGCCATACATAGACACCTTGGGCCACGATGAGACCAATATATAAGGGCGCTTGCAACCAACGGGACATGAATATCCAACGTGGCAATGGACGCAATTTTTTATCCAGAAAGGTTTGATTATCTTCGTTCATGTTTCAATCTTAACGAACTTTATAGCTTTATTCTTGTCACAAAAGCCGTAGAGCACTTAGGGGGATTAGTTTAAATCTATATTCAGCGCTTAAACATTCAATATTCTGCCATTCTCTCAAGAAATCCCACTAAAGCAAGGGGCATTCTTGAATTAAAAAAGTCTGATGGCCTAAAAATGGAGGTCTGAGTTATGATTTTAATCATGTGGAACAAATTCAATTTTTTAGGAGATTATTAAATGTCTAGAGATAAATTGGGATTATTCGCATTTGGCTTAGTGCTATTAGGCTTTATTGTTTTTGTAAAAACAGGATCTTTTTTACTCTTTTCCGTTGGAATCATATCTGTTGCATTTTTAGTATTCTCAAAGAACAAATTTATTAAATAGATGACTGGTGAAAAACTAGAGCTCATCATTGAGTTCAGCGTGATATTAATTTCACCGATCGTATATCACCTTTACCTTTTGAAGTACAAAAAAATTGCGCGTGAAATTGTATTTAAGGATATTAAGATTTACTTATTCCTCTATGCATTAATTGCAATGACCAGCTTACTTCTTTTCTTCAGATAAATTACCCGCCATCAGCAAAGAAAAATATCGAATTCCAATACTTCCAATACTACTGGTCGTATTCAGCCGCAAACTGATGATTGACGTCACGATGTTTAGCCTCATCCTCCCGAACAGCGATCACGACATCACGTAATGTGGCATCTTGGGATAGGTTCCAATAATCAATCGCAATTTGAGGTGCAGCAATATTAGGCAATCTTCCCTCATCAATTTCTCGTAAGTATTCTGTATAGGAATACACCGCCTCTTCTTCAAAATATCCAACAATTCGGTGGGCTGTGCGTGGGAAAAAAACATATATTACAAAGAACACATTCCAGAATATGGCCTGTGCAATCAAAACCAAAAAGCGCTCAAATGCATTTGGCTTAGCAATCTCAATGAAAGTCATTAAGTGCATTCTTTCATTTTCTGCCTCCGCTAATAATGTTCGGATCTTGGGGCCATAACCTGTTTGCATCTTTCGTAAACTCGTTAGATGCATCCACATACCAGAGACCATGCCGGGAACTCCTGCAACAGTTTCAAGCACCACTGCACGATGACCATACCTTTTTTGGAAAAAAGTATCTGCAAAAAAGCGCATGCTTTTCGTAAAGGAAAGTGCCACTCTGTCAGAGAAGTTAATGGGTTTGTAGTGACTCATTTAATAACAGTCTATTTCTAATGTCCTAATTTTACTCGCTTAGGACAGTATTTGCTGAGCTCAATGAAGCTTAACGATTGAATGCGTTCTGCGATGAATTAAACGACTGATGGTATCCAGAAATACCTTAACCCAGCCATGAAGAGCCAGTTGATGCAGTTTATATAGGCTGATGTACATCAGCTTTGCAAACAGTCCCTCCACCATCAGACTGCCACCAATTAACCCTCCCATCATGCTACCCACGCTACTGTATTCACCTAAAGACACTAAGGATCCAAAATCACGATATTGATAAGGCTTCAGTGTTTTACCTTCAATAATCTGGTTGATTTGTGAAAATAAATGGGAGGCCTGTTGATGCGCTGCTTGAGCCCTCGGGGGGACTATGCCGCCTTTGCCATTATTGGCTTCTGGCCAAGGGCAAGCAGCACAATCTCCCATTGCAAAAATCCGGGGATCACGAGTACTTTGTAAAGTTGGCAATACCAACAATTGATTGACATGGTTAGTCTCTAAGCCGCCAATCCCACTGAGAAAGTCTGGCGCCTTGACACCAGCCGCCCAAACAATTAACTCGGCAGGAATTTCTACGCCGTTATCTAAAAATACTCGATTGGCTTGTATTTTTTGTACCTTAGCACTGGTCATGACCTCAACACCAAGGTCCACCAGTAATTTTTCAGCGGCATTGGAGATTCTGGTAGAGAGTGCAGGCAGTATTTTGGGGGCGGCCTCAATCAAAATAACTTTTAAATCTTTCTCAGGATCAACCCTATCCATTCCGAAAGAAATAATGGCACGCGTAGTGCGATGCAATTCTGCGGCTAATTCCACTCCAGTAGCTCCAGCTCCAATAATGACAACCTGTAATTGATGTGAAGCTAAAGGCTGAATTTGAACCTGAGCCCTTAAACAAGCATTAATCAAGCGCATGTGAAAGCGTTTTGCATCTGCAAGAGACTCGAGCCTTTGGGCAAATTGCTCAACACCTGGGGTTCCAAAATCATTCGTTAAGCTGCCAATAGAAATAATTAAAGTATCGTAGTGAATAGTTTGCTGTGGAGTAACTAATTCACCTGAGTCATCGTAAAAAGGAGCTACCTGAATTTGACGCTTTTCTCTATCGATCCCTGTGAGCTCACCTAGTCGAAAGCTAAAGTGATGCCAGTGTGCTTGTGCAATATAGTCAAGCTCCTGATCAGCAAGATCCATTGAGCCTGCAGCTACCTCGTGTAATTTGGGCTTCCATAAATGGGTGCGGTTCTTATCAACTAAGATAACCGATACTTTTTTAGAAGTATTCTTTTGGGAGCCAAAACGATCACCGAGTTTAGTAGCGAGTTCTAGACCACCAGCACCGCCTCCAACAATTACGATTCGATGCTCTTGAGTCATGAATTTAGCTTTATGTAGATTGACTCAACATCATACAAGTACTATTACCAGATTAACCTAGAGCTCAATGTATGGGGCTTGTCAGCCTCAGATACCTCACTCCTCAATTTCTCTTACCCCGCTCTTCTCGTTCTAGGGCTGCCTTTTTAAGCTAATCCATCCAAATTGGGTGTTTACGCATTACTAACTGGAATAACTCAGAGTCAAGGTGTTGATTGAGCCATCTTCTTGTAGAGTCAAATGGTAATTCATTGAAACATTGAGGATTGACCATAGAAAACTGCCTAATAAATGGAAAGATAGCTACATCCACCCAAGAGATCTGATTCCCCAGCAAATACTGACTTGACTGCAAAGACTCTTCCATCGGTTTTAGCATTAGTGCCGATGCCTCACCCAAAAGCACCTCTTGATTTAGATCAGGATATCGATTTGGATATTTGTATTGATCTAGCATGGTTTTAAAAGGGCCATCATTTTTTTCTATCCAACTTTGAGATGTCGACTCATCAACCATACTCCAGCCATCCGGATCAGACTGCGCTAATGCCCAGCGCATGATATCTAAACTTTGCTCTAGGACGATGCCATCAGCACACAATACAGGAACAGTTCCTTTAGGTGACGCTGTTAACATCGATTGCGGCTTATTTCGTAAGTCAATCTCTCTATGTACAACTTGTATGCCTGAATATGCTAAGGCCATGCGAGCTCTCATTGCATAAGGGCATCTACGATAAGAATACAAAATCGGAATCATCGATAATTCTTAATAGAGTCAACGCATTGGCGATATCAACCCAAATAGGTTCTCACCGAGGATATTAGCGGTAGTTGTTGCTCTAATCGCAAAAACTGACCTAGCTCGACTCTCTGATTAGATTGGCTAATGAAAAATACTTTTTGCCCAGCAACTGGAGCTTCAATTTGAGCCCATTGCGTATTAAATTCATATACAGATTCTTTATACCCTATAAATTTTCGAACAATCAGTCGCCGCTCATCAATCTCAATCGCTTCATAATCGAGCGCATGCCTGCAATAGATTAAAAACCCAAGGGTGACCGCTGTTAATTCCAAAGCAGTAAAGATGGGGATGACCCATATCCCAGCCAGTAAAAAACCGCTTGCTACTGTAATCGATAAACACACAAGCGCAATGTAAAACTTCAAGAGCTGTTTTGGTGTCAGCGCGCAGTTTCTTCTCATTTGCCAAGATTTCATGGAATCATTTCACATCACTGCTACTAGAATTTGATAAGGCTAAGACTCTGTCTTTTTAAGCTCAGGCTCTGAAATTACATTAATAGATGACTGGACAGTCAAGCTTGGGGCGGACATCTTTTCGCCATCCCAAACCTGACCACACCAACATTGTCCAGCGTCATCAATAATGCAAACGCCAGACCCACAGCAACGTTTATCTGAAGAAACCATTCAATATTCAATCCTAAAATTACTTAATTAATCCACATGCAATACGTGGTCCTGAGTTACCCGCTGGCTGAGACTTGTAATCATCTGGATCTCGGTGAACCACCACAGATCGTCCAACTATTCCTTTTGGCCCAGTGTTCACAGCAAAACCATGTAATTTAGCTGAATAGGTCGCATTACCATTCGCATCTGATTTGATATTAGGCATATCTCCAGCATGGCTCATACTGCTATTTGGCATACCGTGATCCTTAGTATCGGGATTAAAATGGCCGCCTGCACTAGTTGCATCTGGGGCGGAGCAGTCACCTTTTTCATGAACATGAAATCCATGCTCAGAGTTAGGCTTTAAGCCAGAAAATTTTCCACTAACTAATACATCGTGCCCTTGCCAAACAAAATTAACCTGTCCTTTTGTCTGTGATCCTGATCTAGAGTCTAAAGTGGCGCTGGCTTTTTGACCTGTGCCTTGCTCCATTGACTGACATGCCACTAGAGACAGCATGCTTACAGCGGATAGTCCAATCAATAATTGCTTTCGACTAATATTCATTTGGAGCTCCTGAGTTAATTAATTTAGAAATCTAGCCATTTCAGTTTGGCACAAATTAAGATCTTTCGCTTTAGAGCCCGCAATACCAAATTGAGCTTGGCAAACTTAGGCGATCTTCAATACACTTCATCCAACCAACTGAATCCGATTATGAAATTACTCAAAATAATTACCCTACTATTAGTAGGTCTTTTTAGCACCCTGATAACTACCCCTGCATTGGCTGATCTGGCAAAGGATTTGACTGATGGTCAGCACGTACTGATGATGCGACACGCCGATGCCCCAGGCATTGGAGATCCTCCAGGTTATCAACTCAATCAATGCTCTACCCAACGCAATTTAGGAGAGCTTGGGAAAAAACAATCTGGGCTCATAGGCCAATGGTTAAAAAACCAAGGCATCACTTCAGCAAGAGTTTTGAGTAGCCCCTGGTGCAGATGTATTGATACTGCGAGCTTACTCAATTTAGGTTCAGTTACTAGCGCTACCGAATTAGGATCTTTTTTTGATGATTGGAGTCTTGAAAAACAGCAAACTAGAAATCTAGAAAAGCTCATCAAATCTAAACTAGCCTCATCGTCAAAAACACCCCTCATTCTCGTTACACATCATGTCAACATTCAAGCCTTTACCGGTAAAGCTATCAGCGTTGGTGATATGGTGCTAGTCAAGGTAAATCAAAACGGTCAATACGTATCCCACCAACACTACCCTAGCCCCAGAATCTGAGATGAATACTTTTATGGAATTCGATCTGAGAAAAAAATTCATCATCCTCTTGTCGAAATCATTTTTAAAAGCCATCTGAATCACTCATAGATCAGCCTGAAAGATATCTTTTACTCCCAAATAAATTGATTTCATGACGAACGCTGATTTTAAAGATACTTTTATGAATATTTTTTCTAAACGTACTATTGGGCTTCTTACCAAGCATCAAAAAGAGAAAGTCATTGCATCAGTATTAGAGCCTCAAATAGGCTGTGTTATTGAGCATACAGATTCGTATGACACTGATCTTTTGGGAACATTCACGCAGGAAAACCCTCGATATGGCAGTCAATTAGATGCAGCTCGTAAAAAGGCTGTTTTGGGTATGGAGATATTAGGATTAGATATTGGCATTGCAAATGAGGGTGCTTTTATAAATGATCCATACGCTGGGATCATGCCTTGGAATAATGAGTTGATTATCCTCATTGATCACCAACATCAATTAGAAATCACCGGTTTTTCTGGAGCCCCAGCGCAAAACAATAATGCCTACCTCAGTTACTGGGAAGAACTTCAAAGGTTTGCTGACTCTGCACTATTTCCGTCCCATTATTTAGTTGTTAAACCAACAGATGAATACCACCCACAGTCGAGAAAAGGCATTCAGGATCTTACCAATCTGAAGGATGCTTTTGAGTGGGCAAAATCACTGTCCACAAAAGGTATCGTTTATGTGGAAAATGATTTGCGTGCATTTGCAAACCCAACAAGAATGGAAAATATTCAGAAGGCTACGATCAATCTAGCCAATAAGATGGCTTCTTTATGTCCTCAATGCCACACACCTGGATTTTGGGTTAATGATATCCAGCGTGGGCTTCCCTGCAATGCCTGTGGATTACCAACTAATGAAGAGATTGCCAAAATTTGGGCTTGTTTAAAATGCGCCCATAAAGAAACTGAAGGTATGAAGGTCCTGAAATTTGCAGATCCCTCAAAATGCCATCACTGCAACCCTTGATGTAAATAAAAGTTGGTAGGCGACTTAGGTTTAACACTGCTCTAATCAGCCCTTGATCTCTATTTAATTTAAAATGATGGCATCACTACAGCAATCAACTCCCAAAGGATAACGAATGAGTCTCGTTGAGAAATTACAGTGGCGTTATGCTACAAAAAAGATGGATGCCAGCAAGGCGGTCCCAAAAGAGAAGCTTGAGCAGATCTTAGATGCGATTCGATTAACGGCAAGCTCAAGTGGACTACAACCTTATGAAGTAATAGTGGTAAGTAATAAAGCCATACGAGAAAAAATTCTTACTATTGCCTCAAATCAATCTCAAATAACCGATTGTTCCTACTTATTAGTTTTTGCTGCTTGGGATACCTATACTGCACAGCGTATCAATGATGCATTTGATATGACTGAAGAAACTCGGAACTTCAAGAGTGAATCTGGAACTGCCTATCGCCAAAACTTACTCAAGAATTACCCCGCAAGAGACCCTGAGGTCAATTTCACACATGCAGCAAAACAGGCTTATATTGCAGTAGGAACCGCTCTGATTGCTGCCGCTTACCAACAAGTCGACTGCACTCCAATGGAAGGATTTGATCCAGCTGCACTTGATGACCTTCTCAATCTCAAAGAAAGAGGTCTACGTAGTGTTGTCATCATGCCAATAGGTTACAGGAAGGCTGATGAAGACTGGCTTGTGAATTTGAAAAAAGTTAGAAGGCCTAAAGATCAATTTGTGATTAGGATTGAGTAAGACACTCCTAACTAGAGGGACTCAGTAATGCAGCTCGACTATTGAATCTAAAACTTTCTTAATCGAGCTGCTTGAATATTGCAAATTGCTTTAGCACTTACTCTAACTGGATATTATTCTCTTTGATGACCTTAGCCCACTTAGCAGACTCTTGATTTAAAAATACCCCGAATTGAGCGGGGGAACTGGCAACAATTTCATTACCCTGCTCTGCCATCCGCGACTGAACAGCAGGACTTCTAAGGGCTTGCGCAAAAGCATTATTGATCTTATCAACGATCGGTGCAGGTGTTCCGGCTGGAACCAAAACCCCAACCCATGAACTCACATCGAAATTGGTGAGTCCCTGTTCACTTGCTGTAGCCACTTGTGGCAAAGCAGGAGTCCGTTTTTTTCCAAGCACTGCTAAGGCTTTTAGATTTCCGCCCTTAATTTGAGGAACGGTAATGACTGCACCTAAAATCGTAATATCCGTCTCACCACCAATGGTTGCAGTCATTGCTGGACCACCCCCTTTATATGGCACATGAGTCATATCTATACCTAGGTTAGTTTTGAGTAGTTCTGCAGCAAGATGCCCAGAACTTCCAGCGCCTCCACTAGAGAAATTAATCCCATTAGGCTTAGATTTTGATAACTCAGTCAGCTCGCGTAAATTATTGGCTGGTAATTTATTGCCTCCAACTACCACCAAAGGAATTTTGACTAATTCGGTTACTGGCGCCAGGTCTTTAAATGAATCAAATGGTAAGTTTTTATAGACGTGCGGGTTAACAGCAAAGGTGTCGTACACCATCAAAATGGTATATCCATCTGGCGCTGACTTGGCTACAAAATTACTGCCAATCGTGCCCCCAGCCCCCGGCTTACTTTCGATCACAATCGGTTGACCCAAAATTTCTTGTAGGCTAGGTGCGAGCATACGTGCCATCGTATCAACAGCACCCCCTGTTGCCAATGGATTAATAATCCGAATTGGCTTATTGGGATAAGAACTGATTTCTTTACTTTGTGCATTAACTAGACCGATTGCACAAAATTGGATTAAACCAGCAACTACTACTTTTTGAAATAGATTATTCATATTAGTCTGCCTTTATATTGCCATCTTTAACAATCTTACTTAAACGCTGCATCTCTTTTTGAAAATAGGCATTGCTTTCAGCTGGTGTAGATAAATTCATCACTTCGCCACCATCATTAGTTACCTTCTCTTTAAAAGCACTGGAAGCTACTACTTGCTCAAGGGCCTTAGTTAATTTACTAATAATCGGAGCAGGCATGCCTGCCGGCGCCCATACCGCATAGACGATCGACATTTCGTAGCCCTTTAAGTTACCAGATTCTTCAATCGTAGGCACATCGGGTAACAGTTTTGCTCTGCTTGGCCCTGTAGTGCCCAATGCAATAAGCTTACCGCTTTTAACATGAGGCAGAGCCACACCAAAGGCAGAAAAACTCATGGGAACTTGGCCGCCTAAGGTATCAGTAATTGCTGGACCGCCACCCTTATAAGGAATATGCGTCATTTTGATGCCGGCTTGGTTAGTCAACAGTGCGCCCGCCAAATGACTAGCGCTACCATTTCCAAAGCTAGCATAAGCAAGGGTATCGGGCTCTTTTTTAGCTAATGCAATGAGTTCAGCAATATTTTTAGCCGCTAAATTAGGATTAGCAACTAATAGCATTGGTACTTGAGCAATAACAGCTAGAGGAACAATATCTTTCTCAGTTGAGTAAGGTGTTTTGCTATACATCGTGGGATTAATAGCATGCGATGTCACCGACTGAAACATTAAGGTGTATCCATCCGGAGCAGCCTTGGCAACCGCATCCGCACCAATCATTCCATTAGCGCCGCCTCGATTCTCCACCACAATTTGTTGACCTAGGATTGGGCCAAGTTGAGTTGCTACTGTTCGGCCAAGGGTATCTGCAAAACCACCTACTGGCCAAGTAATAATGAGCTTAATGGGTCTATTGGGGTAAGCATCTGCTTGCGCCATTACTGCCGTCTGAAAAATTCCCAGTGAGGCAAGGCCTAAAAACAAGGACGCTAATTTTTTGCTAATAACAAATTTCATATTATCTCCTCCGATCCCAATGTTTGGGACTTAATGAATCACTTTTTTATTTTTTAAATCATTTAAATCACTATTACTTAATCCAAGATATTGCTTCAATACAGAATTAGTATGCTCGCCCAACATCGGAGGAGCATTTTTTTTAGTGTTAACTGTGCCATGCATTCTGAGGGGTGAAGCTAATGATCTAAATATACCCGCTTTAGAATGCTTCATCTCAAGCACCATATTTTTTGCAGCAGTCTGCTCTAAAGCAAGGGCTTGTTTTACGGTATTGACTCTACCAATAGGAATCCCGTTAGTCCTACAAAGATCAATTAACTCGTCGCTAGAATATTTCTTGAGTTTTTCTGTCAGTAATCGATCAATCAAATCCCTATTTTGTACACGTGCTGAATTGGTTTTCAGACGATCATCGTCTATCCACTCACTTTGGCCCAGTAATTGAGATAATTTCGCAAATTGTTTATCGTTGCCTACAGCCAGAGCTACCATGCCATCATGACAGTGATAGGTAGTGTAAGGAGCAATAGTGGGATGACCATTACCATAGCGTCCTGAATCTTTTCCGGTAGCCAAATGACTATTGCCAACGTTTGCCAATAAAGCAATAGAGGTGTCAAATAAGGAAACCTCAACTGCCTGACCTTTTCCGGTTCTATAGCGCGCCAATAGGGCAGCTTGTATTGCATTAGCTGCCATCATGCCCGTAGCTAAATCCACAATTGCAACCCCGTATTTTGTAGGATCTCCATCTACTAGCCCCGCAATACTCATTAAGCCAGATTCCGCTTGCAAAATAAAATCGTAGCCTGGTAAGCCTGATTGTGAGCCGGTACTTCCATACCCCGTGATAGAGCAACGAACTAAAGTAGGAGCATGCTTCTCAAACCAAGCAGCATTAAATCCCCATTTATCTAGGGTTCCACTTTTAAAGTTTTCAATCAACACATCAAACTGTGGGATTAGTTTAGCCAGCAAGTCTTTACCCTCTGAGCCAGAAAAATCAATCGCCACACCTTGTTTATTTCGATTGCATCCCAAAAAGTAAGCAGA
>JBILYO010000018.1:0-19786 GCA_044377685.1 Polynucleobacter sp. | reverse complement strand
AATCAAAGCCTTTCATTCCAGACTCATCTAAAGTCGGGATCTCTGGTGCTGAGGCGGTTCTCTTGAGAGTCGTTACTCCAAGTGCTTTGATTTGGCCACCATTGATTAACGGCAATGCAGCAGGTAGATTATCAAACATCATACTAATCTGGCCACCAACCAAATCTTGCAGAGCGGGCGCACTGCCTTTGTAGGGCACATGAACAATGTCAAGGCCATAAGTAGCTTTCATAGACTCTAATGCTAAATGGGGGCTGCCACCAATACTTGATGATCCACCACTAAGCTTGCCTGGATTCGCCTTGGCATAGGCAATCAATTCTTGTGCATTTTTTACAGGCAATTTATTGTTCACCAATAAGACATTCGGCACAGAAGCGACCACAATAATTGGTGCTAAATCCTTTTGTGGATTAAATGGAGTGCTTTTAATAATTTGATGATTAATCGTTAAGGTCTGTGGCGAACCAATCACCAAGGTATAGCCATCTGGAGCTGCCCTAGTGGCCTCACCAATACCGATATTGCCGCTAGCCCCTGGCTTATTTTCGACAATAAAGGTTTGTCCTAAGGCATTTTGAAGCCTCTCAGCTATTGCCCTACCCACGATATCAGTAGCACCACCTGGTGGAAACGGAATAATAACCTTGACGGGCTTATTAGGATAGCCTTGGGCGAATACCTGACTACCAAAAGTGAGCAGTACTGCGCCCAGTAAAGTGACTATGAAAGTTTTTCTCATCTCATCTCTCCATTAATTAATAAAAACAACTAAGTACTCATTGCTTGACCACCATTGACATCTAACAATACGCCTGTAATAAAACTACTTTGAGGGGAAGCTAAAAAAGCAATGGTATTTGCTATGTCATCTACCTCACCATGCCTTCGTACGGGAATTTCATTTAAGATTTTTTGGCGCAGCTCATCTGATTGGCGCTCTTTCAATAAACCTTGCACTCTTGGCGTCATTACTGCACCAGGACAAATGGCATTGCATGTAATACCTTGTGGCCCAAACTCTTGTGCCAACTGCAAGGTAAGCGCATGAATCGCTCCTTTAACCGCAACATAATTTGCACCTGCAAATAAACTACCGTAGCGTCCAGCCTTAGATCCTATATTAATAATTCGTCCATATTGCCGATCAATCATCAATGGAATCACTAGCTGAGTAAGCCTGACTGTCAGCATTAAATTCAGATTAAACACCCGCTCCCAATCCTCTGTCGTCTGCTTGAGGAAGTTAAATGGCGTATGTAATGAGCCCCCTGCATTATTAATTAAGACATCAATCTTTGCGGATTGCTCAACGGTAGCGCTAAACGCCTGCTCTACTTCCCGCTCATTTGCCAAGTCAACAGTTCTCGTCGGAATCGCTAAATTTTCAGATTTTGCGTAACTCGAAAGCTCTGCTAAAGCTTGAGCATCTCGATCCCATACATGTACTGTTGCGCCACGACTAGCCAGATCAATCGCAATGCCACGGCCTAAACCACTAGCTGCTGCTGTAATTAAAACCACTTGTTGATCAAAGCTATTTTTATCAGTCATATCGCTAATCCATTAAGGTTCCGCCATTAACATCTAAAATGTGTCCAGTAATGTATGAAGCAGAATCCGAACAAAGAAAGTATGCTGCTTCTGCAATTTCTGCGGGTAAACCCAATCTTTTTAATGGGATTTTTTCTGCTAGTCCCGCCCAAAGCTCTTTTGGAATCATCGTACCCTCAATCGAGCCAGGTGCAAGACCATTAATTCGAACACCAAATGGCGCAAGCTCAATAGCAAGAGATTTAATGAGGGAGATCACACCAGCCTTTGAGGCGCAATAATGTGCCTTTGTGCCCGCTGGATTTGGATCAAAACCTGCATAACCCACTTTACCTGCTCGTGAAGTGATTAGCAGGCCAGCACCTTGAGATTCTTGAAGGAAGGGTATTGAGGTCTTCATCACAATAAATGCGCCCGTTAAATTAATATCCATCATTCTGCGCCAGGATTCAATGGATGTATCTTTAATGGAGGCTCGTGGCTCCGTAATAGCGGCACTGTTTACTACCGCCTTAATAGGGCCAAGCGTTCTTGCTAGCTGCAGAGCACTCTCCACCTCTGCAGGATTTGTAATATCGCATGCCACCCGCTTAAATAAACCATCTGTACTTCCAGAGCTCTTTTCTTCAGATTGAAACGCGCGATCCAGTCCAAGCACCTGGTAGTGCTGGCTAAATTGATTGGCAATGGCAAGCCCAATATTATTAGCAGCTCCAGTAATGACCGCGACTGGTTTCATCTTGATAGTATTCGCTTAATAATCTGAAGCAGGATGATGACTTGCTGCTGGATCAATTGCTACATCAATCAGGCATGGACCATTCATTTTTTCTGCTTCTTTCAAAGCCTCCAACATATCCTGTGATCGCGTTACCTCGATAGCATGACATCCCATTCCTTTAGCAATCGTAGCAAAATTCGTTGGAGGGTAATTGACACCGTAAGCCTCGCCCTTCATATTGTCCCGCACCATTCCTAAACCACAATTGTTAGCTACAACGACAGTAATAGGTGCATTCTCAGAAATAGCAGTAGATAAAGCAGCTACTGACATGCCGGCACCACCATCGCCTGTTAAGGAGATCACGCGTTTATCAGGTCTACCAATTTTTGCACCCACTCCAGCTGGAATGGACCACCCCATTCCACCAATACCACCAGGCACCAGCAACTGACCAGGAGTCCGAATCTTTAATGTTCCCGTAACCCAGATGCGATTATTACCAGCATCAAGCGTTAGTAAATGATCGGGGGTCAAATGCTGATCAAGTGCTCTAACAATATCAACGTTATGTACTGTTCCCTCTGCTGTCTTGTACTCATCAATCACGCCATAACGACTCTTGAGATTATTTTCTGCAATCCACTTTAAGCGCTCAAGTCGTTTAGATTCACCAAGGTCAGAGCCCTGCAGCATCTCTAGTGCATCACCTGCATCACCAGTAATAGAAAGCTTAACGGGATATACCCAACCACTGTTACGTGGATCAATGTCGATTTGCACGAGTGTTTGATTCTCTGGGTTTAAGAAGCCTGCCTCGCAAAAGCGCATGTAATCAGGCCCTAGACTAGCACCTAATGCTATGACTAAATCGGCATCTCGTAATGCATTATTGGCAGCCTTACATCCCCAGGTACCCAACATGCCAACGCTGATAGGCGAAGATTCATCTACAACACCTTTGCCGTTATAGCTCGTCGCAACCGCAAGAGCACCCTTACCAGCCACTTTTGCCAATAAATCTCTTGTACGATCATTTTGTGCGCCCTGCCCAACAATCAATAGTGGGCGCGCAGCTTTTTTAATCATTGCTGCTAACTCGTTTACGGCTTTTGCATCTGGCCGAGCTGGCGTGTATTGCAAATGTCCCGCTGAAGGATAGAGGCTCACTCTTGGATTAATTTCAAAATCGCGCCGAATAATGCTGGATTTCAGCACAACAGCTGCTGGCCCGTAGCGTGGTAAGGTCGCATGCTTAAACGCCATTTGAACGCCATAAACCGCCTCATCAATTTCAGTTGCATAAGCACAAAACTTAGTCATGGTCCTCAAAACAGTTGCAGCATCGGCAGCACCATAATCACCGGTCATTGTTTGATAGACGCCACGCATAGCAAAACCGTCATAGCAAGACGTGTCAGTGAGAACCACCATTGGCGATCCAGCAAAGTAAGCCTCTAAAATTCCAAAGGCTCCAGTGGTGGTCAAAAATGGTCCCATACCCATCAGCACTGCTGGTGTGCCTGTTACTTTTCCGTAGGCCTGAGCCATGATGGAAGCATGTTGCTCGCTGCGCGATAGCACTAATTTGATGTCTGCACGAGCCTTATAAAAGTCATCGAGCATCCAAGTAATGCCTAAGCCAGGCAAGGTAAAAGCGTGTTTTGCACCGCATTCCACGAGTGTTTTGACTATTTCATGCTTTGTTGTGGTCATTTCTCCAAATCCCTTTGATTAATTCGATTAAATCGGTATTTATGCAAACGTTTGCAATATCCTATCATCATCAAAAAAAATATGCAAACGTTTGCAAAAAAGCAGGTTGCCATGGTGTAATTGGACATCAGGCCCCAATATGAGCAAGAAAAATATCCCTACTTTGCATGATGTTGCTAAAGCAGCAGCTGTTTCTCCAGGAACGGTCTCTAGGGCGTTAACTCGTCCTGATTTGGTGGCGGAAAAGACCCGGGAACGGATACTAAAGCACGTCAAGAAGCTGCACTATTTACCTGACCCCGCCGGCAGAAATCTGAGGGCAAATAAACCTATCGTGGTTGGTGCAGTCATTCCGAAAAATGGCATCTCTACTTTTGCCCAGACCATCTCAGATCTCAACGATGCTCTTGAGCTGCAAAAAATTACACTCATTGTTTCTCAACCTGAGTACTCCTCTGCAAGTTCAGAGTCTGCAGCTTATCGACTTCTAGAACAGGGTGCCGATGCTTTGATTCTGCTTGGGGAAGATCATGATCAGGATCTATTTGACACTCTCGATCATCGAAATATTCCTCACTTACTTTTATGGACGACCACAAACCCCAAGGGGAGGCATTACGTCACTGTCAATCAGAGTAAGGCGGGGCAATTAGCTGCCAGGCATTTGCTTGATCTAGGACATCAATCGTTCGCTTATATTGGCGTCCCCCTTCTTCATAATGCGCGAGCAGCAGCAAGGCTAGCGGGAGTAAAAAAGGAATTGAAAAGCGCTGGAATTACTATAGCTCCAACTGCCATTATTGAAGAGGATCACCGCTTTAGCTCTGGCCGAGCAGCGGTGGAGGCAGTATTAAGTAAGCACCCTGAAACTACTGCCATCATCTGCACTAGTGATTACCATGCACTGGGTGTTCTTCGTGGCCTTCATGAAATTGGCAAGCGGGTACCTGCTGATATTTCTGTAGTCTCTTTTAATAACAATGATTTTGCTGCGTTTACCATTCCATCTATTACTTCTGTTGATTTAAAACAGCATGATGTTGGCATTTATGCAGCCGATTTAATTTACCAGCTCTTACATGGTGAAACAATGAAATCAATCAATGTTCAACCCGAACTATGTATTCGCGAGAGCTCAGGGCGAGCAAAATCTAAAAAAACTTCCTAAGCTGTTGATGTTAGTAGATTGACTGCCTCTTTAGCAATCATGAGGCCCGCAATAATTTCAGTGAATTCTGACCACGTAGCCTCTTGAAACAAGCCTATTTAAGAATCCCTTAATGACTAAAAATTTGATCTATATCACTAGATAGACCTAATTACAGTCTATTTGCCTGAATTTAGTGGATCAAGAATGGGATAATTAGATATTATCCAAAACATTATTTTTATTTATCCGCGTTCTTATGGCTGCCTACAATACTGAAATTGTTTTATCCGTTCAACACTGGAACGACACCCTTTTTAGCTTTATTACCACCCGCAACAAAGGCCTGCGCTTTCGAAGTGGGCACTTCTTGATGATTGGGCTTGAGGTAGAAGGCAAGCCACTGGTTAGGGCCTATAGCGTGGCTAGCCCAAATTATGCAGAACATCTTGAGTTTTTAAGTATCAAAGTACAAGATGGTCCTCTGACCTCCCGCTTACAAAAAATTCAGGTTGGTGACCCTATCCTGGTTAGTGAAAAATCAGTCGGCACTTTAGTACTAGATGATTTAAACCCAGGCAAGCATTTGTATTTATTTAGCACTGGAACGGGATTGGCCCCATTTATGAGCATCATCCGTGATCCAGAAACCTATGAGAAATTTGAAAAGGTAGTTCTGATCCATGGCGTACGTCTTGTGAGTGAGCTAGCTTATGGTGAATACATTAAAAACGAACTCACTCAAGATGAGTACCTAGGTGAATTGATCCGTGACAAACTGATCTATTACCCTACCGTGACGCGTGAAGCTTTTACACATACTGGTCGTCTTACTACCGCTATTGAGTCAGGTCAACTTTTTAAAGATATTGGTCTGCCCCCTCTAGATTCCAGGGTTGATAGGGCAATGATTTGTGGCAGCCCTTCAATGCTAAAAGAAACGGCAGCAATGCTAGATGCAAAAGGATTTAAGGTATCCCCAAGTCTGGGTCAATTGGGCGATTATGTCTTTGAGCGGGCGTTTGTTGAGAAATAACAAGCCGCGTTTAAGGGAATGTTAGATCGCTTCAACATTAATCCTCTATCTCAAAATACACCTCAGGCTGATTTCGAGCAACTACTGGGGCACTAAAAATCAGACTCTCAATGCTAGGAACAGCAAAGCATTTTTCTGTTACCGACAAGACAGATTCAACATTGGCTAACTGCTTGGTTTCGATCGTATATCCCATGGCATACCCTCACTGACATCATCTGAAGAGTATTCAGAATAGGATGAATCAAGATATCTGAAAAGTATATTAATTTCATTTGCTTATAGCATTTTGGATATAAGTAAAAAGAGTAGATTAAACAGGGAGTTAGCGATCAAAAGCAGTAAGCAAAGACGCTTCAAACTAGCATCAGTCATCACGTGTCTTTGCAGCAAGAGCTCTGCTGCTCGCATTCCTAACCAATACCCTGGAATGGCCAGGAACAAATAAATAAGCCAGCTAAGACCTCCGCCCATTGCGCTTGCAGCCACTATCCCGAATAGAGAGGTCCCCGTTACAAAATAGGAAAGCAATGAACGCGCCCTATCAAAAGGTAAATGGGAGGCATTGAGGTATAGCGCTACTGGCGGACCCCCAATTCCACATGAGCCTAATAAGAATCCAGATAAGCTCCCAGCGACCCCATCCAGCACTTTAGAAATTTGCAATTGAAAGTGCGGCTTTATTAGTAGATAGCTTGCAAAAATAATGATCAGGCTACTGGTGAAAGCTTTTAACACCGTAATCGGGGCAAGACTTCCTAGGTAGATCCCAAGAGGTAAAAACAGTGCAGAAAATAATAACAGTCTGCCTAATCGCGAACGATCCTCTGCATGAACTTGCCAGTGACGCGAGAGCAGTACGCCACCAAATACTTCAGCAGATAACACAATCGGAATTAAAAATGGGACTGGGAAAATCCACATGAATAATGGAGTCATAATGAGCGCCCCACCAAAACCACTCAAGCGCCTAATGCAACCCCCAAAAACTGAAGCAAAAACGATGAGGGTAACTACTAGAAGATTTTCAAAAATCAAATAGTCTCGCTGACGTCATGCTCACCCGCTATCAAATCACGAATCTGACGGCGTATTTCTAGATAGGCAGGTGTATCTTCCACCATTTTGCGTGGCTCTGGAACGTGAATGATTTTCTTCACTCTTCCAGGACGTCGCGTCATCACCACAATCACATCTGAAAGATTGATTGCCTCTTCAATACTATGCGTTACCAATACTACCGTCTTGGATTCTTCATTCAAAATCCGAATCATTTCAGCCTGCATCATTCCGCGATTTTGTGCATCTAAAGCTGCAAATGGCTCATCCATTAATAAAACGGTAGGGTCAACTACAAGAGCTCTGGCAATCGATACTCGTTGACGCATGCCACCTGATAATTGATGTGGGTAGTGCCCTGTAAATTGACTTAATCCAACTAAAGCGGCAAAGCGAGTAACAACCTGATCAATTTCGCTCGAGCTCATTCCCTTAATTTTTAAACCAAAGGCAATGTTGTCATACACCGTCAACCAAGGAAATAAGGCATAGTCCTGAAAGACCATAGATCGATCAGCACCAGGCCCAGTGACTAACTTTCCAGCGCATTCGATGCGCCCTGAAGTAGGAACTTCGAATCCTGCAATCAGGTTGAGCAAGGTCGTTTTGCCACAGCCGCTATGACCTAGTATTGAGTAAAACTCATTCTTATTCACCTCCAAAGAAACATCGTCGAGAGCAAGCACTTCTTGCCCTTTTGAATTGAGGGATGGAAAAATCTTTTTTACTTTTTCTACTTTTAGTGCAAGCATTTTATATTTGTATATTAGATGATCAACTACGAGTTTAAGGATCGTGCCCAAGGCATTAGAGTCTTAGCGCTATACCGAATAATGCGATCAAGGCAAAGGCCAATTAGACCAATCGCTAACATTCCCGTAAGAATAAAATCAGTGCGTAAAACTGTTCTGGCATCGTTAATGAGAAACCCAAGACCAGAATTTGCGCCTACCAGTTCGGCTGCCACTAAGGCCATCCAACCAACCCCAAGACCAATCCGAATACCAGTAGTAATCTGCGGAAGAGCAGCCCTCAGGATTACGCGGGTGATGACACTCCAGTCACCTGCTCCCAAACAGCGTGCAGCCCTTATCAAGCTTGGTTCTACATTCTTTACTGCATCAATTGTATTTAAAAGAATTGGGAAAAATATTCCCAAGAAAATAATAAATTGATTTTGAACATTGCCGACGCCAAACCATAAAATACTCAGTGGAATCCAAGCGATTGGAGGAATTGGGCGAAGAATTTCAATGATGGGATCTACTTGTTCATTGAGCCATTTAAAGCAGCCCATCGTTATTCCCAGCGGTATGGCTACGCTCGCATAGCAAAAGGCAATAAACTCCCGCCTTAAGCTATCGAGCACGTGCTTCCATAATTCACCAGACGAACTTAACTGCATGGCCCCCTTTAAAACACCTGAAGGCGGCGGTAACAACGTTGCTTGGGTTTTATCTAAGATATACCGGCTAGCAAACTCCCAGCTAGCCAGTAATATCGCAAGTAAAACCAAGCGCCGAAGTTGAAACATAGAGCGAAGGTAATTCATTATTTTTTAAACACTACATTGTTAAATGACCAATCTTTGGTTAAGTCACCTTTCTCAGGAAATGGCTGTGGCTTCGTAGTATTCAGTGGAGTTGAATACCTTGGATACGGAATCTTATCCATCGGTGCCGACCAGTTGGCAGGCAGGAATGGAGGAAGTTTAGGTATCGTCCAACCCAGTTTTGAGAAGGTATTTTCCATAAAGCGTGCATCTACTGCAGCAATAAATGTGGATGCTGACGTTTTATTTTGGATGCGTTTATTTTCATATAGCCACTCATAAATTGGCTCATTTGCACGTCCCCAGAACAACGGAATCGGATAAAGATAAGTTGGTTTATCCAGATTGTTGTACATATTAATTTGTTCACGCAGAATTTCAGCAGAGAAATTCTTCAAGTTTGGGTCTTCTTGCATCGCCTTCACTGCATCATCCGGATTTTTTCGTATCCAAAGAGTAGCTTCAACAATTGCATCTGTAAATGCCTGTACTACATCTGGCGCATTATCAATCACTTCTTGACGTACGTAAAATGATGAGCCGTAAATGTTATAGGGGTAGCTATCATTAATGATGCGCGCATTTTTACGCTCCTTCACCATAATGGTTGGCGTAGGATCCCAAGGCACAACTGCATCGATGCCCTTTGGCATTGCCATTTGCTCACCAGGAGGCATATTCTTCAAAATAATATCTTTGCCGATGACTAGTCCGTGAGCTTTGGCTGCTGCCTGTATGTAGAACTCGGCAGAAGAGCCTGTCACCAATCCAATGGTTGCGGGTTCCTTACGATTTTTGAAATCGTCAATTTTTTTAATTGGTGAATCTAATGGCACCAGCATAGCGTGCATCAAATTGACGTTGATGAGCGCAATGGTTTTTACAGGGACATTCTTATCGATTAATGTCGTAAATGGGAAGTTTCCACCATTGCCAAATTGGAAGCGGCCAGAAATAATCACCTCATTAATCGCTGGTCCGGATGGAAATGCCTGAAACTTAGCTTCTATACCTCTTTTGGCTAAAAGCCCTGTTTTATCCATTACTAAATTGATGGTATTTTGACCTGACCATGGTGGCTGGAATGCCACCTGGAGAGGCCACCAGCCCTTCTCTTTCAGCCAAGCAATTGACTTAGGGGAAATTTTTTCATAAGCATTTTCTGGCCAGCCATAGTTGGTAAATTTAGTGGCATCTTGCGCCATCGATAACATTGGTGCTCCTGAGAGCATGGCAACAGCTAGCACTGAAAAAATACGACGTGATGCGTTAAATTCTTTCATTACGATCTCCTTAATATTAAGATTACCTGCAAGATACCAAACAGCGAACGTCTAAAACTAACTGCTGAAGCTTAACTCTACACCGCCTAATTTAGTTCTAATTCTTTTATATTCTTTTTTCATCACCAAATACTTCACCAACTCAGTAAAAGGCTGCAAAACTGGCCCTTGTTTGAGTGCCTCACTAGCCCCATCCCTTAGCCCAAGAGCTAAGTTTTCTGGGTAAAAGGCATGGAGGCTAAGCTGCTCTCGGCTGACTGAGCGACCCCATTTTTTTCTTAAGCCAGGTAATGCTGGCTCAATCAGTTCGCCTGGCCTACGAGAGGGGTCATACTGCACATTAGCCCGATTCATTACTTCCGCACTAGGGGTGCCAGCCAATTTTCCATAGTGCCCCTTAAGATACAGCTTCACTTCATCTGGGATGGTTTTATAGCGCTCACCTTGCATGACATTGAGCACCGCTTGGGTAACGATATATTGGGCAAAGGGACTAACTAGAATGGGATAGCCTAAATCTTGCCGGACTCTCGCCGTCTCTTCTAATATCTCCGCCTCCCTATGAGCAATCCCCATCATAGCAAGCTGAGCTCGTAAATTTGAAATCATTCCCCCTGGAATTTGATGTTCATAGAGGGCTGGGTCATAGATTGCTTGCTCGCCCCGAGAAAAATTATCTCGAGAGCAAATCCAGTCAAAATATTCATCTACTTTTTGCAAAGCAGAAAGGTTCATTTTGGAAGCTCTTCCCATTTTTTGCGCACTCGCATAAACATCTAATACCGATGGTAATGAAGCACCATTGGCTAAGCAATGAGTGGCTACATACCCATATGAAAAACCAGACTTTATGGCCTCTTCATATACTTGGGGTGCCAAGCCCGATTGGCAGTGAGAATGCAGCTTAATAGGAATACCCTTAGCAGCAGAGACTATGGCTGGAAAAAGGGTTGCAGCTCGCTCAGGAGTCAACAAACCCGTTGGGTCTTTTACAGAAATAAAATCTACTCCGAATTTCACAAGCTCATGCGTGCGCGCAATAAAGTAAGCATCATCATGCACTGGACTTAGGGCATACGTCAGCATTGCGTTAATCAGCATGCCATTCTTCTTGCCAACCTTAACGGATGATTCGATATTTCGGTTGTCATTTAACGCGTCATATACGGTTAATACTTTTACGCCCGACTCTGCAAGCAATTCAATATTGAGGGCTACTACGTCATCAGCAAAAAGCTCAAAGGTATAAATACTTTGTCCACGCGTTAATGCGTCAGTAGGAGTAGTGAGTTGATTGCTCAGAAATTGCATGCGCTTCCAGGGATCTTCCCTGAGAAATCGCACCATCACATCAAATACTGCACCCCCCAATATATTAATATAACCATAGCCTGCCTGATCAATATCAGCTAAAGCAGGATACATATGGGGAGTAGTCATGCGAGTCGACCAAAGGCACTGATGTGCATCGCGCAAGGTAACGTCAATCAACTCAAAAGGTTTTTTATGGGCCATCAAGCAACCTCAATCACCATGAGAGCTTGCCCGGCCTCAATGGTTGCACCATCTTCAACCAAGATTCTAGAGACAGTGCCACTGCATCCAGCTGGGATCGTATTGAGCAACTTCATGACCTCAACAATACAAACATCAGTATCTGGTTTTACAGCATCCCCCACTTCTACAAAGGGATCTGAATTTGGACTAGGCCGACGATAAAAAGTGCCGATCATTGGACTAGTAATGAGACGCTCAGATGCAGAAAGTGCAGATGGAGCTGAGGTACTTGTTGCAGCGGGAGCGCTCTGGGAAATTGCCGCGCTGACTTGAGGGGCTACAAAGTTAGTGCTGCCTGAAGACGATGGCTGCCCAACAGAAATCTCAATCTCAAATTCTTCAGTCTTATAGCCAAAAGTTGTAAATGCCCCAGCGTCCTTAATTAAGGCAACAATTTCCTTGACCTGTTTCATCGTAAATTCAGGCGGCACTATCACCTTGGTCGGAACTTTACTTGCCAACGCTTTTTTTGTTGCTAACTTTTTCTTAGGCAAAGGTTCACCACTTTTCTTCAAAGTCTTAGGCTTTGCTTTCGCTTTAGAAGCAGACTTCTTTTTTATTTGCACTGTCTCGTATTTTTAGTTAATATTTTCTCTAATGAAATTTAAAGTATCATCAGATGAAATGCTTTAAGGGTAAACACTTAAAAAGACAAAAATACTTAAAAATTGCTCTCTAAATGCCAGAAATGCTCTCCCGCATAACCCCTCCAAGCGAATTAGTGGACGAATCAGCCAAATCCAGCATGGCAGAAAAGGTTTTGCTGATTCTAGAAACGATCGCCCATTCTGAGTTTCCGCTCACGCTAGAGGTGATCTCTACTAGTACCAATCTTGCTAAACCGACCGCATTTAGACTTCTCAACACTTTAGTTGCTCATGGTTTTATTGAGCGAGATCCCAATGGCAGACGTTTTCAGCCAAGCTCGAAGTTGCGCATCCTTGGAATCAATATACTTTCTGTAGATTCTGTTCGCTCACAACGAGTAGTTGTAATGAAACGTCTTGTTGAAGAAATTGGTGAAACGTGTAATTTTAATATCTTGGACGGTAATAAGGTGATGTATCTTGACCGCGTTGAAACCAGCGCACCAATTCGTTTACACGTTGATGTCGGAATGAGAGTGCCACTGCACTGCACAGCGAGCGGTAAATTATTTTTATCTGGCATGACAGAATTGCAAGTAAGAAGGTCTTTAGGAAATGAGCCCTTTGAAAGTTATACAGATAAAACAGTCACAAACTATCAAAAACTATTTGCTGAGCTTGAAAAGATTCGTGAAGACGGCTATGCCCTTGATGAATCTGCCTTCCTGGAGGGTTTCATTGGAATTGCAGTCCCTGTGATTAACTCAAAAAATAAGACTTTTGCCACTATTACTGCGCATGGTCCGTCCTCACGTATGCAAGAAAATTCGATTGAATTCTATATAAGGCCTCTGCAACAAGCAGCAAGAGATATTCAAGATAGCCTTTCAGAAACCAGCACCTAAACTTAAGGGAGTGAATATGTCTACCCCAGTAATAATTACCGTTGCAATGACCGGGGCTATCCCCAGAAAAAAAGACTGTCCGGGAGTACCTGTTACGACATCCGAACAAATTGAAGAAACTCATAAAGCCTTCGAAGCAGGAGCAACCCTTGCTCATATTCATGTCCGTAATCCAGATGAAAGTCCTAGCTCAGATCCAGACTTATATGCTGCAGTACAGGTGGGTATTCAAAAACATTGCCCAGGCATGATTGTTCAATTCTCGACCGGTGGTCGTGGACGAGATCAATCCGCTCGTGGAGGCATGCTCTTTCATCGCCCCGATATGGCTTCACTGGCGACGGGTTCAGTCAACTTTCCCAACGGTATTTATGAGAATCCTCCTGAATTTGTTGATGGTCTAGCTGGTGAAATGCTCAAGTATGAAATCAAAGCTGAAATTGAAGTGTTTGATCTAGCCATGCTTTATAACGCGGCAAACCTCATTGAACGAGGCCTCTTAAAAGCCCCGGCCCATGTGCAATTTGTGATGGGCATCCCTAATGCTATGCCTGCAAGACGTTCCATTCTAGAATTCCTCATTTCGGAGTTGAAAGCAGTGATGCCAGATGCCACTTGGTGTGCAGCTGGAGTTGCGCGCTATCAACTGCCTGTCAATGAATGGACACTTGAATTAGGGGGTCATGTCAGAACTGGACTTGAAGATAACACCCGCTTTGATAAGACTAGGCTGGCAAAGGATAATGCTGAACTCGTAGCACGCATAGCTGAACTAGCGCCAAAATATAACCGTACAGTTGCTACTCCAGCCCAAGCCAGAGAAATGCTGGGATTAAGAAAGTCTTAAGACACTATGACTATGGAACAACAATCATTTGACTACATCATTGTTGGAGGAGGCTCTTCTGGCTCAGTGCTAGCAAATCGCCTATCTGAGAATCCTCAAAATTCAGTTTGCCTGCTCGAAGCTGGGCCTAAAGATTGGTCACCATGGATTCATCTTCCGATTGGCTATGCAAAAACCATGTGGGATCCAAGATTTAATTGGAAGTTTGAAACTGAACCAGAGCCCGCCATGAATGATCGCCCAATCTATTGGCCGCGTGGCAAAACTTTAGGGGGGTCAAGCTCAATTAATGGCCTAATCTTTATTCGAGGACAAAAAGAGGATTACGACGGATGGCGCGATCTTGGTAATCCAGGCTGGGGATGGGATGATGTGCTGCCCTACTTTAAAAAAGCAGAAGGCAATGACCGACTAGGCGAGCCGTTGCACTCTAAAACAGGTCCATTAAAGGCATCATCAATCCCCAAGAAGCATTCCTTGGTAGAAGCGTTTATCAAGGCAGCTAATGCGCTTGGTGTACCCACGACTGAAGACTTTAATAATCTGACTCAAGAAGGCGTTGGCTATTTTCAACTGAGCACACACAAAGGACTGCGTTGTAGTGCTGCAGTAGCCTACTTAAAACCGGCTAAACAACGCTCTAATCTCACCATTCTGACTAATAGCCAAGTCAGCAAAGTCATTTTCGAAAATAAAAAAGCCGTTGGGGTTGAATTCATTCAACAGGGTAGTAAAAAAACGATTCGATCAAATAAAGAAGTCATTTTGAGCGCGGGAGCTATTCAGAGCCCACAAATTCTTCAGCTATCTGGAGTGGGTCCAGCAAAACTATTGCAAGAATTGAATATCCCCGTCGTACATGATCTGCCAGGCGTTGGGGAAAATTTACAAGACCACCTGCAATTTCGTTTGATATATGAATTAAATCAACCCATTTCTACCAATATTCAACTTTCATCCTGGTTTGGACAGCTAAAGATGGGCCTAGAGTGGTTGCTATTTAGAGGTGGGCCTCTGTCTATCGGCATTAATCAAGGCGGTCTCTTTACCCGCGTGATGAAAGATTCCAAAACTCCCGACATTCAATTTCATATGGCTACCTTATCTGCTGATATGGCAGGGGGTAAAGTACATCCCTTTTCAGGATTTACGATGTCGGTCTGTCAACTCCGACCAGAATCTCGGGGATATGTTCGCATTCAGTCTGCAGATCCACTCAGCCCTCCCAAAATGGTTGCTAACTATTTAGCCACCCAACTTGACCGTGATACTAGTGTGGCTGCAGTGAATTTCGCTCGAAAAATTGCTCAAACTGAACCCATGCGTTCTTTAGTAACTCGCGAAGTAAAACCCAATAACCCTCAATCCGATGCAGAGGTTTTGGAATTCTGCCGAAATACTGGGGCAACCATCTTCCATCCAACTGGTACATGCCAAATGGGGCCCGATAACAACCCGATGGCTGTCTTAGATACATCTCTTAGAGTGCGTGGAGTTGAAGGATTAAGAGTGGTCGATTGCTCTGCAATGCCTACAGTGCCTTCTGGTAACACAAACTGGCCTGCAGTAATGCTGGCCGAAAGAGCTGCCGATTTAATTTTGGGACGAATTAAAGCCTCATGAGTTGGCAACTCCCCTTCAGTAGATGGCTTCCAGAATATAAAACTCCCGGGGTTATTCGCGCAGATGTGTTAGCAGGACTTACCGGCGCAATAGTAGTCATGCCTCAAGGCATCGCCTTCGCTTTGTTAGCTGGAATGCCACCACAATATGGTCTTTATGCAGCGATGGTGCCCTGTCTCATTGCCGCTTTCTTTGGCTCCAGCCGGCTAATGGTAACTGGCCCTGCTAATGCCATTTCATTAACCACAATGGCTTTAATCGCTCCTTTAGCACTACCTGAGTCTAGTACTTACGTCGCCTATGTCCTTACCCTCAGCTTTTTAGTTGGGATATTGCAACTTTCTTTAGGCTTCAGTAAGGCGGGTAAATGGGTTGAGAAAGTACCTCATTCTGTCATTGTTGGCTTTACTGCTGGTGCTGCAATTCTGATTATCAATAGCCAACTAGGGACTCTATTAGGCGCCAGTGTCCCAAGAGGTAAAAATGTAGTAGACACTGTTAGCGCGGTGCTAGCTTCCTTTCAAAATAATCAATGGCAAATTGCCGCACCTGCACTAGTACTCTTTACTTTATTAGTCATTCGTTTCTGGAGACGTCTCAACCGTTACGTGCCGTCCATGTTGGTTGCAGTCATTCTAGGAAGTCTAGCTGCAGCTATCCTCGAAATCTTATTTCCTTCAATAGGCGCATTTAAAAAGGTTCAAGAAATACCTGGCGCTTTACCTCCACTTTCTTATCCCGATCTAAGTGCTGACACACTACAAAAGCTTTTTAGTGCCGCTCTGATCATGACCCTTCTAGCATCAACTGAAGCAATGGCTATCGCCCGTGCAATTGCACTAAAGACTAAGGATAATTTCAATGCTAACCAAGAATTTATTGGCCAGGGTTTAGCCAATGTTTGTGGCGCCTTTTTCTCAGCCTACCCTGCCAGCGGTTCATTTAATCGGACAGGCGTGAACTTAGCCTCTGGTGCCAAAACACCTCTTTCTGCAATATGCGCGGCAGCATTTCTGGTGATTTTATTGGCTTTCGTATCATCACTAGCCAAACACATTCCCTATGTCGTGATTGCCGCACTTTTATTGGTGGTTGCCTGGAATTTAATTGATTTAAAGCAGATTCGTCACGAAATCCGCATGGGTCCGAATGAATGGATTCCCATGTTGGTAACGGGAATTACTACTATCACTATTCCATTGGAGTGGGCAATTCTTGGGGGAATTCTGACTTCAGTAGTCATCAAGCACTTCTTTAAGAAACGCTAATGGGAGTTGAGCAGATCCAAGAGCTTTAAACGCTGAACTTTGCCTGATGGACCTCTAGGCAAGTCCTCCATGAATAGAATCGACTTAGGCGTTCTAAATTTTCCAAGCTCTTTGATACAAAAATGACGCATCTCTTCTTCAGAACAAGTTACACCTGGTTTTAAAACAATACAAACCATGATCTCCTGTCCATAATTGACGTCAGGGATACCAACTGCAGCTGCGTCTAATACAGCTGGATGTTTCAGTATGGCCTCATCGATTTCACGTGGGGCAATATTTTCCCCGCCTTTAATGATGAGCTCCTTAAGACGGCCAGTAATGAAGTAAAAACCATCATCATCGCGCAAACCAAGATCACCAGTTTTTAGCCAAGCCTCACTATCAAAGGCTTTAGCTGTCTCAGCCTCTGCTTTGTAATACGCATTTAAAACATTGCCACCACGTAAGCAAATCTCTCCTACTACATTGTTGCCAAGTAACTTTCCATCAGCGTCAATGACTTTTGCCTCGACTCCACAAGGAAGACCAGGACTGCCATAGCGGCGCCTTTCATCATGAGGATTGCAAAACACCATCGAGCAAGACTCAGTCATACCCATGCCTTCAATCACAGTGATTCCGAACAAAGCTTCGAATTCACGATGGTGTTCAGGAGGCAGAGGAGCAGAAGCTGAACGGCCAAAGCGGATTGACTTCAACTCCTCACGACTCGGTAAGGCGCCACCACTCTTAGCAGCATTAATTAAATAGGCAATGATGGTGGGGACCATATTAATCCAGGTGCACTGATACTGAATGGCTAAATTCCACCAACTCGATACAGAGAAAGCATGTGGAGCAACAACAGACCCACCAGATACAAAGGGTGTAATGGTTGAAATGACCTGCCCATTAATGTGATAGATGGGCAAAGAACTTAAGACAGTATCTGCCTGAGTCAGTGAATGCCAAGATGCCATTGACCGTGCTGCATGTAGCAAATTCGCATGTGTCAACAAAACGCCTTTGGGGGTTCCAGTTGTTCCAGAGGTGTACATTAGTAAGGCCGGTTGGTTTGCTTGAACTGATGGCAGCATTCCCGCCTTACTCTGCATAAATGGGCCCTCTATAGCATCGGGATCAAGCTCACACAGTTCAAAGGATCTCTGCGTTTTCTCAAGAGCTAAAAATAAGTTTTGTTTTTTATCTGGCGAATAAAACAAGATCTCTATATCACTATGATCTAGAACCCAGGCAAGCTGATCAGTAGGTGCCAATAGATTCAATGGCGTAATTACACGACCACAGGCCAACGCAGCCAGAAAGATCGTGCTGGTCTGACGACCATTGTGCATGTATAAACCAACATGTCCATGAGCACTTATTTTTTGCTCTTCTAGCCATGTTGAAAAATGCTGTGCCTCTTTAGAAAGCTGACCATAAGTGAGGGTCACTCCATTTTCGGGGGCATATAAAAACACTTTATCCCTTTGCACTGCTGACCAATGCAAAAGGACCTCACCCAAACTTTGGCACGATGTCGTCACTGTAAAACTCAAGCCTGAGGAAAGCGTGCGAAGTAATCTTTTAAGAGATCTTCCACCTTAGGCACCCGTTCTGGAATAGGGCGAACTACTCTGGTGATATTAAGATAGTGGCGATAGTTCATATTGTCAGAAAAATTATTTTTACCCCAAGTGCCGCAGCCCATAGATAGGGAAAACGGTAGGCCATTTTCAAAACTACCGCCAGTAGCAATCGTATGCGCTTGATTCACGATCACTCTCGCCACTTTTAAATTCTCAGCGAGAGTTGCAGCACGTTTTTCCATGACATCGCCACTTAATGCAGTATGCAAGCCAACTGAATGGCCATTCCCTTGGTAATCATACACATGGGTCACTAAGTCTTGAGCTGCCTTGAAATCAGCAGCCTTCCATACTGTGAGAACAGGACTTAATTTCTCACCCGAAAAAGGGGCACATGATCCAAAGCTATCTTCTTCTACCATCAAAAATTTGGCTTCTTTAGCCTTTGGATTTTGTAATTGCGCACGCTCGGTAATCACCGAAGGATATTGGGCCGTCAAAGTCGATGTGAGTTTGCCACCTTGAAACATAACCCCTTCAAGGCGTTTTTTGTCAGCCTCATCTAACATCACACCGCCGGCATTCTCAAGAGCTTGAATAGCGCCTGAATACACATCAGCACAAATCACTACTCCATTTTCACTAGAGCAGCTAGTTGCATTATCAAAAATTTTGGATTGAGTAATTTTCGCAGCTGCCCCATTCAAGTCAGCATGCTCATCAATAATAGCGAGCACATTACCCGCACCCACACCAAATGCAGGAGTTCCAGAACTATAGGCAGCACGAATATTAGCTTGTGAGCCAGTAGCCACGACTAAATCTGCTAAACGCATTAATTCATTAGTGGAATCTTTAGTAATCGGAAATGGCAGCATCTGCACTAAATCACGAGGCGCATTTACTAAATCCAATTGCTGATGAACAAACTCTAATAAACGTGCACAAGTTGAATGTCCTTTGGGAGATGGTGCAACCACAACAGCGTTACGACACTTCAATGCATTCAAAATTTTATTAATTGGTGTTGCGCCTGGATTGGTTGAGGGGGTAATGGCGGCCACAACCCCCACAGGACGGGCATACTCAGTAAGACCCATCTTCAAATCTTCAGAGATGACCCCTACCGTTTTAGCAGCGCTTAGATCACGAATCAGTCCAAGAGTTTTTCTAAAATTCTTCTTGAACTTATCAGCGACATCACCAAGACCAGTATCTTGCACTGCAAGCTCAGCTAACTCTTGGTTTCGCTTTGGCTCTAAGATGGCCCACGCCACAGCTTCGACCACTAAGTTGACTTGTGCTTGCGTATATTGCTCATACTTTTGTTGAGCTACACGCCCTCGCTCAACAATATTCT
>JBILYO010000120.1:0-6626 GCA_044377685.1 Polynucleobacter sp. | reverse complement strand
CCTCTGGTCCAGCCCCTGATGCTGATGTCGTTGATGCCGACTTTAAAGAGGTTAATGACAAGAAGTAATTGAGTCATTGAACATTTATTTGATGTAGTTTTGAAGTGCTTAAACAACAAGTCGGCCGCGTGCCGACTTGTGTCATTCAGGTTGTGGAGAGGAATAGGCCGTGCCTAAAAGTAAACGCGATTATTACGAAGTACTTGGCGTATCAAAAGGGGCTAGCGACGCAGAGCTTAAAACAGCTTATCGCAAATTAGCGATGAAGCATCATCCAGATCGTAATCCTGACAGCAAAACGGCTGAAGCTCAATTTAAAGAGGGAAAAGAAGCATACGAAACACTGACTGATCCAAATAAGCGAGCTGCTTATGATCAGTATGGACACGCTGGTGTAGACCCCTCAATGGGTGGTTTTGGCGGTGGCGGCTTTGCAGGCGGTGGCTTTGCAGATGCTTTCGGCGACATCTTTGGCGACATCTTTGGCCAAGGTGGCGGACGTCATGCAGGCCCCCAGGTTTATAAGGGCGCAGATCTCCGTTACAACATGGAGATCACTCTTGAGCAAGCAGCAGAGGGATACACTACTCAGATTCGAGTACCTAGCTGGAGTAGTTGCAAACCTTGTCATGGGACAGGCGCAGAACCTGGTACTAAAGCTGAAAAATGTTCTACCTGTGACGGTCACGGTCAAGTGCGTGTGCAGCAAGGTTTCTTCTCAATGCAGCAAACTTGTCCTAAGTGCCGCGGCACGGGCGAGTACATTCCTAAGCCATGTAAAACTTGCCATGGCAGTGGTAAGCATAAAGAACAAAAAACCCTTGAGATCAAAATTCCGGCAGGAATTGATGATGGTATGCGTGTGCGCTCAGTTGGAAATGGTGAACCAGGTATTAATGGTGGTCCGTCAGGCGATCTCTATGTAGAAGTGCGAGTTAAACCCCATCCAGTATTTGAACGCGATGGAAGTGACTTGCATGTCCAAATGCCGATTTCATTTGCTAACGCTACGATTGGCGGGGAAATCGAAGTCCCTACTTTATCGGGGCGCGTTGAGTTTCCAGTTCCAGAGGGAACACAAACTGGCAAAACATTCCGTTTGCGCAATAAAGGTATTAAAGGCTTGCGTTCATCATTGGTAGGCGATCTTTTTGTCCACGTTGTGGTCGAGACACCGGTCAAATTAACGGATGAGCAGAGAAAATTGCTACAACAGTTTGATGAAAGTCTTAAGTCTGGTGGGGATAAACACAGCCCACAACAAAAAGGCTGGTTCGAAGGCGTAAAGAATTTTTTTAGTTAATCACTCTTTAACCTGCAAAACCATATTCAGGTCCGGGGAATTTTCCGGACTTCACTTCTTTCACATAGGCTTTAATTGCTGCCTCAATAGAGTGTCGGCCTTCCATGAAGTTTTTGACGAACTTCGGAGGTTTCCCTGGGCTAATGCCTAACATATCTTGTAGTACTAATACTTGACCAGAGCAATTTGGGCCAGCACCAATGCCAATGGTAGGGATGTGTAGTTCTGCAGTAATTTTTTCGCCAAGCGTTGAAGGGATCGCTTCTAGAACCACCATCTGAGCCCCAGCATCTTGGCAAGCAATCGCTTGCTCAAGCATGATGATTGCAGAGTCCTTTGACTTACCTTGAACCTTATAGCCACCTAAAAGATGGACTGACTGCGGCAGCAAACCAAGGTGCGCGCAAACTGGCACACTACGCTCCACCAGATAACGAATGATTTCTACTTGCCAGGTACCACCACCCTCTAGCTTCACCATATCAGCGCCAGCACGCATGAGTTCAGCAGCAGACTCTAAAGCTTTAACTGGATCACCATAGCTAGCAAAAGGTAAATCACCAATCAAGAAAGCGTGTGAGTTAGTGCGCGCCACACAAGTGGTGTGATAGCTCATCTGCTCGATGGTTACCGGGGTTGTGCTAGTTTGCCCTTGAATCACATTACCCAGTGAGTCACCAATCAGAATAACTTCAATGCCACAGCGATTGAGCAGCGCAGACATTGTGGAGTCATATGCTGTGAGCATACAAATTTTTTCACCCTCGGCGTGCATCGCCAGGAGTTTAGTAATCGAGATTGGCTTTTCGCCCTGTAAATAACCCATGGCGAGAGTTTAATGAATTAATGCGACGATTGGCTATAAACAGTCTTTTCCCCACAATTACAGTTGCGGCAGGGGAGTTTTTCAATACGTTGGTGTGCCACTTTGGGTAAATAGGTCTTTAATTCGCCAAAATGAGGCAGGAAGAAATTAGGAGAAATTTCAAGAAGGGGTAGCAATACAAAAGAGCGTTCTGTGATCCTGGGGTGGGGCAGCATGAGCTCGGTTTCATTTTGTGTGACGCCCTCAAAGTGCAGGATATCGAGGTCAAGGGTTCTCGGCGCATTAGCATAGGGACGCTCCCGACCAAATTCTTGTTCGACTGCTTGGCAAATATGTAAAAGCCCATAAGGTGTGAGTTGCGTTTCAATTTGAATGACCGCATTGATGTAGTCACCACCTTGGGCCTCTATAGGAGCGCTTTGATAGAAACAACTCTTGTTTAGGATTTGTAATTCGCAGCGTTGAGCAAGACAGATGATCGCGTCAGTGATCAGTTGACGCGTATCGCCGATATTTCCGCCAAATCCAATATATGCCCGTGCCATATTTTTCCAAACCCAAGATAAAACTACTTTACAGAAATTTCTAAAAACTTGCTTAGCTTGGAGTATTTTCGGTAGGGCTGGCTGTGCTGACAGATTTAGGCTTCCTTCGACGGCGTTTCTTGGGGGGTGACGCACTGTTACCTACCTCATTTTTGGCGCTTGCCATCAAAGCCTCTTGTCCATTAGGGTCTGCGGCGATAAAGTCTGTCCACCATTGCCCAAGAGCAGTATCTTTTTCTCCTGTGGCACAACGCAGTAGGAGGAAGTCATAACCCGCCCTGAAACGTGGGGATTCTATTAAGCGGTAGGGATAGCGGCCTACCCGCTTTTCGAAACGAGGTTGCATAGACCAGATTTCACACATATCACTCTCAAAGCGACGATGAATGGTAATAGCGCTACTTTGGGTGGCAATCGTATCGTCCATCGCATCTTGTAAGGCTGGAATATTGGCCATACCTTTTGCCAAGTTGACATTCCAATTTTTGAGAAGATCGGGCCACAGCAATGTAGCGAACAGAAATCCTGCAGAAACACTCTTTCCAGACTGGATTCGTTGATCAGTATTGGCTAGTGCTAGCTTAACGAATTGATTAGCCTCTTTGGAATCTTCACTACTATCAAGTATGTGATCAAGCAGGGGTAATAGGCCGTGATGTAAGCCGGCATCACGTAAACCTTGAATGGCTGCCCAAGAATAGCCAGACATTAATAGCTTCAGAATTTCATCAAAGAGTCGTGCAGAAGGAACATCTTGTAGTAGCGTACTGAGCTTGGTAATGGGGGAGCGTGTAGCTGCCTCTAAGCTAAAACCAGTTTTAGCGGCAAAACGGATTGCTCTGAGCATCCGTATAGGATCTTCTCGATAACGTTTTACTGGATCGCCAATCATGCGCAAAGTTTTCTTTTGGATATCGACCATGCCGCCGTGATAGTCGAGCACTGTTTCAGAAGAGGGATCGTAATACATCGCATTGATACTAAAATCACGCCGAGTTGCATCCTCTCCTTGCGATCCCCAAACGTTGTCACGCAAAATACGGCCACTTTCTGCGAGATGGTCACCAGCGTTATCCAGCAAGGCTCTAAAGGTCGATACTTCAATAATCTCAGGGTGGCCTTTACCAAAAAAAGTAACGTGGACTATCTGAAACCGACGACCAATTAGACGTGCTTTACGAAATAATTTTTGTACTTGATCTGGGGTGGCATTCGTTGCCACATCGAAATCTTTTGGGCCAATACCTAAAACTAAATCACGTACCGCACCTCCAACAATAAACGCTTCATAACCAGCTTGTTGTAATGTATCGGTAACCTTTACCGCATTCTTGGAGAGTAAGTGAGGATCAATACGATGCGTTTTTTTTGGGATACGTTTTGGTGCCCCTGTATTGTTCGCTTGCGTATGCTTGGCCATTGGGTCACGACGCAAGATCCGCTTAATAAACTTAGTGATCATGTAAATAACTCAAGAATAGGCCAGCGCCGTTTCTGAGCCTCACTACGCAAACGATCATCGGGATTAGTAGCAATAGGGTGGCTGACTTTCTCAAGCAAAGGTAAATCATTCATTGAATCAGAATAAAAATAACTACGATCCAGGGCGTCCAATGAAAGTTGCTTACTCGAAAGCCAGTTGTGCAAATTCAGAATCTTACCTTCCCGAAAATTGGGAATGCCCAGGACTTCGCCAGTAAAAGTCGCATGAGGGTGATTTGAGGTAGTGACTGGCTCGGTAGCAATGAGGTGTTCAATGCCAAAGCTTTCCACAATTGGGCGCGTCACAAAGCTGTTTGTGGCAGTGATAACGCAGCATACATCTCCAGCATCTTGATGGTGTTTCACTAAATCAATGGCTTTCTGGCGTAACTGTCCGTGAATCACTTCCTCCATGAAAGCATCATGCCATTCCTTCAGTTGCTCGCGTGAGTGTTGAGATAAGGGCTTTAAGGCAAATCGTAAAAATTCATCAATATCCAGTTTGCCGTCTTTATAGTCCTGGTAGAAGCGATCATTTTTTGTGGCGTAGTCATTACCATCTACGACGCCTAGGCGGACAAGAAATTGGCCCCATTCATAATCGCTATCGCAGGGTAAAAGAGTGTGATCTAAATCGAACAGGGCTAATTGGGTCACGAATTCAATATTGAGTAAATGATTATGGCTGCAAAAGTTCTCGCACCAGCGGCAAGGTTACAGCACGTTTTGTTTCTAGTGAATAAGCATCTAAAGCATCAATTAAAGCCATTAAATTGGGCATATCACGGTAGAAACGGCTCAACAACCAAGGCAATACATCTGGCGATAACACTAGACCGCGCGCCTGGGCTGCTTGCTCTAATGCTTGTATTTTCGCATCATCATCCAAAAGTTCTGTTTGGAATACTAAGCCCCAGCCTAGGCGGGTGCGCAGGTCCTCTCTAATCTCTAGAGCTGCAGGCGCTGCCTTACCAGTCATAAAAATATGGATTGCTTTGCTGGCTTGAACTCCATTGAGGATACGAAAGAGTGCACCAACTAAACGCTCATCCAGACGATCGACATCATCTACTGTAATCACTGAAGGTAAATTACTTTCTGTGAGGAGATTCATTTTTTCTTCCAGACGGACCCATGCCGTAGGCTCATGAGGCCCCAAAGAAAAATAGTCAATACTATTCTGGGCAGCAGCATTTTCGATGGCTGCTAATAGGTGAGTACGTCCAGATCCCTCTGGACCCCACCAATAAATCCAGCGTTGATTTAGAGGATTATTTTGAGTTACCGTAGATTGTTGATGCCATGATTGACTCAAGTCTTGAAGCGTGGAGATCAAGGCTCGGTCTTTGCCTGGCAGGTAGTTTTCTAGGCTTGCTTTAGGGGTGTGACTAATGTCTAAAGCAAATTGTTTAGGAAGCGGAGTTTTATTCATTACAACGCAAATCTATTTTTGATACCAAGAGCTTTGGGTATAAAGAGACCATGCGTATTGAATTAAGACCATGCTGACGGCACTGATCGGGAGTGCTAGTAATACACCAAAGAATCCAAATAACTTACCAAAGAGCAATAAGGCAAAAACCACACCCACAGGATGTAAGCCAATGCGCTCTCCTACTAAGCGAGGTGTCAAGAAAAAGCCCTCAATAAATTGACCTAGACCAAAAAGCGCCAGTACGCCAATAATCTCCAGGCCCGGTCCAAATTGTAGAAGCGCAGATAAGGTTGCTAGAGTCAGACCAATCGTAATACCAACATACGGAATAATGATCATCAAGGCAGTAAACACACCCAGAGCAGCAGCTCCTTTGATGCCAATCAAACTAAGACCTGCGCTATAGAAAATCGCCATGATCGAAATCACAATCAACATGCCACGCAAATATTGCGATAACAAACCATCGGTATGCATTGCAAGGTGGTGCACAGTTTCTTGCGCGCGCGCAGGAACTGCTTTTTTGAGTAGTGAAAAAAACTGATCCCAGTCAATGAGCAAATAAAACATCACAAAAATAATCAGGACTGCATTCACAAATCCTGTGATAACAGAACTACCAGATACCAGGACAGTATTAATCGTGGTGTTCATCAAGGCATCAGCATTGTCATGAATGTGGGCAGTAATTTTTTGAGTGACATTGACTTTAAGAGCGCTCCAATCAATATTCATGTGGAGTTCTTCGAGTTTTGGACTCAGCCAAGACTGGGTATTGGCTATCCACTCTGGAAGTTGGGTTTTCAGTAGCGGGATTTCGTATTTGAGCAGGCTGATCAGCAGGCTGAAAATGAAAATAATGAGTCCTAAGCCAACGAGCATCGAAATCAGGGCGGCCAATGAACGAGGAATCCGATGTGTTTCAAGCCATAGGCAAACAGGGCGTAAGGTATACGCCAGAATGAATGCAGCTAGAAAAGGGGTAAAAATTTCAGCCATTGTTTGTAATCCTCTAGAATTCAATGATTCTACTGA
>JBILYO010000119.1:0-6702 GCA_044377685.1 Polynucleobacter sp. | reverse complement strand
CTTATTTGAAGGGCAAACCGTTTTAGTGCAAGTTTTAAAAGATCCTTTGGGCACCAAAGGCGCTCGATTAACAACTCAGCTCAGTATCGCTGGTCGCAATTTAGTGTATTTACCACCATCTGGTAGTGATATCGCCACAGAGAAATATATTGGCGTATCACAGCGGATCGATCAAGCCGAAGAACGTGAGGCAATCAAAGCCCGTCTTGCTGGCTTAATGTCTGCTGATGAAAAGGGCGGCATTATCGTGCGCACGAGTGCTCAAGATGCGACTGATACTGAGTTACAACATGACATGCTTTACTTACGCTCTACCTGGGAAAACATTCGTGAATCGATGAATCACCATTCTGCACCGAGCCTACTTTATCAAGATCTGAGTTTGGCAGAGCGAGTGCTACGCGATGTTGCTGGCGACGAAACCACACAAATACGGGTCGACTCAGCCGAGAACTTTGAGAAACTGAAGGGCTTTGCTAATCTATATATGCCTAACCTATTGGGTAAGTTGACCCTACACCGAGGCGAACGCGCCCTTTTTGATTTATTCGACGTTGATTCTGAAATTAATAAAGCTTTGGGTCGAAGGGTAGATCTCAAGTCTGGTGGCTATCTCATGATCGATCAAACTGAATCAATGACTACCATTGATGTCAATACCGGAAGCTATGTCGGTGCGCGGAATTTAGACGACACTGTCTTTAAAACCAATCTTGAGGCAGCCCAAGCAATTGCTCGTCAATTACGATTACGCAATCTAGGGGGCATTATCATCATCGACTTTATCGATATGGTTAGCAAGGATCACCAAGAATCTGTACTACATGAACTCAAGCGCAACCTAGAGCGCGATCATGCACGTACATCGGTAAACGATTTCTCTTCTCTAGGATTGGTAGAGATGACTCGTAAACGCACCCGCGAATCTTTGGCCCATATCACCTGCGAGCCCTGCGCTACTTGCATGGGTAAAGGCGAAGTGAAGACACCGCAAACCATCTGCTATGAAATTTTGCGTGAAATTGTTCGTGAACATCGCCAATTTAATCCACGAGAATTTAGGATTGTTGCGGCTCCCGATGTGATTGATCTCTTTTTAGAAGAGGAAAATCAATTCTTAGCCCAATTGGGTGACTTTATTGGCAAGCCGATCACACTCCAGGCAGAAGGTAGCTTCCGCCAAGAGCAATACGATATTGTTCTCAGTTAACTATTTGAAAATTGGATACGGTGCAAACTGGCATAGAGGCCGTTGCGCTGAATCAGATCTTCATGAGAGCCATTTTCAATAATTTGGCCGTGCTCCAAGACCACAATACGACTAGCATGCTCAATTGTTGATAAACGGTGTGCGATGACTAAGGTAGTTCTACCAGCCATCAAACGATCTAATGCATCCTGGACCTGACGTTCAGACTCGGAATCGAGCGCTGAAGTAGCCTCATCTAAGATCAAAATTGGGGCATTCTTATAAATCGCTCTAGCAATCGCCAAGCGCTGACGCTGACCGCCTGATAAACGATTGCCATTATCACCAACTAGAGAATCAATTCCTTCAGGTAACTGCTCAATGAGCGCTGTCAGATTTGCAGCCTCTAAAGCCTGTGTCACTCGAGCACGATCAATGCCTTCTTCATCGAATGCACCATAGGCTACGTTAGCAGCAATCGTGTCATTAAATAAAACTACATCTTGACTAACAAAGGCGATTTGCTTGCGCACATCTGCCAAGATAATATCTTCTAGAGGAATGTCATCCAAGTAGATATGTCCTTTAGTGGGTTTAAAGAAGCGTGGTAATAAATTGATTAAAGTAGACTTTCCTCCGCCTGAAGGTCCAACAAATGCAACCACCTCTCCTGGCGCAATATTGAGGTTAATGCCACGCAGAGCATCTTGACGCCCCTCTTCTTGTTGATAGGAAAATCCAACATCTTCAAAACGAATGCCGCCCTTACTCTTATTAAGGGACTTCATATTGAGCTTGCGATCTTCTTCTTCTTCGAAAGGCTGATCCATTAACGCAAAAATCATCTCTGCAGCAGTAAGGCCACGTTGCAAGGGCTGATTAATATCCGCTAAATGTTTTAGAGGTGAAATCACTAACATCATGGCTGTAACAAAGGCAGCAAAACCTCCAACCGTCGTTCCTTGGGTGGCTGATTGCATCAAAGCAATCACTAAGACAACTGATAAAGCCATCGAGGCAATGAGTTGGGTAATGGGCTGATTCAGACCACCGACAACTGCTGATTTCAGTGCAAATTGGCGTAGACGTTGGGCTTTTTCCATAAAGCGCTGCATCTCATAAGACTCAGCGCCATGTACTTTCACTATCTTATGCCCTGCAACAGATTCTTCAACAATATAAGCTAATTCACTAGTAAGTGTTTGCTGTTCTCGATTTAGAGCCCGTAAGCGGCGATTAATTTTGCTCATGATGAAAGCAATGATTGGGAAAATCACTAACACCACGAGCGTGAGCTGCCAGTTCAAGTAGATCAGGTAACCAATTAAACCAATCACCGTTAAAGAGTCGCGCACCAGACTAATTAACATTCCACCCATAATGGTGAGAATGTTATTTACCTCAAATACGACAGCATTAATTAAATGCGAAGCAGAATTCTGCTGAAAGAAAACGGTGCGAGCGCGCAATAGGGTATGAAACATTCGCTCGCGCAATTTAAGGAGTACTGAGTTAATGACTTGGGTGAGCAAATAATTCGAGAAAAACTGCGCCAAACTACGGATAACAGCCAAACCTACTAAGAAAACGGGAACCTGCCACAGCTTGTCATTCAGCTCGCCAGTAAAGCCCCTATCGAGCAATGGCTTCATTAAGGCAGGGATAGATGTCTCAGATGCCGCCACAACAGCCATAGCCAATAAAGAGCCAATAATGAGCTTAATATGGGGTTTGAGATACTGAATTAAGCGATTTAGGGTGGTCCGGTCTTGAGCATTCATATAATGAATTATGCCCACCTTATCAGTCATACTCATCACTCGCAATGAAGAGTCCAATTTGGACGATTGTCTGGCCTCCCTGGAGGGGATTGCCCAGCAAATCGTAGTGGTCGATTCCAATAGCACGGATCGGACCCTGGAAATCGCCCATCACTATGGCGCTTTGATGGCCTACCCCACGGATTGGCCTGGTTTTGGCCCCCAAAAGAACCGCGCCTTGGATTTAGCAACTGGTGACTGGGTTCTTTCACTGGATGCGGACGAAAGACTCACCCCAGCCCTCAAATCGGAAATTTTGACGGCTATCAACCATTCTGCCCATGTAAATTGCTTCGCTATTCCCCGCCTGTCTTGGTACTGTGGCCGCTTCATTCGACATTCAGGCTGGAGTCCCGATTATGTAGAGCGTCTTTTTAAACGAGGTACTGCCCGCTTTTCGGATGACCTAGTTCATGAGCGCCTCATTCCAAATGGAACTGTAGCCAAGCTAGAGAACCCCATGTTGCACTATAGCTTTATGAATTACGCACAAGTACTAGACAAACTCAATCGCTACTCCACTGCATCAGCAGAGCAAGCTTTTGCTAAAGGTAAAAAAAGTAACCCAGCTAAAGCAGTGCTCCACGGTGTGTGGGCTTTTATTCGAACCTATATCCTACGAGCCGGTTTTTTAGATGGCCCTCAAGGTTTTGCCTTGGCAATCTCTAATGCTCATGGCACCTACTATCGCTATATGAAGTTATGGCAACTGAATCAGGATGCTGGTAAATGATTTCGATTTTGCTGGCTACCTACAACTGGCCACAAGCACTCAAGCTCTGCCTAGAATCACTTGCTACCCAAACTGATCAGGATTTTGAAATCATTATTGCAGATGATGGTTCTACCAATGAGACTAAACAGCTTATTGAGAATATCAAGCTTAACTATCCCATTCCCATGACTCATCTCTGGCAAGAAGACCAAGGTTTTCGGAAAACAAAAATTCTGAACCAAGCTATTGCAGCTGCGCATGGAAACTATTTAATCTTCTTAGATGGCGACTGCATTGTTCAGCCAGACTATGTAGCACGCCATCGCGCCTTAGCTCAAAAGGGCTACCTCGTTACGGGCAGTCGCGTACTCTTAGATCAGAGTCTCACGAAGCGATTACTCAACTGGCCAAATTGGGATTACCAACGCTTTACTAGTAAGTTACTTCAGTATCGACTCAGTGGCTGTATTAATAAGTATTGGCCATTACAAATCAAGTTAGGCACTGGGTTTTGGCGCGACTATCGAAAATTTGTATGGCGTCGCATTAAGGGCTGCAATATGGCCTGCTGGAAAGTAGATGCAGAAGCTATTCATGGCTTTGATGAGGATATGACCGGCTGGGGTCATGAGGATGCTGACTTTGTCTTTCGCCTACAGCGTCATCATATAAAGCGCAAATCAGGCTCATGGTCTACCGAAGTCTTCCATCTGTTTCATAAAATTCATGATCAAAGTCATGCTGCAGAAAATGCCCGCAAAGTGCGCGCCATGATTCAAGCTAAGGCGATATAAATTATTAGCTATGTCAAATTTTTCCTCCATTCAACCTCAAAAAGTATTATTTATTGCTACTCGGCAAATTGGGGATGTACTAGTGACAACTCCACTCATTAGTAAAGCTCGTGAACTTTGGCCTGAGGCTGAGTTTCATTTTCTAGGTTATCGAGGTAAGCTCGACATGCTCAAAGATAATCCTGACATTAGCGAGTTTATTGAAACCTCTGATCGACCTGGCTTCGCAGAATATCTCAGCCTCTTCAATCAGTTGTTTCAGCGCTATGACTTAGCCATCGTTACCCAACCTAGTGATCGTGCCTACTTATATGGCTTAATCTCAGCATTTAGGCGCGTAGGCGTCTTAGGCGGTCATCCACAAGGCAAAGATGGTAGTGCCAATAGTAAAAATGACAAGCAAAACGCTTGGAAAAAATTCATTTCCATGCATAACGTCACGGTAGATTATTTTGCACAACATGTGATTGCAGAAAAACTACGGCTATTAGAAGTTTTCTTCAGAAATCCGAATGATCTATTTAAAGAGCCGATTTCAGTAACACCTCCTGAAGGTGAAGCTTTAACACCCATTATTGCAGGCCAGTTAAACCAAGCTTATGCAGTGATTCATCCTGGGCCTTTAACTGCTTATAAACGCTGGCCGCTGGCCTACTGGCAACAACTCATTACTTGGTTGACTCAACAAGGTTTACAAGTAGTGTTAAGCGCATCCTCTGCAAAACAAGACTTACAACTCAATCACGATATTCTGTCTTTACTAGATGAATCCACTCGCAAGCAAGTTATTGATACTGCTGGAAAGTTATCCATTCCACAGGCAGGCACATTACTGCGTGGTGCAGCTTTATATATTGGTGTTGATACCTCTATCACTCACTTAGCCGCGGCCTGCAATACCCCGACAATTGCATTATTTGGAGCAACTCCACCAACGAATTTTGGCCCTTGGCCAAATGGCTTTGTTGGCGATCAACCCTATCAATTACGAGCCCGAACTCAAACTGTCGGGAATGTCACTATTTTGCAAGGTCCTGGTGAATGTGTTCCGTGTCGTAAAGCAGGCTGTGAGGATCGCGCTGATAGTCATAGTGAGTGTTTAGACCTACTTGAGCCCAGTCAAGTGATCACTGCTGCTAAGCAAATCCTAAACCAATAAATACCAAAGATTACTGGTACTGAACTTGTACAGGGTTATTTTGCTTAGAGGCCAAAATCTGGCTCAAACCATGAAGACAGGCATCATCAGGATAGATCCGTAAATCCTCTGGGAACTGCATTAAGCATGCACCCCCACTAGTAGTGACAGCAGCCGTCAACATCAAACCCTTGACTGCATCATTAGAACCAAGGGCTGGGGATTTGACAGAGCCAAACTTGGGATCACGTACACGGTTAGACATCAGATACGGACTAATTTGAGAACGTAACATCTTGATATCGATGGCTGTATCTATAAATACATGCACATTACGAGCAAACCGCATCCGCGCTCCCGTAATATCCATCACTGCCTCAGAAACAATGCGCATTCCGCCTGAAAATTTATCTGGCGTGACATTCACTTTTGCGACCAATAACTCATCTTCTTTTAACCAAGAACGATTAGGTTCATATACTTCGCTATAGAGTGTCACCTCCAAAGATACAGTACCGTCATCAATCGTAGCGATCATCATACGACCACGCTGGCCCGTCAACATGCGGGCAGAAGTAATGATGCCGGCAATCAATTGATCCTTGCCTTCATTGATCTTTGCTAAAGGTTGACGAATAAAGTGTGCTGTCTCTTCTCGATAGGCATCAAACATGTGTCCTGTTAAGCAAAGCCCAAGCGCAGTCTTTTCTTCTTGGAGCCGCTTTTTTTCAGACCAGATAGGCTCACGAACCAATTCTGGGAGATGCCGATTTTCTTCTCCAACTACATCAAATAAACTCACTTGATGAATCGAGGCCTCTGCTTGCTCTGCAGCTTCAATTGCCCTAGCAAGAGAAGACAATAATGTGGAACGGATATCGTATAAGTTGGCACCAGCAGCCAGACTATCTCGATACAGACTATCGAATGCACCAGCCCGCATCAAGGCTTCAATCGCCCTGCGGTTCACTTGTCGACGATCAACTCTTGCACAGAAATCAAACAAGTCTTTAAATGGACCGCCCGTCTCACGGGCTTTGACAATC
>JBILYO010000118.1:0-6715 GCA_044377685.1 Polynucleobacter sp. | reverse complement strand
AATTTTGAAACCTGCAATAGCTTTTTTAGCCTTAGTTACAACTGGCTTTTGGCCCGCAACTTTAGTTAAATCGCCAACTGCATTTTCGATAATTTTCTTATCGTTCACGGCATCACCTAAACCCATATTCAGAGTAACTTTGGTAATACGTGGAACTTGCATTGCGGACTTATAACCAAATTTGGCAATCAAATCAGCAACAACTTTTTGTTGGTAATGTTCTTGAAAACGTGTGCTCATAATTTCTCCGTGACCCTTATGCGCTCAATGTTGCGCCAGTGGTTTTGAGGAAACGCTGCTTTTTACCATCAACGAGTTTGATACCAACACGTGATGGTTTGCCGTTACCGTCAACCAAAGCCACATTAGAAATGTGAACAGGCATAGTCTTGTCAATCATGCCGCCGGTTACACCTGCAGCTGGGTTTGGCTTAACGCTCTTTTTGTAAATATTCACGCCCTCGATCACCAATTTATTCTCGAGAACATCCGTTACAGTTCCTTGCTTGCCTTTATCGCGGCCAGTCAATAAAACGACGGAATCACCTTTACGAATCTTTTTCATATCAGCCTCTTAAATCACTTCGGGGGCGAGAGAAACGATCTTCATGAACTTTTCAGTACGCAACTCGCGTGTAACTGGTCCAAAGATACGCGTGCCAATTGGCTCTAACTTAGCGTTGAGCAATACCGCAGCGTTTGCATCGAACTTAATCAATGAACCATCTGGACGGCGAACACCCTTAGCTGTTCTCACTACAACAGCGTTATAAATATCACCTTTTTTTACACGGCCACGTGGAGCAGCTGACTTAACGCTGACTTTGATGACATCTCCGATACTGGCGTAACGACGTTTAGAGCCGCCCAATACCTTGATGCACAAAACTTCACTGGCGCCTGTGTTGTCGGCGACCTGCAATCTACTTTCGGTTTGTATCATTTCTAATCCCCAACTTATTGGCCAAAGGCAAACAGTCTTGGTTCCGTCTATGGGCTTTAACGAAGGTTAAAAGCCCGGAATTAAAGAAAAACACTGCTTCTCACATAAAACTAGAGAAGCCTTCTATTCTACTACGTAAAACGAGGTTTTGGGAATAAACTTTGCCAAAACCCCTTAAAAATGCCTTAAATACCCTTTGAAGCCTCTACTAAACGAGTCACAACCCAAGATTTAGTGCGTGAAATTGGCCTAGATTCAGCAATTTCAACGGTATCGCCCATCTTATATGTGCCAGCTTCGTCATGAGCATGGTACTTTTTGGACTGGCCAACATACTTACCAATCACTGGATGCTTTACTTGACGCTCAACCAACACCGTCACAGTTTTTTGCATTTTGTCGCTAACAACACGGCCCACGAGGGTGCGGCGCAAGGGTTTAGATAACTCTGTCATATCCCTTTTTCCTTATTTCTGTGCAGTCTTTTGGGTAATAAAAGTCTTCACACGAGCAATGTCGCGCTTAGTCTTACCCAATTGGCTGGTATTTGTGAGTTGCTGAGTACCCTTTTGCATGCGGAGCTTAAAGTTTGTCTTTAAGAGCTCTGTCAATTCTGTATTCAAGGCAGTCAGATCTTTAGTTACTAATTCTTTATTTTTCATTATCTTTATCCCGATCAACCTAAGTGGCGAATCACGAAAGTGGTTTTCAATGGTAATTTAGCAGCAGCAAGCTTGAAAGCTTCGCGCGCCAAAGTTTCATCCACGCCATCCATCTCGTACAAAATCTTGCCTGGTTGAATTTCAGCTACGTAGTACTCTGGATTACCTTTACCGTTACCCATACGTACTTCGGCCGGCTTTTGTGAAATTGGCTTATCTGGGAAAATACGGATCCAGATACGGCCACCACGCTTAATGTGACGTGTCATTGCGCGACGTGCAGATTCAATCTGACGTGCAGTCAAACGACCGCGGCCAATAGACTTTAATCCGAAGTCGCCGAAGGCTACTGAACTACCGCGTGTTGCGACACCAGTGTTACGACCTTTTTGTTCCTTACGATATTTGCGACGCTTTGGTTGTAACATGCTTACTCTCCTGACTTCTGCGTATCTGCGGCAGGTACTTCAACCTTGCGCACACGCTTGATTGCTGGCTTAGCAGCAACTAAAGGCTTTTCAGTAACAGCGGCTGGTTTACGTGCAGCTGTTTTGCTTGGAGCACGACGGGTTTTCTTTTCTTCGGCAGCTGGCTCAACGGATGGAGCAGCTACTGGAGCGTCTGCACCACGTCCCAATGTGTCGCCTTTATAAACCCAAACTTTTACTCCAATGATGCCGTAAGTTGTCTCAGCCTCTGATGTTGCGTAATCAATATCAGCCTTTAATGTATGGAGTGGAACGCGACCTTCACGGTACCATTCACGACGAGCAATCTCAGCACCATTCAAACGACCAGATGACATGATCTTGATACCTTGCGCACCAAGACGCATAGCGCTTTGCATTGCGCGCTTCATAGCGCGACGGAACATAATGCGCTTTTCTAACTGCTGAGTAATAGAGTCAGCAATCAACTGAGCATCGACTTCAGGTTTGCGAATTTCTTCGATATTCACGTGAACTGGAACGCCCATACGCTTTTGTAATTCGCGACGAAGAACTTCAATATCTTCGCCTTTTTTACCAATGACTACACCTGGACGTGAGCTATAAATAGTAATGCGAGCATTCTTAGCAGGACGTTCGATGATGACTTTGCTGACAGATGCATTTTTCAACTTCTTCTTCAAATAGATGCGGACGTCAACGTCCTCTTTCAGCATCTTTGCGAAATCGGTGTTATTTGCATACCAACGTGATGTCCAATTCTTCGTTACCGCGAGTCGGAATCCGGTGGGATTAATCTTTTGGCCCATATCTTTCCTTAGTTACTCAAGGTCACGCTAATGTGACAAGTTTGTTTTTCGATTTGATTGCCACGACCCTTAGCGCGCGCAGTGAAGCGCTTCAAGGAAGTGCCTTTATCAACGATGACCGCTGATACCTTGAGCTCATCAATATCAGCACCTTTATTGTGTTCAGCATTTGCAATCGCTGATTCAACTACTTTTTTCACAATAACGGCAGCTTTCTTGGGGCTGAAGTTCAAAATGTTTAATGCGCGAGCAATCGGCAAACCACGAATTTGATCAGCGACCAAACGTGTCTTTTGCGCAGAAATGCGGGCGCTCTTGTGAATAGCTTTAACTTCCATCATCATCCCCTTACTTCTTCACAACTTTCTTGTCAGCAGAGTGACCTTTGAAAGTACGGGTCAAGGCAAATTCGCCTAACTTATGACCCACCATGTTTTCTGATACATAAACCGGAACGTGTTGACGACCGTTGTGAACAGCGATTGTCAGACCAATAAAGTCTGGAAGAATCGTTGAACGGCGTGACCAAGTTTTGATCGGCTTTTTGTCTTTATTGGCTTGTGCGACTTCAACTTTATTTACTAAGCTGGCTTCGCAAAATGGGCCTTTTTTAGCTGAACGTGTCATATCTATTTTTCCTTAATCGCTTAGCGCTTTTGACGGCGTTGAACGATCATCGATGTTGTACGCTTGTTACGACGTGTACGATAACCTTTGGTTGGAGTGCCCCATGGAGATACTGGTACACGGCCTTCGCCCGTCTTGCCTTCACCACCACCATGTGGGTGATCTACTGGGTTCATCGCCACACCGCGAACAGTTGGACGAATACCACGCCAGCGATTTGCACCAGCTTTACCAATAACACGCAAGCTGTGCTCTTCATTGCCGACTTCACCAATAGTGGCGCGGCACTCAATTAGAACGCGGCGAACTTCACCAGAGCGCAAACGCACCTGAGCATATACGCCTTCACGGGCTAAAAGAACTGCAGAACCACCAGCGGAACGTGCAACCTGCGCGCCTTTACCTGGCAATATTTCTACGCAGTGAATGGTGCTACCAACTGGAATATTGCGAATAGGCAAGTTATTGCCAGATTTAATTGCTGCTTCTGAGCCATTCATGATTGCTTGGCCAACAGTCATACCCTTAGCTGCAGGGATATAACGACGCTCGCCATCAGCAAACACAATCAATGCAATATTTGCACTGCGGTTTGGATCGTATTCCAAGCGCTCAACTTTTGCTGGAATGCCATCTTTGTCGTTGCGTTTAAAGTCAACAACGCGATAGTGATGCTTATGACCACCACCTTTATGACGGGTAGTGATGTGACCGTTATTGTTACGGCCCGCTTTTTGAAACTGTGGCTCTAGCAATGGTGCAAAAGGCTTGCCTTTATGGAGGTCAGGATTGACCACCTTGACCATTGAGCGACGACCTGGTGAGGTCGGTTTTGTCTTCATCAAAGGCATGATTAATTCGCCTCCGCTTCAAAGTTAATCTCTTGGCCTGGCTTCAGATTCACGTAGGCCTTCTTGGTGTGGTCACGACGACCTTCAAAACGGCCATAGCGCTTGGGCTTGCCTTTTTGATTCACGATTTGAACTGAGTCAACTTGCACTTTAAAGAGCAATTCGACCGCTTGTTTTACATCGCTCTTGTTTGCATCGCGAGCCACTTGGAAAACTACTTGCTCATTTTTCTCTGCAACCATAGTGGCTTTCTCAGAGATAACAGGACCAAGCAGAACCCTCATTAGGTTGTGATCGTTTTTACGGACTTGGCTCATTTCAGCAACTCCTCAATTTTAGCGATCGCCGCTTTACTTACCAATACTTTTTTGTATTGAACCAAAGCCAATGGATCAGCGTGCTGTGGCTCACAAACAGCAATCTTATGTAAGTTACGTGAAGCCAAGTACAAATTCTCACTAACTTGATCAACAATGATCAAGACTGAATCCAAGCCCATTGCTTTAACTTTGTCAGCTAAAACTTTAGTCTTTGGAGCGTCCAGATTAAATTGATCAACCACATTCAAACGACCTTCGCGAGCTAATTGAGACAAAATCGATCTCATACCAGCGCGATACATTTTCTTGTTTACTTTTTGGCTGAAATTCTCTTCTGGGGAATTTGGAAATATACGACCGCCTCCGCGCCACAATGGTGAGGAGCTCATACCAGCACGCGCACGACCAGTACCTTTTTGACGCCATGGTTTTTTGGTTGAGTGCTTAACTTGCTCACGGTCTTTTTGTGCACGGTTACCGCTACGTGCATTAGCTTGATAAGCCACTACAACTTGGTGTACCAACGCTTCGTTATATTCACGTTCGAATACTTCTGATGAAGCTTGTACGCCTGCACCTAAAGTACCGTTGTCTTGGAGAAGCTTAAGTTCCATATTCGCTCTCCTTATTTCTTCTTCAACGGTGTTTTCACCGCTGGAGTAACAATGACTTTACCGCCAGGGGCACCTGGAATAGCGCCTTTAACCATGATCAGATTACGTTCTGCATCAATGCGTGCGATGACTAAATTTTGAACTGTTTTGGTAACGTCACCAAGGTGGCCGGTCATGCGCTTACCTGGAAAAACACGACCTGGATCTTGTGCCATACCGATGGAGCCTGGCACGTTGTGTGAACGTGAATTACCGTGCGATGCGCGACCAGAAGCGAAGTGATAACGCTTGATAGTGCCGGCATAACCCTTGCCGATAGAAACGCCTTGCACATCCACTTTTTGGCCAGTAGTAAATGCAGCTTCAGCAGGTATGACTTGTCCTGGCGTCATTTCTGCAATTTTTACTGCATCTAGTTGGAATTCGTTAAGCCCGTTACCAGCCATCACACCTGCTTTAGCAAAGTGACCAGCCATTGATTTAGTAACTCGTGTAGCTCTCCGTGTACCATGCGCCAACTGAATAGCATCATAGCCATCAGTTGCCTGGGTCTTGATTTGAGCGATTCTGTTGTCGCTCACGTCGATTACGGTGACGGGAATAGATTCCCCTTCGTCCGTAAATAGACGGGTCATGCCGACCTTGCGGCCGATTAAGCCTAAGCTCATATTCATGCTCCACGCCGACTACGATTGGTCGGCAAAATTAATTTAAGTGATTTACAAGTAAAAATACTTCTAAATCAATAACTTACAGCGTTTTTAATACTGATAAAGCCTAAAATTTCGCGCAAATAATTGAGCGAAGCCTTAGATTCTATCCCGAAATACCAATCTTGACAAGCAAAAAGACTGGAAGCAACAAATTATTGCAACTTGATTTCGACGTCCACGCCTGCTGGAAGGTCTAATTTCATTAAGGCATCAACCGTTTTCTCAGTAGGATCAACAATGTCCATCAAACGGAGATGGGTACGAATCTCTAATTGATCACGAGATGTCTTATTCACGTGCGGTGAGCGAAGGATATCAAAACGCTCAATACGAGTTGGCAAAGGTACTGGACCCTTAACAACAGCACCGGTACGCTTAGCTGTATCAACAATTTCAGCCGCAGACTGGTCGATTAAACGGTAATCAAATGCTTTAAGGCGAATACGAATTTTTTGGTTTTGCATATTAATTCCAAAGAGCGGTGTGGTGCTGCCACGTTATACATCTAAAGAGCTCGGTGACATCAGCAGCACTGATGTCACCGGTTAGCAAACCGCTAAATATTTTTACTTCTACTGCCTTAAATCTAATAAAACTTATGCCAAAATCTTTGCAACCACACCGGCGCCAACAGTACGGCCACCTTCGCGGATTGCAAAACGTAAACCTTCTTCCATCGCAATTGGCGCGATGAGTTTGACGGTAATGGTGACGTTATCGCCAGGCA
>JBILYO010000117.1:0-6732 GCA_044377685.1 Polynucleobacter sp. | reverse complement strand
GCAATATCAGCCTTTGTAATTTCTAGTAAGGTGGAATGGGCTTTAGCACGGACATTGGCTGAACGCGGCTCACCGGTTAGTAAAGACATCTCGCCCACACACTCACCAGGCCAAATTGTGGCAACCACTACTTGTTCACCTTGATCATTTGGAATAGTGATCTCAAGACCGCCCTCGATCAAGATATACATACTATCTGCAGTATGTCCTTTTTCAATTAGCAATTGATTAGCTCGGCAATTCACAATCTGAGCTGCTTCAGTTAAACGAATGACCTGCTCAAGAGTCAAAGCCTTAAGAATACCAAAGCGGTAAACATCTTTAATACGGCTCTTAATGGTGTCGACAATCTCTGAAGAATTTAAGACCTCAACAGTTGAATTCATATTAATACCGCCCAACTTAAAGAAGCGGGCAATAGCCAAGTTCACAATTCCGTTTGAATGCATAGGATCAATTGTGGGATTGCATTCGTACTCTAAATTGAAATTGTAGGCACCATTATTGATCTTGACTAAAAAAGTACGGTACCAAGGATAAAAATTGGGGTTGTTCTTAATGGTGTATTCAGCAGCCTGACTCAAGAGCTCAATCGCCTTGTCCGCATCATTTCCAGAATCTAAATCCAATTCTAAAACACGGCGCGCACCCATTTTAGTTAACTGCTTAGAGAGGTTAATAAAGTCAAGATTGATAAAGCGGCGATTAGGGACTCGAACGGCATATTCCAAATCTGTCTTAATAGTTACCATACGACGATCCATTTGCACAATCTCGTAATACCCACTGCCTTCACCCCTTACTTGAATCTGATCGCCAATACTAATCAAGCCATCAGACTGAATTTGAATACAAGCAACAATGTCGGCGATCATCTCGCGTAAAACATAAACAATACCGAAACCAATTGCACCTGAAGCCGCTAACAGCTGACCGGCTGAATGGTCATACAGCACGATGAAACCAAACAGCCCAATGACACCGTAACAAATAATCGTCACTGCTTGCACTAAAATTGCCGGGACTTGATTACCTTTGGTCACATGATTAAAGCGCGCCACAAAGTGGCGAATGGACATATCCACCGTAACGGCAAATAAAATAAATTGGAAGATTGCCGCTACATCTTCGAGGAGGGCAGTATTTTTATCGGCTAAATCAGAAATATCCCACGCTAAGTATGAGCCAAAACTAATATGAAGCCAAATTGCATAAAAGATATTAGAAATTACTAATAGCCAATAAACTATTTTAGGTAGGGAAAAAATATGATATTGAAGCTTCATGGCATTTGAGAGCGAAGTTGAGTAATGGAATTATGCAGGATTGAGGAAATACGAGCCTCGTTAGAATGGGGGCTTAAAAATCGAAGACTGGTCAAGAAGTTAAGATACCCCACCTGATTTCGAAGAGCAATCGATTTTTCAGGATAAGGCTCTGCCCATTCCTCACATAGACGATCAGTCAGCAGCTTACCCCTTATGGACAGGACGCTGGAAGCTAAATCCGCCTCAACCAATAGCATCGCCAGGCAATCCTCGTGCTGAGTTGATGGAAGAGAAAGGCGCTCTAACAAAGCTTTATATTGCCCATGATCTGTAGCCAAAACCCAAGGTGTAATAGTTTCTAGAATGTCTTTAATTGTTGCAGGCTCATGACCAGCCTCTAATAAAAGAGTCTCTAGGAAATTCAAGCTTTGTCGCTCTAATTCAAATGGAGTCGAATTAATGAGACCAGGATGACCCAAATCATGAGCAGCTGCAGCCAGTAAGAGTTGCCACTTTTCCAGCGAAGATGATTCCCAAGTCTGACTAAGAGATCCATTTTCTTTGGCACTCATTTCCTGTTTAAGTAAATAAGTCAGCATTAAACATACATCCATCATGTGCTTTTTTGAATGGAATGCAGGCTCATTGTGAGCAATTGCTAAACGATCAATTTCTGATCCAACCATCAGAATCATAGGCTTGTATGGATTGGGATTGATATCCCAGTTTTTCCATAAATGGGAATCAATCAATATCTCAAGAAAATTACGCATGTTGTGCGCTTCTTTCTCAATTGCCGCAAGAAGTTCCTCTATTTGCTGCGATTCCAAGACGAGCGCATGACTACCTAAAAAATGATTTAGATAAGATAGTAGGTCAAATGGTTGATCTCTCATTTTTTAGATTGGATTATCTGTGACATACAGGCAGTTTATACAAAATGAATGGCATACTAATAGTTATCATGCTAAATACAAATTTAGGCTAAATTTAGCTTTTGTTGGGTTTAATCACTATTTACCGAGGTCCAAAATGCGTATTCTTAAAATTCTTCTAGTCATTACCGCGATTTTTTCCAGTGGATTGTCCTTGGCGCAAACAAAAATTATCGTTACGCATCCTGCAGTACCAGCACCCACCTTTTTAGATCATGGGAAACCAGGCCAATCCATTGGGGATGTAAGACTGTGGCACTTTCCCGCAAAAGCGAATGATGGAACTAATATCACCACTGACTGGATTATGACTACTACAGGAGTTATTGGTGACAAAGGTGTGGAGTACCGAATTACTTCCGCTGTTTTTTCTTTTGATGACGGCACTAAAGATCAAATCGTCATTCAGGGGGTTGCAAAATATTCGAGCTCTAAAGCGACCTTAGATGAGACTACCAGCACTAGGCGCGCTATCACTGGTGGTACTGGTAAATTTGGAGGTGTAGGTGGTTGGATTGAGACAGAGCATCTTACTGATGGATCTTGGCGGCATACTCTGTACATTAAATAAAAGCACAAGTCTTTCAATAAAAACCCCAGTATATAAGCTGGGGTTTTTATTTAGTAAGCATTCAATTAGCTCTTAGGATTCATGCGATAAAAGACTACTAAATCATTTCTGCCTACCGGTGCAGCAAGATTAGCCTCAATATCAGCTAAAAACTTTGCAAAGGCTTCAGTATCCTCAAGGGATGCAGCCTGTTCTGCATTCTCCCAAATCCCAAAACCTTCCACAATATTCTGTGCTTGATTACCAACAATGATGACGTCGTGCAAATCAGGATGGCCTGCTAATACCTCTTGTGCAAACTGATGATATCGATCACAAACTTTCTGAAATGACCCAGGTTTAGTTTTGAGTGAGAGGTGTGCAACGTGTGACATATTTCTTCCTTTATGGTTGATGAATATCGTTAATCCCTTTTGTAGCCTGATTGCGAGCCAAATAATTTTTCTCTTTGAGACCAATCATGAGTCTCATTCCATAAATCAAGCACCTTAGGCGCCTCGGCTGCAAAGATGGGATGCATCGAAGCATCGCAAGTATCTGCAGTGAGTTCTAGACGGTGCCCTGAAGGATCAAAGAAATAGATTGAGCTAATGAAATCATCATGATTGGTTGGCCCCAAAACTTCAATCCCTTTTGCAATTAATTCCTGCTTCGCTTTGAGTAAGACCTCCATACTTTCTACCTTAAATGCAAAATGCTGAATCCAAGCAGGAGACTCCATATCTTTAATATTCCCTGGATCTTTAGGACATTCAAAGAATGCAATGCAACTGCCATCTTCCATCTGAAAGAAAATATGGATATGTGGACTATAGGCGCCGGTAGATGGCACATGATCTTCACCCATGGCATGAGAAAATTTCAAGCCAAGCACTTCGGTATAAAACCGAGTGGTTTCTTTAGCGTCTAAACACCTATACGCAGCGTGATGAAGTCGTTTACAGAGCATGCGCCCTCCGGTTTACTGTTGAGCTATACCAGCGGTGGCTAAAACTTTTCTCCACTTCGCAATCTGTCCGCTCACAAATTGTTTCATTTGATTACCAGAAATCGATGTAGTGACTACTCCACCAGTATTTTCTAATTTAGCAATTACCTCAGGATCTGCGAGTACCTTCAAGAGTGCAGTTTGAAGCCGCTTCTGAATTTCTGGACTGGTTCCCTTGGGCGCTGCTACCCCCGTCCAGGAAGTAACCTCATATCCTGGAATGGTTTCTGCTACTGGAGGCACTCCAGGCAATAACTTATAGGGTTTTAATGACGTCACTCCAAGAGCGCGCAATTTTCCCGCCTCCACTTGTGCCTTGGTAACTGTAATAGAGTCAAACATCACGTCAACCCTACCCCCGAGAACATCTTGTAGGGGTCCAGCGCCACCTTTATAGGGAACATGGGTCATACGAACTCCAGCCATGGAGGCAAATAACTCTCCGGAGAGATGCTGAGTAGAACCAATCCCAACAGAGCTATATGAAATCGTATCAGGGGCTGCTTTAGCGGCAGCGATCACATCAGCAAGGGTTTTGAATTTGCTCTCAGAGGACACCGACACTGCAAATGGAAACTGGGTTACCAAGGAGATCCATTCAAAATCATCAACTGGATTAAAAGCGAGCTTGCTATAGACCGCAGCAGAAACAGCATGGCCTCCAGTTAATAAAATTAAGGTATAGCCATCAGCGGGAGATTTTGCAACGGCAGCACTAGCAATATTACCGCCCGCGCCCGTCTTTGCTTCAACAACAACCTGTTGACCTAATTCTTTAGATAAGCCAGGGGCAATAATTCTGGCGATCGTATCGGAATTTCCACCAGCACCAAATCCCTGTAACAAAGTAATCGGCTTATCGGGATAAGCACCTTGCGCAAGACAAGATCCCGCAATAAAGATATTAGAAATGAGTAATGAAAAAATGATTTTCTTGATCATAATGTTTTGATTTTCTGGCGAATAGCCCCAAAAATTGTTTTCCCTTGAGCATCAAATGAGTCTATATAAACTTCATCCCCATTCTTTAAAAACGGGGTACTCGGAGTACCATGAATCATTTGCTCATGAATGCGAGCCTCTGCTACACATCCAAAGCCACTCTGCTCATCTTGATTCGTAACAGAACCGGCACCAATAATGGTACCAGCACTTAACGCTCTAGTGCGACAAGCATGGGCAATTAAATCAGGATAAGTAAAAAACATATCTTTTCCAGTATTGGGCTGCCCCATGCGCTTACCATTAATCTCCGATACAAGCTCTAAATGCAGTTTCTCCCCATCCCAGATTTCACCAAGCTCATCTAATGTAACAGCCACTGGTGAAAATGAACTAGTAGGCTTAGCCTGCATAAATCCAAAACCTTTTGGAAGCTCAGTTTTCGTGAGAGATCTCAGGGTGTAATCATTTAAAAGCATGACTAACTTAATATGACCAGCAGCCTCAGCTTTTATGATACCCATAGGGACATCATCAACAACGATAGCCACTTCCGCCTCGTAATCTGGCTCTAGAGTAGCGTCTGGAAATACCATCGTTTCAGTGGGACCACAAAACCGATCAGAAAGTCCTTGGTACATCAAAGGCTCTGTTTTGTAATTCGGGGGCATTTCAGCACCTCGGGCTTTGCGGGCCTTTTCCATATGGTGCAAATAAACCGAACCGTCCAAAAATTGATAGCTACGTGGAAATGGGCTTTCCAGCTTCATGAGATCCAAATCAAATGCACCGTTTGCCTGACCTGCATTTAATTGAGAGTAAACCTTCTCAAGCTGGGGCTTAAGCTCATCCCAGTTCTCAATCGCTTTTTGCATGGTGGGGGCTATTTCAGAAACCACGATACCTCGGGCGAGGTCTTTAGAAACCACTATCAACTTCCCATCACGATCGCCAGTTCTTAAGCTAGCTAATTTCATTACATCTCCTATATCTTTTTTATTTTAAATACGACTGTTTTATTGCACTTTTCTAGGCGCCTGCCAAGGCCAACGGCCATCTATTTCTAATGTCAAGGACCAGCTTAAAAAACAACGAATCAACACGATAGCACCAAGTACGCTAACACTCATTAAAGTTGGGCTAATAGCAACAGTACGAATTACATCTCCCGCAACCAACACCTCTAAACCCAGGATCAGGGAGCGCACAATCTGAACACGAAAGACTTTATAGGCATCATCCGATTTTTGAGTTATGAGATTCTTAATAAAAAGAATGAGACCCCATAAAACACCAATGGAGACCACGGCGACGCCCAAAGCATCCATCACATCACTTACCGCTTTAATGATTTCAATTTGATTCATCATATTTCTTAATAGTTTTAGGTTTGAAGAAAATGAACGCTCTGCACTTTATTCTCTAGGAGCGCCTGACATTTTTACAATACCCTCATAGCGCTTCACTTCAGACTGGGAGAACTTAGTAAATTCTGCGACAGATCCACCATCGATCTGAGCGCCAATAGATTGAAGGCTTTTTCGTACCTCGGGATCATTTAATACTTTATTAAAAGCGGCATTGAGTTTTTCGCTGACTTCTTTTGATGCACCGGCCGGTAGCATGACGCCATACCAAGCGTTAGCAACCATAGGAACGCCAGCCTCTCTCATCGTAGGCACATTAGGTAATTCCGGAATTCGCTTGTCAGCAGCAACCCCTAAAGCTTTTAATTTTCCAGCCTTAATATTGTTGAGTGACCCTGTATCGAGCATCATGTCGATGTGACCTGCCATCAAATCGATTGCAGCTGGGCCACTTCCCTTGTAAGGCACATGTCGAACATCTAAACCCGTCACCGTTTTAAATTGAGCTCCTGCTAAATGCTGAGATGCACCAATGCCTGCTGAACCATAGGTAAACTTTCCGGGATTTTGCTTTGCGTCAGCCATCAAATCTTTCATGCTATTCCATGGGGAAGAGGCGGGCACTACCATAACATTCGGAATCGTACAAACCAGCACTACG
>JBILYO010000116.1:0-6746 GCA_044377685.1 Polynucleobacter sp. | reverse complement strand
AAACGCCAGTTTTCTTGAGAACCGCTAACAGGGTTGCCATTTAAATAAGTCTGCCCGCCTACATAATAGGTGGCATCTGCAGAGAGCCAAGCTGTCGACGGAAAGTAATAAATCACGTGGGATTGCGTAGAGTAAATTGGGTTTTGTGACAAAGTATTGCCACCTAAAAAGCTAGTGTTGCTAGTGTAGATAGTTGCCGCACCAGCTAATTCAAAGCGCCATGGACCAAGCGCTTTTGATGCACCTAGCCCCGGTTGGATAAACCAACGATTTGCTCCAACATTGATCATTTGCTCATTGTTGTAGTGCCCCCACGGAATAGAGGCCGCTAGACTTGCTCCAATAATCAGATCTTGTTGGTAATTTTTAAACTGATCTAATGTAAGGGCCGGTGCACCATAGAGATTGACGGAGGCTTTAATCAGAGGATCCGATAAACCCTCTGATGTTGCGTTAATCGTTTGACTACCTAATTTTCCAGAGCCGCTCAGTTGCGCATAAGGAAGTACTAGCGAAATTTTTCCAGATTGCCCGGCAACATCCAAAATGCGGGTGTAGCTTACTGCTTCAGTAGTAAGTTTGTATGAACTACTAGATGCTTGACCAATACCAATACTAGCAAAGTTAATTCCAATGGGAGCATTAGAGTAGGCACGCGCTTCAATTTCTTGCGCATGCACCTGGATGCCAAATGAAAGAAATAGGCAAAGCAGTAAAGTCCAAACACCCTGTAGTAAAGACAGAAAACTAGCTCTTGGAACTTGGCTCATGGGGTTCGGGTTTATGACCAAACAGTATTGCAAGTGTTGCATGGGTTCCTAGGGCAATTTTTAAGCCACTTAGCGCTAAGTAAGGACAGACAATAAGCCAATACACAATACACATTGCTGCTACACGCAATGGATCAGCTTTACCAAAATCTTTTAGCGAGTCCCAAAAGTCTTTTCCATGAATCAAGCCATTAACACCTGCCTCAACATAATTGAGGCAAAGTACAATCCCGACGTAGATAAATGACTGCACTAGTAATGATCTAATCAGGCCCTTTGACTTATTAACCTTAATTGGGAAAGCTGCCTCACTAATGAGTAAGAACTTTGCTGAGAGCGCACCCTTAACAATAGCAAAACCAAACATGCCAAGCGGAATTGGGTATTTACTAGCAATGGTAGCCGCTAAAAAACTGATAGCGCAGAACCAGACCCCAAAATAAATTGAAAGTGCAAAAGCCTTTTTGGCCTCATTCTCAATTTTTTTAACCAATCTTGGATAGGGAGTTTGAGTTTGTTCGATGTTAGTCATGATGCTATTGTATGTGCATGATATCAATAAGAAAAAGGCCGCTCATTTAGCGACCTTTTCAGATTTGGCTCCTCGACCTGGGCTCGAACCAGGGACCTACGGATTAACAGAGGAAAAAGACTCTAGTAGCATCTAAACAGTAAATACAAAGTTCAGTACAGGACCAGTAATCATCATTTCGCCGCCAGTTGCAGTTCGGCCGGTAGTTCGCGGTAATACTTAGCTACTTCACCAGGCAGCGTCATCCAGACCTTATCCTTGTGCGACATGATGTGCTGTAAAGCTTTGCGCAGACGTGCTAATCGGAAGGGTTGGCCCATGATGAAAGAGTGTAGAGATATCACACAGACTAAAGGTGCTTCGACAGAACGGCGTAACATTTCGTCGAAATTTTCGACAATCATGTCGCAGTATTCCGCCGCTGAGTTGTGTCTGTAAGCAATAGCCGGTTGGTCATTGAGCTCGATGGGGTAAGGCACTGACAGCAAAGGTTGGTGACGCGTGTCAATCCAAAAGGGCTGTTCGTCACAGATTCCCCAATCGAGTACATATTTATAACCGGCTTCTGATAGTAGGTCGGAGGTGACCGCGCTTGGCGTAAGGTAGGGGCTGAGCCATCCTTCGGGACGTTTTCCGTCGGCCTTTGCCATATGTGCCGTCACTTCCTCGATCATTGATCTTTCATTGCCTTCGCTCATTTCGATCTGGCGTTCTGCATTAGATCGGCCGTGAGCAATCATCTCGTCGCCTCGGTCACGATGTGCTGCGATAAGTTCGGGGCAATGCTCGTAGTTTTCTGTGTTGACAATCACGCCAACAGACAAGTCTAGCTCGTCAAAAAGATCGATGAGCCGCCACTCGCCGATGCGGTTGCCGTATTCACGCCAGAGCCAACTGCGCTGGCTCCAAGGCTGTGTCTGTCGGTCAAGATCAACGCCGCACTGAACGCCATAGGGAAAGTGTTCTATGTTTACGGCAACATAGAATGCGAGGCGTTTGCCGCCAGGCCAGTTGTATACGGGACGTTGTTTGATGCCCGAGTACTTGAATCTGTTGTGCGATGGAAGCATAAATAATCTCTATTGTGGTGTAGCAATTAATCTAACTTGATGCCGGTTGTGGCTGCTGTGCGCTTCCACTTGGCTTGATCGGCGGCCAAAAATGTATTGAATTCTTTGACGGTGTTGCCAACTGGTTCGGCGCCCTGGGCGCGAATCCTGGCTTGGATTTCAGGCTTTCGGAGACCTTTAACAATTTCGGTATTAAGCGTGTTCACGACGTCGATGGGCATATTCCCTGGGCCGAAAAGGGCATACCAGCCGGTCACATCGAAGCCTGGAACACCTGACTCATTGATTGTTGGAACGTCCGGTAGTGCTGGCGAGCGGGTTTTGCCCGCCACAGCAATGGCTCTTAACTGACCCTGACGCACAAAGTTGATCGCAGAAGGCAGGTTGGCAAACATCATCTGAACTTGCCCGCTAACTAGGTCGGTAATTGCCAGCGAATCACCTTTATAAGCAATGTGTGTGATATCCGCTTTGGCCATGGTCTTGAAGAGCTCCCCTGTCATGTGAGGAATGGTCCCAGCACCGGAGGATGCGTAGTTGAATTTGCTTGGTTGCTTTTGGATAAGTGCTATCAATTCGGGCAGTGTTTTTGCTGCGACCGATGGGTGCACTACTAAAACCAGTGGAACGTCAGCAACGATCGATATTGGCGTGAAATTAGTGCTTATGTCATAGGGCAGTTTGCTGTAGATAGTGGGCCCAATCGAGTGTGTGGAGATGGATCCAAGTAGCAGGGTATAGCCGTCTGCTGGTGCTTGTGCCACTATATTTGAACCGATCACACCACCCGCACCTAGACGGTTTTCGATAATAGTTGTCTGTCCAAATGCGTCACCGAGTATTGAACCCGAGACGCGTGCCAGAAAGTCGTTAGTGCCGCCAGCGGAGAATGGCGACACGATGCGGATGGGCTTATTCGGAAATGGATCTGCTGCGTATGCGTTGGTTAAGCCAAGAGATAGAGTCACGATTAGGAGACAGTGAACGATGCGTTTCATAGAGGGGAAACTCCAAAAGTTAAGTGAACTTGTTAGTTGTTATCGTTCCAGTATATGGAATTATATTCCAAATACAATTAGAATTTACTATCTACTCACCTTAAAGTCAACAAGAGAACGATGGATAAAACACTTTTGAAGGGTTTGCGAGCCCTAGAGATACTGGCTACCAGTGAGCGTCCACTAAGTGTGACGGAGTTAGCTCAACACATGGGGATCGTTAAAAGTAACGCACATCGGATTCTTCAGACTCTTGTGGCGGCAGGATTTGCCGTCCCATTGCAGGTCGCTGGACGATATCAACTAACACTCAAACTCTGGAGCTTGGGATCAGCCGTGGCAATAAGCACCGACCTTAGACAGCTAGCTGCGCCTGTGCTGGGCCGCTTGAGGGATGCCACTGGGGAGACTGCATTTTTGGCGCTACTTGATGGAATGCAGGTGACCTTTGTGGAAATTCAGCCCAGTGTGCGGGCCATCCGGGTGCATACGGCTGTCGGGGCGCGTATGCCCGCCTTCTGCACGTCTGCGGGAAAGGTGCTGCTAGCGTTCAACGAGTCAACCCATGGAGAGCATGAAGCTATTGCGTTGCGTTCCGAATTTAAGAAAATTCTTAAGCAGGGATATGCGATAAATCGTGGCGAATATAGAAAGGAAGTATCTGGCATTGCCGTTCCAGTGATCGATGGGCAGGGTAAGGTAATCGCTTCAGCGGGAATTTCTGGTCCGACAGATCGTTTTCGGGCACTAGCTGTCAAGGCATGGCTGCCTATAGTGCTCCAAGCGGGTGCTGATATCTCGCGCCAATTGGGGGCCAAGTCCTGAGGTCTCTGGTCAATGGAGGCTAGCTCGGCGATTGAGTCGTCAGACTCCTGTCTTGATCTACTGAAAAGCTACTTCAGAAATGCTACGCAGCTTGCGACTGTGCAATTGATTGCTACCGCCAACCTGCAGGAATTCAAACGCCCAAATGCCGATGCGGTAAAAGTGAAAAGTAGTCTGGTCGTTCAACCGCAAAGCGTGAACAGCTACTCCTTTCCTTGGACTATGTTCAAGATGGGGAAGCACTTGTAGTAACTAAACTGGATCGGTTAGCAAGATCCACAAATGGTATTCCCACATATTAGGCAAACAATATTGCGATAACTGGATTGGGGGGCGTCATGCTGGTTGATTTTTACCCATGAATGATGTCATCGGCCGTGTAATATGCGTGCAATAACTAGATGAAATTCGAGGGCAAATAGTCAACCAGAAGCCCTCAGCGCAACAATTAGTTGGCTCCTCGACCTGGGCTCGAACCAGGGACCTACGGATTAACAGTCCGGCGCTCTACCGACTGAGCTATCGAGGAATAAGCCGATATTATAGCAAGATGAAATCATCTCTTCCTACTTCGGTACAGATCTCTAAAGTACTGACCATCGCTGGGTCAGATAGCGGTGGCGGTGCAGGCCTTCAGGCGGACCTGAAGGTCATTACTGCATTAGGGGGCTATGGCATGTCAGTTGTTACCGCTATTACTGCCCAAAATACCTTAGGGGTCACACGAATACAGGATGTCGACTTAGATGTAGTCGAAGCACAAATCGACGCAGTGCTGCTCGATATTGGGGCTGATATTGTCAAGATTGGAATGCTGGCAAGCCCTGAAATTGTCCGTACTGTTGCCAAAGCCTTACGACGACATGACGTAAAACGTATCGTACTAGACCCAGTCTTGCGAGCAACATCTGGAGCCAGTTTGGGAGGCGATGATACTGCTCAGGCGATGATTACCGAATTATTTCCGATGGCCAGTATTGTTACTCCGAATATGGATGAAGCCTCTTTATTATTAGGTCGAGAACTTATTGGTGTAGATGATTTCAAATTAGCCGCAGAAGAGCTTCTAGAGATGGGGCCTCAGGCCGTTCTGATTAAAGGCGGTCATCTTGATGCAACGCATACTCAGATTACTGATTACTTATTGTGGCGTTCTGTCGAAGATGGTCTTGAGGTCGTTCAATCGAAAGCCTTGAAACATGATCGCATTAATACTGCTAACACGCATGGTACCGGCTGCTCTTTAGCCTCTGCAATTGCCACATACTTGGCAGATGGCCACGATTTAAGTCATGCTGTCGCAAAAGCGATTTCATATGTTGAGGCGGGTTTAAAAGCTGGCCGCTTTCTTAGTGTTGGTCAAGGACCTGGCCCTCTGTGGCATATGCACGATTTTTATCCGAGCGCGCTATTGGATGAAAGAAACCAAGAGTAATTAGGACAGAACTTGCTCAGTTAAGTCCGCATTAAAGTTTGTAAGTACTTTACTGCTGCCTTCGGGTCTGCCGCTTCTGTAATAGCTCTGACGACTGCCACAGATCCTACGCCACTTTTTGCGACAGCTGGAATGCTATCTTGATCGATACCACCAATGGCTACTAAGGAGTAGTTACTTAATAGTTTTGCATATTGATAAAGGCGACCTAATCCCTGGGGGGCAGTAGGCATCCGTTTGAGGTTGGTAGGAAACACAGCTCCCATGGCAATATAACTAGGGCAGTATTGATCCGCGTACACCATTTCTGCATAACCATGAGTGCTTAAACCAAGCCTCAAGCCAGCCTCTCTAATCGCATCTAAATTGGCTATTTCTAAATCTTCTTGACCTAAGTGAACTCCATAAGCCTCTTCATCAATCGCCTCACGCCAATGATCGTTGATAAATAAGAGCGTCTTACTATCTTGTACTGCTTTTACAGATTCACGAATTTGTTTCAGAACTTTTCTACGGTCTTCTGATTTAAAACGTAGTTGCACAGTCGGAATTTCGGCATCAACCATGCGTTTCACCCAATCAGCATCCGGCATTACACCATATAAGCCTAAGCGCTGAGGACATTCTGCAAACGCCTTGGGATTCATATTGCGCATCCAGGGTAAAAGATCAAAATGCTCGGGCCTACTAGGCCATTTCAATGCATCAAAACCGCCATCTTGTATAGTCATTCGCGACCAAGCTTTTCCCAAAATTCGAGCATCTTTTTCAATGAAGCCCATTTCAATAGCGGCTACGGCTCCTGCTAATTCATAATGGTCGGAAGCAGCCTCATTATCGACCTGAGGTGTAGGCGAGTGAATGCTGTATTTCGGAATAGGAATACAAAGATCATCCTTGCGATGTGCCGCAACAATTTGGTCCGCAAGATCTCGTATTAGGCTCATGCGATGATTTGATTTAGCTTTGATGCCAAAACGGTGTTCCCACCAAGGGTGTGCTCGCTTGGGCAGAGGTTTGGGGTTTCATTGCGCCTGATAAGTAAGCAGTTCGGCCAGCATCAACTGCCATGGCAAAAGACTTGGCCATGGCTACGGGATCATCGGCCAAGGCAAC
>JBILYO010000115.1:0-6794 GCA_044377685.1 Polynucleobacter sp. | reverse complement strand
GATCCAGATGCAATTCGGACTGGCACACTGAGGCCTGCCAAATCACTTAGATTGCCAAATGTATCAGCGGTAAAAGATAGCGGTACCAACGCAGGTCTTGGTTCAATCACATTTAAGTTAAATTGTTTGGCAATGTCCAATGAGAAAGCACTAGCACCAATTGCTGGGACGGGTAAACCTCCTGTTGCCATCACGACTGCTAATGTTCGCTCCTCACCCTGGCTTGTTTGGACATACCATTCGCTACCTTTATGAGTAATAGACTGAACGCTCACGGGATAACAAATCTTCACTTTCCCTTTAGAGCATTCTGCTAAGAGCATCTCGATAATTTGTTTTGCAGAATCATCGCAGAATAGTTGGCCCTGATGTTTTTCGTGATACTGAATACCATATGAAGTAACTAGCTTGATAAATTCATTGGCGGAGTATCTTGCTAGAGCACTTTTAATAAAATGTGGATTAAGAGAAAGAAAATGGGTGGGATTACTATGGACATTAGTGAAATTACAGCGCCCTCCTCCACTGATCCGAATTTTTTCACCCAAAACCTCAGCATGGTCTAGGACTAAAACTTTTTTACCCAGTTGACCAGCTACACCAGCACAGAATAGACCAGCAGCGCCTCCGCCAATAATGACGGCATCCCATATTTTGCTCATGTATTAATTGAAGCGATCAATAGTATCCGCAGAAATCTTGAGCTTTTCCATATGACGCTTGGTATAGGCTTGGCGAAAATTTTTAGTCATTGAGATCATCGTCGCTGCAGTCCAAGCAAAGGCAAACATACCTGAAAAAGCGATGATGACGGCTAGCATCTTCCAGCCATCAGGCAGGATGTCTTCCATAAAGCCCATGGCAGTATAGGCACTACCACTAAATAATATACATTCACCTAGGCTGGGCAATAGTTTTAAGAAATATAAAGATAATCCCCAAATCATAATCTCAGCAATGTGGGTCAAAAATAAAAATAGCACGCTCAAATAAAAATAGATGCTTACTTCGGCATATTTGTGCTCAGACAATAGCAAGAAAGTTTTTACCTCATAGCGTTTAGCAATTTGAAGCAATATAAGGCCATGAAAGACCATCACCACTATCAACATAATGGCTCCCAAGAGATAGCTGGGAAGATCTAGGGTAGTTGCAAGTGTTTGCTGGGTATTCATATTCTTAAAAGTGAGATCAATTTTACAAGGGCATCAGCTTAATTGATACCACTCACTAATAATCTGCCACGCCTCTTGAGCGGTCTCGACAAAATGGAGTGATTGCATATCATTCTCATCAATCACGCCAAACTCAATCATTTTTTTGAAATCAACCATTTCGGTCCAAAAGGCTTTGCCTACCAAAATAACCGGAAAGCGATCAACCTTTTTTGTCTGCATCAAGGTTAATACTTCAAACAACTCATCAAAGGATCCAAAGCCACCAGGAAAAGAAACAATTGCTCTCGCCCTGAGCATAAAATGCATTTTACGTAAGGCGAAATAATGAAAGCGGAAACTCAAGCCAGGACTAATGTAAGGATTGGGGTGCTGCTCTCTAGGTAAGCTGATATTAAATCCGATGGTTTGATCACCAGCTTCAAATGCCCCTCGGTTAGCCGCTTCCATAATTCCTGGGCCACCGCCAGTGCAGATATATAACTTATTACTACCCTGCTCTTGTGCTGCGTTGTATTGAGCTACCAAACCACCGAACTCTCTTGCAGACTCGTAATATTGACTATGTAGTAAGGCTTTTTTTGATTCTTGCAACTCTTTTGGAGTATTTGCCTTTGCCGCTAGCTCTAAGGCTCGCTCATAACTCACGAAACGAGTTGAGCCAAAGACGGTAATCGTATGATCAATACCATGTTCATTTAATAGAATTTCTGGTTTGAGTAATTCGAGTTCAAAGCGAATGCCAATCGTTTCACGACGGGAAAGAAAAGCCTCATCATCAAAGGCAAATTTATAAGAATCTACTGAGTTATCTTCAGAAAGCTGACTTTTTTTGATATTCAAAAAGTCTGTGATGGTCTGAGAGTTACTCGTTGGGAGCTTTGAGCTCATGTTTAAACCTTTACCAAGTGAATTAACTCCATCTTACCTTTTAGGCAGTGCTCACTTAAATCCTTCGTTTGAGGCTTGGAAACTCAGGTTAATACCTATCTTGAGATCAATCTAAGGCTAGGGGGTTTTATGGATATCCCACACCATCAATAAGGTTTAGTATTGCGGCACTTATAACCAAATCGAAGGAAAAGTAATGAGCAATCGTTCAATCATCATCATGGTACTGGTATTAGTTGGTGCCACTGCTTATTTACTCATCACAGGCGACGGGGATATTGATATGGGCGGCGAGAAGCACGGTGCTGAAGCAGCTCATATTCAAGAGGCTAAGAAAGATGCTCCTGCAGCTGCACCAGCAGCTCCTACACCAGCAACTGACGAAAAGAAATAATTAAGCGCAGTAAACATAAAACCGCAGTCCCATGCGGTTTTTTATATTATTAAACTATGAAGATTGCACTAACCCTCCTCCTCTTTTTTATTTCTCAAACGAGCTTTTCTCAACCAATGAACTCAATTGATCCCAAAATGATTCAATCTTTTGCGCCTACTGGAACCCTACGAGTTGGCATTAATTTAGGCAATCCTGTTTTAGCAGGTCTTGATAAAACTACCCAAAAGCCTAAAGGTGTGACGATTGATATTGCCAATGAAATTGGAAAGCGTTCTGGCGTTCCAGTTGAGTTAATTCCTTTCAAATCGGCAGGCTCTACCGTAGATGCAATTAAGACAGGCAATATTGATTTGATCTTTGTTGCAATTGATCCAGTACGAGGGGCAGATGTAAGCTACACCCCGCCATATATTCAGATTGAAGGTGCTTATATGGTGAAAGGTGACTCTGCATTAAAGACAAATGAAGAGGTAGATCGTTCTGGAGTAGAAATCGTGGTCGGTAAAGGAAGTGCTTACGACCTCTATCTCACGCGTGAAATTAAAAATGCAGCACTAATACGAGCTGCTAGTTCGCAGGCAGTGATTGATGACTTTATGGCCGGCAAAGGAAATGTGGCTGCTGGTGTAAAGCAGCAGCTGGAGAGTGATGCCAAACGATATAACGGCTTACGTATGATTCCTGGACGCTTTATGGTCATTAATCAAGCGATTGGAATTCCAAAGGCTCGCACTGAGTATGAAAAAACAACTGCTTACTTAAGCGCCATCATTAGTGATTTAAAGTCCTCTGGCTTTGTTGCAGAATCAATGAAACGTCATGCAATCGAAGGCGCAAAAGTCGCTGAGTAAAGCATGTCGCGCTAGCACTTGTAAGTATGTAAACGCTCGGGAATGATGACTTTATCCCAACTTAATTCCTCTCGAATGCAGGCAGCAAAGACGGAAGATGATTCTGCCTCTCCATGAACAACAAAGACCGTTTTGGGGGCTTTCTGAAATCCTTTAAGCCAATCTAACAAGCCAGCCTGATCGGCATGAGCTGATAAGCCTCCAATGGTATGAATGGATGCCCGCACTGGAATCTCTTCTCCAAATAAACGTACCTTCTTAGCTTTATCAACTAAGCGTCTGCCCAAGCTACCATAAGCTTGAAAGCCTGTAATCATAATCGCATTTTGCGCATGAGGTAGATTATTGAATAAGTGGTGCACGATCCGACCAGCATCGCACATGCCGCTAGCCGAAAGAATAATAGCGCCGCCTTTAATTCTATTTAAGGCTTTGGATTCTTCCACATCAGCAATAAAACGTAAATTAACCGCTTCTGGATGCTCCTTAAACCAGGTGAAAGTGTGCTGCGATTGTTCGTCTAATTGCGAGAAATAATGTTGTGTCAGATGTGTTGCTGCTGTTGCCATGGGGGAATCAACCCAAATTGATAAGTGGGGAAGTAATCCCTTTTGAACGAAATGAATCAACAGAAATAAGATTTCTTGCGTGCGCCCGACTGCAAATGCTGGGATCACAATATTGCCATGGCCTTTGAGTGTGGATGTAATCACTTCAATAAACTCTTTTTCGGTCTCTTTGAGACTCCGATGAAGACGATCGCCATATGTGGACTCCACAACCAAGATATCTGCTTGCGTAATCAGCTCTGGATCTGGCATGAGCACCTTACCTTTCATGCCAATATCTCCAGTAAATACACAGCGCTTTGACTGCTGCTGATCCTCTTCAATATCAAGCACAGCTATTGCGGAGCCTAAAATATGCCCTGCATTACGAAATTCCAAATGAATCCCAGGGAGCGGCTCGATTACCTGCCCATACTCCACTACCTCAAACTGCGTTAAAGCCGTCTCTACTTCCTCTCTAGAATAGAGGGCTACTGGCATATCACCATGCCATTTTCCTAATTTTTGTTTTCTTTCGGCCCGTTCAGCGTCTGCTTTTTGCAAATAAGCGCTGTCAGGCAATAAGATTTTTAACAACTCAAAAGTTGCTTTAGTGCAATAGATGGGCCCATTAAAGCCCTGTGCACAAAGACGCGGCAATAGACCGCTATGGTCAATATGTGCATGAGTAAGGACGATGAAATCAAGATCTCTGGGCGGAAACGGAAACGACTCTAAGTTCTTATTAGTAGCCTCACGACCTCCCTGAAACATCCCATAATCGACCAAAAAATGTCGCGTCTTTCCAGAGATCAGAACCTCTACCGAATAACGAGAGCCCGTTACCTCTCCTGCAGCACCAAGAAATTGAATCTTCATAGCATTAGCATACTCCGCCTTACAATAATCAAAACCCCCCGAATCAGATCGATACTAAACTTATGACCGCCTCTCCCCAAAAACTCAATACACTTGAATTGGTGAGACGCTTAAAGCGAGCCCCTAATGAGCACAAAGGAGATGCTGGCAAAGTCATTTTGGTAGGCGGCGCACCTGGCATGGCGGGAGCGCTTTTATTGGCTGGTAATGCATGTCTGCATTTGGGAGCAGGCTGGACAATTTTAGAAATGCTTGACCCAAAATCGGCTCATGCATACCAAGAGCACCCTGAGTTGATGATTCGCCTTGCCGACTCAGACGGTAATTTAGTGATTGTAAAGAATAAGCCTGATGTAATTGCTATTGGACCTGGTCTTGGAATGTCAGCCCTAGCAAAGTCTTGGCTGGCTGATATTTTAAGCAGCAGTCAAATACCACTCGTTATCGATGCTGATGCGCTTAACTTAATTGCTGCATCAGCAGATCTACTGCACTTACTTCAAATCCGCAACCAACAATTTCCAGGGCAATCAGTAATAACACCTCATCCCGGTGAGGCTGCACTGATACTCAAAAGTACTGCAGCACATGTTCAAGAGAATCGGATTGCCGCACTTCAACAGTTAGTAGACCTGACACAATCAATCGTGGTTCTTAAGGGACAGCACACACTCATTGCATCTCCTACTAACTCCATTTTCCAATGTGTAGAAGGCAATCCTGGTATGGGGACCGGTGGTATGGGTGATGTTCTCACTGGTAGCATTGCCGCACTTGCAGCGCAAGGTATACGCCACCAATTAAGCCTCTGGGAAGTAGCTGGAATAGCGGTACAACTCCACGCTATGGCAGCCGATAGCTTAGTAAATCAAGGTGTCGGTCCTATTGGCTTAACCCCCTCTGAGACCATATTGGAAATGAGAAGCTTGCTGAATAAGCTTCTTTAAAGAGTATGCAATCCTCTAGCCCAACACATCATCAAAGCTATCTTTATGGCATCCTCCTAACGTGTATTGGTTCAATACTATTCTCAGGTAAAGCTGTTCTAATCAAGCTTGCTTTTGCCGATGGTGCAAATGCAGAGATACTCCTCGCCCTCAGAATGGTGATGGCCTTTCCGATATTTTGGGGAATATATTGGTGGCACTCACGCACAAGACCTATGAATCCTTTGGTCTGGCCGGATCGATTGAAGTTGATTAGTCTTGGATTTTTAGGTTACTTTCTTTCTAGTTATATTAATTTTTTAGGACTGCAATATATATCAGTAGGTCTGGAGAGAATGATTCTTTATCTCACGCCGACTATTGTGCTGCTCATCTCCTATTTTGTTTTACAAAAATCGATTACGCGTTTGCAGTGGTACGCTTTAGTTGTTGGCTATCTAGGCGTAATCGTTGTTTTTATTCAAGATGCTAGCTCGAGTGGTGTAAGCGCATGGCTCGGAATGCTTCTCGTGTTCGTAAGTGCATGCCTGTATGCTATTTATATGATTGGTGCAGGAGAGATGGTGAAACGCATTGGTAGCGTACGCCTAGTAGTTTATGCAAGCTCGGCCTCAACCGTATTCAGTCTGATACAGTCATTAATGTATAACCCCACAGCCCTATTTGAACAGACTCCACAAATCTATTGGCTTAGCTTAATCAATGCTAGCGTATGTACAGCGATCCCCATGCTCATGATTATGGTTGCCATTAATCGAATTGGATCACCCTTAGTTGCGCAGGCCGGAATGCTTGGCCCTGTTTCTACTATTTTCATGGGCTATGCTTTTTTATCTGAGCCAATTACGTGGATGCAGATTAGTGGCATGACTTTAGTCATTGCAGCTATGTGGCTTTTAGTTCGTAATGATCCTAACAATAAAAAACCTCTGGATTCAAAAAAATCTAATACTCTCGATGATGTAGAGCCTATGAATTAAGAGATTAAAAAAGGCCATCAAATGATGGCCTTTTGTTTTGCAATCAATTTCTTAAGCTGGCTGTGCTTCAGCTTCAGTAATTTTTTCTATCGCTTTGGCTAATTGCCCTACTGTACGATCAACATT
>JBILYO010000051.1:0-11429 GCA_044377685.1 Polynucleobacter sp. | reverse complement strand
CTTCAATTGAGTGGCCGGTATTAAAAAATTTACAGCAACTATCTGTAACTGGGAATCAATCTGAAATTACTCAAAAATATCAATTGCAAAAAACCGATTACATTTTTTTAAGCGTAGATAGAGTGGATTATGCAAAAGGAATTATTGAGCGACTGAATGTAATCAAAAAAATATTGGAATTAAATCCATCCATAGTGAAAAAAATCAAATTCATACAGATTTATATTCAAACGAGACCATCCATCTTAAAATACAAGCAATATGAAGAGCAAATTACTGAGTTGATAGCTAAAATTAATAATGAGTATGGCTCAAAAGATTGGCAGCCAATTATTTCTGAGCAGAGTGCTCTAACTAAAAAACAACTCACATTTTTGTATCGTTCAGCAAACTGTCTGTGGGTATCTAGTTTGGCCGATGGCCAAAATTTAATTTGTAAAGAATTTATTGCCGCTAGAGATGATGAGGATGGAGCCTTAATGCTCTCTATGCATGCTGGAGCAGCAAAAGATCTGCCCTCTGCGGTCATCTACGATCCCTTGAGTGAGAAAGATGCCATCCAGGCATTCAATCAAATACTATCAATGGGGAGTTATGAAAGAAAGAAGCGCATGATTTCTTTAAGGCGATCCGTCAAGAATTATGACGTTCATCTCTGGATGGATGAGCAACTTTCTAGCCTTTATCAAGAGGCCTGATTAGTTTTTTAACCATTTAGCAATCTGGATTTGTTCTGCGCTGCCCATACCTGAAATGGGGTTACAGCAAATCAAATTCTTACAATCAGTTGGAAAGTCTTGGTGTGAATCATCGATGGCGCGCCAGTCTATTGAGTTCGAATTTATGTGTGTACTTAAGTAGTTCTCAATTTCTATATATCTCTTGTGATTGATTTCATTTATAGCATCTGTGGCCCCAATGACTAATTTACCAATTTTCCTTGGCAAAAGTTCCCGCATCTTCTGGGTACTATAAGTCAGACGCCAATTTGACGTGATAACAATTTTGCAGGAAGCACCCTCTAAGGCTTTTTCAAGATAATGAACTTTACAAAATAGGTTTTCTTTCTCGCTATTAAGGGGGTGAAGAACACCATCAAAATCCAGGAATAATATTTTTATGTTGGAAACCATTTTCTGCAATAACCCATTTATTTGAAGAAATTATCTTAGAAAGTATTTTTACCGACAAATGATTTAATTTCAAATAAGACAATTTTTGTCATAAACTCAAGTAGATATGGAGCCCAATAAACGAGAACATCTTCCCCCCTTGAATAACTTGCGAGTTTTTGAGGTAGTTGCTCGCCACTTGAGTATTTCAAGGGCAGCTAATGAGCTTAATGTTACTCCTGGTGCAGTGAGCAGGCAGTTGACAGCCTTAGAGTCCTTTGTCGGGGTTCAGTTATTTTCTCGCAAGCATCGAGCTTTAATTCTCACAGAGAAAGGGCGTGAGTACTATGAAGATATTAGTAAGTCCCTGTCAGAAATCCAATCATCAACCAAGCGTTTATTTTCTGGACACAATCAAAATCAATTGAAGGTACGTTGCTACACAACATTCTCAATTCGTTGGCTTATACCTCGACTTTCTAGTTTTTTAGCCTTACACCCCAAAATGGAAGTGGTATTAACCACCTCAATGGACCCAGTAAATTTCGATCAAGAAGATTTGGACTGTGCAATACGTCTAGGGGATGGAGCTTGGAGTGATGCAAATGTTACAAGATTGGTCTCCAATATTATTCTTCCAGTATGTAGCCCCTCTTTACTGGAAGGCGGCCCAATTGAGATCCCGCAAAACTTTAACCAATATAAGTTATTAGATGCTATTGGACGTCCTGATGATTGGAATCTTTGGTTTGATTCAATTGGTTTGACTGTAAAACTTGAAGATTTTTCACGTTTAAGCTATGAAAGTTCAGCCCTATGTTACTTGGCTGCAATTGAAGGCCATGGAATTGCAATGGCTCAATATTTTTTGGTGGAATCAGAATTGACAAGCGGGAAGTTGATTTGTCCTTTGCCTAAATTTCTGAATCGCGAGAGTTTTACTTATTACTTATTAACACCCCTAGGTAAAAATGAGAGTCAGCAAGCTAAAGATTTTCGTACATGGTTGCTGGAGGAGATAAGAAGTTGCTCCGATACTCCCCCAGTCATTCTTAATCCAAGCCAGTAGCTTGGGATAGCGTTATTGCCCTTGTATACCAGCAATTTTTACAATTTCAGCCCATTTTGCAACCTCTGAATTTATAAAATCACCCCATTGTTTAGCGTCACGGTTATCAACAATTGCTCCGCGATCATTAATTTTCTTTTGTACTTCTGGATTAGCCAAGATAGTGCGGATATCTTTACTTAGCCTGTCAATGATTTCTTTTGGAGTACCCTTAGGAGCGAGAACGCCACCCCAACCAGGCCCTTCAAAGCCTGGATAGCCAAGTTCCGCAACTGTAGGCACATTGGGTAGCTGCGGAATTCTTTTTGCCGTCATAACAGCAATGGGTTTTATCTTACCCGAAGCAATATGCGGAGCAATAGTAGGCAATGTTTCAACAGCTAAGTTAATCTGTCCGCCAATTAAATCAGTAATTGCTTGTGCACTACCTTTATAAGGAACAGAGAGAATGTCAATTTTGGCTCGTGATTTCAGCAATTCTTCTGCAAGTTGTTGGTTAGGAGCAGAGTATGCCCACTCGAGCTTTCCGGGATTACTTTGTGCGAAGTCAACTATCTGTTTTAACGTCGTAAAAGGAGCATTTTGATTTGCCACTAGTAAAAGAGGAACAATAAAAACTCCATTCACTGGCTCAAAATCTTTTGGGCTATACGGTAAGTTAGGGTAGAGTGCGGGATTTACAGCAATCGTGCTACTCGAAGCCATAGTTAGGGTGTAACCATCAGGAGGAGCCTCTTTCCCAAAAACAGTTCCAGGGATGCCGTTTGCACCACCTTTATTGTCCACCATCACTTTTTGTGGAAGCATTTGCGAGAGCTCATCAGCAATAATTCTGGAAAAGATGTCTGTTGCCTGTCCAGCTGGAAAGGGCACTACAAATTTAATTGTCTTATTTGGGTATTGAGAGAAGGCCAGGGAAGAGAAAAAAATCAATCCACTGGCGATAAGGCAATGAATCTTTGATTTAATGGGTTTCATAAAATGCTCCAATGGTTTTAATTCAGTTGGTATAAAAGAAAATTATTGAATTGAAATATCTAGATTTTTTAGTATGGGCGTCCATTTACTGTTCTCCTTATTCAGGATTTCAGTCGTCTCTGCGGCGCTTGTTGAAATAGCCTCAAAGCCAAGATTCAAAAGCTCGGACTGATAGTTTTTATTTTCAGCTAACTTTGCGAAATCTTTTTCAAGTTTCAAAACAATATCTTTTGGTGTTTTAGCTGGAGCCAAGATCAAATATCTTGAACTCACCTCTACATCTGGAAGGCCTGCTTCAGTCAAGGAAATAATTTCGGGGGCTAGTGGTGTTCTTTTAGAGCTAATCACTGCTAGTATTTTTAATTTCCCAGTCTTAGCATGTTCTTTTACTGTCGAAAGTGTAAACATTCCTATATTCACATGACCCGCCAGAATATCTACTAAGGCTGGCCCATTCCCCTTGTAAGGAATTGAGTTGAACTTAATTTGTGCTTTGTGAGCAAAGAGAATGGAAGCTAAGTCTTGGGGGCTTCCAGCGCCTGGGGTTGCAAGTGATACCTGGCCCGGGTTCTTCTTTGCAAGTGCAATCAATTCTTTAACTGAATTGATTGGGAATTCTGGATTTGCGGCTAAAACAATCGGTGCTGAAGTTATAAAAGAAATAGGAGCAAAATCTTTTTGTGGATCAAAATTTAATTTTTTGAATAGTGATGGCATGATTGCAATCACATCAGTATTTAAAAGTAGTGTATACCCATCTGGCTCGCTTCTAGCCACACTTTCTGTCCCTATTGTGCTTCCTACTCCACCTTTATTTTCTATGACAATAGGTTGATTCAAAATATTTTTTAGGTGTGGTGACATGATTCTTGCAACCGTATCAGAGCCACCACCAGCAGCGTATGGGATCACTAGTTTAATTGGTCGATTTGGGTAATTATCTGCTGGCGCTGAAATAGATGAGGAACCCAATAGAGCGAGGGTAATCCCAATTGCAAATCTAACAGCATGCGTTTTACTATTGCGCTTCATAAACTAGTCTCCTTATTTTTTTTCATTCTAGAGTGGAATTTTTTTAAAAACATTCAAATATCGGGTAATCCCTAGTGGGTATTTCAAATTCATAGGGCTATATTGTTCGAACAATAGTATTAATTAGGAATTTTGTGAAAGTTAATGAGCCAATTACCAATTGTTTGATCGATCAGATTCGTACAAAACACTACCCTGTTGGATCTGTATTACCAACGGAACAGGAATTACAGCAAAAATTTAATGCATCTCGTTATGCGGTTCGTGAATCTTTGCGTGAATTAGTTGCTATGGGCTTAATTTCACGAAAGCCAAAAACAGGGTCTGTCGTCGTTTCTTCGCATGAAGAGCGTAGTTTTGTACAAAGTCATGGATCTATCAATGATCTTTTTACCTATATCAAAAATTCTAAGCTGATTGTTTTAGAGTCTAGCGAAATTTGTGTTTCTGAAAATCAATTTGACGACTTTGCTCTACCAATTGGCGCTACATGGAAGAAGGTTAAGGTTATAAGGCAGAAAATTAGACCTGCACTGCCCCTGGTAGTAAGTGAAATTTATGTCCCAGTTGTTTATAGTAGGATCGAGGCTTACTTAGGCAGTCTGAAGGTGCCAATTTATGCCTTACTTGAAAAAATTACTGGCTTTAAGATTACCAAGGTCGACCAACGCATTTCAGGCTGCTTGATATCTAAAAGTCAGTCAAAATATTTGGGGGTGAAGACTGGCTCAGCAGGACTAAATATTGTTAGACATTATTACGGTATGCAAAATAAACTTTTGCTAGTCACTAACAGTATTTACAGAGCGGACCAGTATACCTATCAAGTTAGCCTGAACTACGATCAATCCCTCAGCTCAAGTCGGGCCTAATGATGAATAAATCCTCACAAGAAAATCGTGTAGAGACGATTTCTGAGCAATTGTCTTTGTTTGCGCTTGATCTCAAACTCGAACAAATTCCTATATCGGTTTGTGCCCAAGCGAAGCTGCATATGTTGGATGCCATTGGTATTGGGATCGCTTCTAGCCACTATGATTTTGCTAAAAATATTTTGCACGCATTAATGTCTTTGCAAGAGAGCAATGATCAGCATTATCAAGTTCTAGGGGTTCCAAATAAGCTATCTATGCGTGATGCAATCCTAGTTAATGGAACATATATTCATGGACTGGATTTTGACGATACACATGCAGCCGGTGTTATTCATGCCTCATCAAGTGCCATGGCTGCGCTTTTGAGCGTAGGGCAGCGATATAACATCAATGGGCAAGATGGACTTGTTGCTTATCTTGTTGCAATTGAGGTAGCCAGTAGGATTGCATCAGCTGCAAATGGTGGATTTCATGAAAAAGGCTTTCATCCAACTGGTTTGGTTGGTATTTTCGGTGCGACGGTGTTAGTTGGTCGGATCATGAAGCTTACTGCAGGTGAGCTAACAAATGCATTGGGGATTTCTTTATCTATGGCTTCTGGGGTCATGGAATTTTTAGAGGGCGGAGCTTGGACCAAGCGAATGCATCCTGGATGGGCTGCATCCTCAGCGGTAACAGCTTGTGCCATGGCTCAAAATGGTTTCATTGGGCCAAGAGGCACTTTTGAAGGCCGCTATGGGCTGTTTAATACCCACATTGATTCAAGCAATCTTGCAAGTCTAGAAAAATGTACAAACGGTCTTGGTCAGATTTGGGAGATGCAAAACATTTCATTGAAACCCTATCCTGCATGTCATTACAACCATGCATTTGTAGATGCTGCAGTTGCTCTTCGCCAAGAGAATGCATTTGAGATTAAAGATATCCAGAGTATCAAAGCGCGTATTAGCGAAAAACAAGTGCCAGTGGTTTGTGAGCCTCAGGCTAGCAAACGAATCCCGAAAAATTCTTATGAGGCACAGTTTTCTATTCACTTTGTGATTGCTACAAGCTTGATAAAAGGTAAATTTACACTCAATGAGCTCGAGAACGATACTATTTTTAATCCACAAATTCTTGCACTATGTCAAAAAATTGAATATGAGATTGATCCTAAATCTGCATTTCCAGAGTTTTACTCTGGAGAGGTAGAAATTCAATTGAAATCAGGAAAATCTTTGATCCATCGCGAGCAAATGAATAGAGGATCTAGTGCTAATCCTCTATCTAAGCAAGAGATTTTAGAAAAGTTTTACTCAAATGTAGAGCGTGTCATGAGTCGTACAGCAGCTAAAAATTTTACCGAAGACTTTTTAAATTTAGAACATCAAAAGTCTTTCATTAATACCATGAATCAATTGAAAGTTTATTAGGAGACGATGATGAGTTTACAGATACGACCATTGCAAAAGACTTTTGGTGCTGAAGTGAGTGGATTAGATTTATCTCAACCACTCGATTCGCAAACTATCGCTGAATTGAAATCACTTTGGCATAAGTACGAGCTTTTGTTGTTTAGAAATCAAACCATGGATGAGGCTGAAATAGTTTCATTTTCTAAGCAACTTGGAGATCTGGAAATTCACATTAGGAAAGAGTTTTTATCTCAGAAGTCTCCGGAGATCCTCTATGTTTCAAATATGACTAAAGAAGGAAAACCGGTGGGAATTTTGGCTGATTCTGAAGTGGGTTGGCATTACGATCAAATTTATTTGCCACGGCCGGCGGTAGGATCCTTTCTGTTTTCTGTAAAGCTACCAAGCTCTGGTGGTGAGACATCATTTTCTGATATGTCAGCTGCCTATGCAGCCTTGCCCCAATCAATGAAAAATGCTATCGACGGAAAAAAAGCAGTTCAATCTTATGAGGCTTTTAATGCTCTTTACAGCGTACCCACAAGCACTGAGCAAAAAAAGAAAACCCCTGATATCGAACACCCATTAGTAAGAGTCCACCCCTATTCCGGAAAAAAGGCCCTATATATTTGCCCTGGAATGACTACGCAAATTGTTGGTTTGGATAAGTCGACTAGTGATAATTTATTGCAAGAGCTTTTTGATTGGTCTACTAAGCCAGAGTTTGTTTATTCGCATGTTTGGCAGTTGGGTGACGGGCTTTTATGGGATAACGCCTGTACTATGCACAAACGTGAGCCATTTGACCCCAAGCAAGAACGTCTAATGAAGAGAACAACTATACTTCCCGAGCCAAAATATGCAGTACCAGTTTGAATAGGTTAAAAATAAATGAATAATTTACAGCCCGAAGCGCTTTCGGGATTGCGTGTTTTGGATTGCGCAACTTTTATTGCCGGTCCTTATTGCGCAACTTTTTTTGCCGAATTTGGGGCTGAGGTTATTAAAGTTGAACTGCCTAAAGTTGGTGATCCTACACGTAAATTCGGAACACCCACATCCTGTGGTGATTCTTTAATTTGGCTCTCTGAGAGTCGTAATAAAAAATCTATTACGATTGATTTACGTAAAAAAGAGGGCGCTGATTTATTAAAAAAATTGGTTGAGAAGAGTGATGTTCTGGTTGAAAATTTTCAACCAGGTACATTTGAATCGTGGGGACTTAGTTGGGAGGAATTAAAAAAACATAATCCTAAGTTGATCATGGTGAGAATCTCAGCCTATGGGCAAACTGGACCACTAAGTCCGCTACCTGGTTTTGGTAGGGTTGCTAATGGTTTTGGCGGCATTTCTTATTTATCAGGATACCCTGACCGACCTCCTGTATCTCCGGGTTCGGCGACCTTGGCAGATTATTTATCTGGAATGTATGGTGCTCTAGGGGCTTTGGTCGCACTGCAGGCCAGAGATAAAACTCAAGAAGGTCAGGTGGTGGATGTTGGTCTATATGAGTCAGTTTTCCGAATATTAGACGAGCTAGCACCTGCCTATCATTTCAATGGCTATATAAGAGAGCGTATGGGAGCTGGAACAGTGAATGTTGTTCCCCATAGCCATTATCAAACTAAAGATGGTAAGTGGATTGCAATTGCTTGTACTAACGATAAGATATTTTTAAGGTTAGCTGTGCTGATGGGATGCCCTGAACTCGCTGGAAATGGTAAGTGGGGAAAAATTGTTGATCGCGAAAAAGACCGCCTTGTTATCGATCAATTTGTCACAGACTGGACTATGCAATATTCTCGTCAAGAGTTATTAAAACTATGTTCAGAGGGCGAGGTGCCTTGCGGCCCCATTAATTCAATTGAGGAAATTTTCACAAATGAGCAATTTGCTGCGCGTGAGAACATAGCCTATATTAAAGAACCTAGAATTTCAGATAATCAAGTAATTGCAGTGCCCAATGTCGTTCCAAGACTTTCTGCAACTCCTGGAAAGATTCATTCTTTAGGCCCAAAATTAGGGGCAGATGTTGATTCTCTGCTTTCAAGCATTTTGGCATTCAAGCCTGAAGAAATAGAGGAGCTTCGTCAAGCTGGTGTTATATAGTTAATCTGATATCTATAAATGGCTAAAAATGAATACAAGTATTAAAAATAATTTGTTTCGAACCTTTCTTTTTACTCCAGCAAATCATGCAAGAAGAGTAAGTAAAGCCCTTAGTCTAGATGCAGATGCCGTTATTCTTGATTTGGAGGATGCGGTAGCTAATAGCGAGAAGGTGGGCGCCAGAAAGGATGCGATTGCTGCAATCAAAAGCGCCAGTCGATCTAAAATTTATGTCAGAGTAAATGCGCTTGATACTCAATGGACTCTGGGCGACCTTCAGGCTGTAGTTGGTCCCGGTTTATACGGAGTGGTACTACCTAAGGTACAAGGTCCAGAAGATATAGAAACGGTAGATTGGTTACTGGCTAATCTTGAGCGAGAACAGGGTTTGAATATTGGTAGCATAGACCTACTGCCGATTATTGAAACTGCGAAAGGTTTTTCAAATCTCAATAAGATATTTTTAGAGCATCGATATCGATCAAGCAATCAATATCAGCGGGTAAAGCGTTTTACTTTTGGCGCTGGCGATTTTTGCAATGATGTAGGCATGCTCTGGACTTCGGGCGAAAGAGAGTTAGATGTCGTTAGAAATGCATGTATTGTGACTGCAAGAGCGGCTAATTTGGAGCCACCCATTGATACTGTTTGGATTCATCTCAAAGATCATGAGGGCTTAGAAAGCTCTGTTATAAGAAGCTTAAACCTTGGTTTTCAAGGAAGATTATGTATTCACCCCGATCAGGTGAGTATTACAAATCAAGTATTTACCCCCAGTGCAGATGACGTCTTGCGTGCCAAGAAAATTGTGGATAGCTTTCTTGAGGCTGAAAAGAAAGGGTTAGCTGCCATTCAGGTTGATGGCATGTTTGTTGATTACCCTATTTTATATAAAGCTCAAAAAATCTTAGCTATTCATCAAGCCATATCTATTAATAGTAGGTAAGCACTACTTTGGTTTGGCATTAGTACCTCCTAGTGCACAATGACTCTAGAATGAATTGTTTTGGAGTCTTTACTGTTCAGAAGAGGAAATATGAAGCATATTGTTTTGATTACAGGAGCTACCGCTGGATTTGGAGAGGCGGCTGCCCGCCGTTTTTTAGCCCATGGCCACAAGGTCATTGCGGCTGGTAGAAGAGCAGAGCGTCTAGAGGCCTTAAAGGCATCACTACCCGCTGACCAGCAAAAAAATATCCTCACTTTGGTACTGGATGTTTGTGACAGCGCCCAAGTGGAGCTCTTACCCGCTTCCCTTCCTGCGGAATTTGCTCAAGTGACTATATTGGTGAACAACGCTGGTCTTGCACTGGGTTTAGATCCTGCTCAAAAAGCCTTGATCAGTGACTGGGATCAAATGATTGATACGAATATCAAGGGTTTGATCCATATGACCAGAGCTTTTTTACCAGGCATGGTTGAGCGTCAATGTGGGCACGTCATCAACATCGGCTCTGTCGCGGGACTCTATGCTTATGCTGGCAGTAATGTGTATGGCGCTAGTAAAGCTTTTGTAAAACAGTTCAGTATGAATTTACGTGCCGATCTGATTGGTACGCCACTGCGAGTAACCTGCATCGAGCCGGGCCTTAGTTCAGGTACCGAATACTCAAACGTTCGGTTTAAAGGGGATGTGGCTAGAGTCGAGAAGGTATACCAGGGTGTTGAGGCCTTAAGTCCTGATAATGTAGCGGAGGCAATTTATTGGACAGCTACTTTGCCAGCTCATGTGAACATTAATGCCTTAGAGATCATGCCAGTTCAACAATCATTTGCGGGTACAACAGTCTATCGCGGGTAGTACGAACTTAAGCTTTCCATTTATAAAACTGGGGGTAGACGCGCATCACTACTGGGCCATCAAAATCCCACGACTTACATTTACCTAAAAACGGCGGCGGCTTAGTTTCATCGGGATCAAATAATGCACCAGGGATGGATTGAAACGCAGCAGTAGCTAAGCTATTGAGAAGTTCACGTAAATGTGTGCACCCTTTGATACCACCTAAATGGGTCTCAATCGTTTTGCGCCAACCTTTTCCAAGGCGTGCGCCGATCAGAGCATCCATTGGAGGGACTACTTCAGGACACTCGGGGTGTGGATGAGCTTCCATCGATACTTCAATATCTTGGATGATGAATTGAGTATCTAGCGTTACTCGTATCCACATGTCATGAATTGCTTCGCCAGGAGCCCAAGTTCTTCTTCCCGTCGTAAAAAGATGAGATTTAGTATCTTTAAGGTGTCCTTCAATATCCCAGAGGCCGTCATCACGAGCATAACCATTAAAGCTGATCTCTCGAGTATGTAAAGGGGAGCGTGCTTGGGGAGTAGTTAGCATATGAGTAATCGCAGTTCAGAGTGATGATGCTGATGATAACGAATTGGCAAGGGACTCTCGAACTAAACCTCAGTATGTGTGTCAAATGTTCGTTCTAGGAGCGTCCTTAGTCCTGATTTAAAAGTAATACACCTACACCCAAGATGATTGCGCTAATACCTACAAACTCTCTAGTGGATACTCGTGTTAGAAAAATACGTCGAGTTAGGATTTGCGCAAAGAGGATTTCTATTAAACCGAGTGTTCTAACATTTGCAGCGGCAGTGAGGGCAAAGCCTAAAAACCAAGCCTTTGATGCTAAGGCACCCAAGAGCCCACCCATAAATGAAATTCGCCACAACTTAAAGGTCTGTATTAGTTCATACCGATTGAAAAAATACATCCATATACAAAGACTAATAGCTTGAATGGCGAGACAAAATGATAGTGACCATGAAGCATTAATCACAATATTGTCACCATCAAGAGACAAAATTGCTCCGCGAAATGAGACCGCTGCAATGGCAAAAAAAGCCCCA
>JBILYO010000082.1:0-9017 GCA_044377685.1 Polynucleobacter sp. | reverse complement strand
AAATACTTAATCTTTGGCTACTGTTTATTGGCTGGTTGTATGCCATCAAAATTACACCAGCCGTTGCAATAGTAATTGCGACTACGGATAAAAAAGGCAGTTGATCATTTAGAATGATAAAACCAAAAATGGCAACTTCAATGGGTTCTGCCTTAGTCAAAGCTGTAACCACTACAAATGCTCTATATCGCATTGCACCCAGCATCAGCGAGGTAGCAAATATTTGAGTAAAAGCCCCTACGGTGATAAACATTAAAAAGTCATCATTTATTTTTGGTATTTCAGACTTGGTGATCAACAGGGCTAATATCGTGAGAGATGCGGCTATTGGAAATCCATACAAGAAACGAACTTGTGTCGCCCCTATAGTTCCCAGTTGTTCCGTCAAGTGAAGTTGTATGGCGTTGCGACCGGTTTGGAGGCCAGCCGCGATAATAGTGATAGGGATCCACGCCCACGATAAGTCACTCAAGATGATCCCCTACGTTCTTAATGAATATTCCTTAAGGAATCATACAGAGAATGAATGCCATCCCATTGGTAAAAAGAGCTTCAACACATTCAGGTATGATTGAATTAAATTCAATCATAAGGTAAAAAATATCATTTGACATGTATTTTTTTGTAGAAAATAATCAAAAAAGATTGTTTTTAATTGAAATTTTATCAATAGGAATTTAGCGATGAGTGGTTTTAATCAAAATATTGTTAGTCAGTTTCTAAATGTTTCTGTACCAAATGTATCTGATGCATTAGATAAGTTGGGCTTGGTTGGTTCGACTGAAAATATCTTGCCAATCTATCCTTGCGCGAAAATTGCTGGACCTGCAGCAACATTAAAATACGTTCCATACAGTGCTACAGCAGAATCAACGGTGCTGGGCACACTGAAAGCCATCGTACATGGCGGCTTTGGATCGGTATTAGTAGTCGATGCCTCTGAAAATCCTACTGTTAATTCATTGGGCGGTGTTGCGGGGGCCACTGCAAAACATAATGGCTTGGCTGGGTGTGTGACTGATGGGCCCGTTCGCGATGTAGATGAATATAAAGTGTATGGCTTACCAGTCTATGCGCGGGGTATTTCTCAGCAATCTGTCCGTGGTAGATCATCTTGCGCAGGCTATGGAATTCCAGTGAAGTTGGGCGGTATTCTTGTGCGCCCAGGAGATTTTATTTTGGCTGATGAAAATGGAACGATCGTTATTCCGCAAGAGAATATTAATGAAGTACTTGAATTTGCTCAAAAAGTGAAGGCCACAGAAGAAAAGGTAATAGCACAGATTAGAGCAGGAGCTGACCCAGTTGAGATGCATGTTCAGGTTAATTATGACAATATGCTCAAAAAGCAGTAAAGAGTATGAGTAACTTAAACATACGCAACTGTCGCAGCTCTTTATTTTGGGGGGCTTTAAGGCTTGCGGAATTTCATTCAGAATTACAGCCAGGCGCTGATATCGTCTGTATAGATTTAGAAGATGCAGTTCCACCAAGCGATAAGGCAAGAGCACGAGAAGCCTTAGCCCAGTTCCTCGAAACACACAAGCCTATATCAAATACACAATATATTGTGCGCGTGAACGCATGTGGTACTGAGGATGGTGACCTAGACCTTAAGATGCTATTGAAAGCCCCTGGGTTTATCTCTCACTTATTAGTTCCTAAACTTGAGTCTGTAGAGGAATTAGACAAGATTAGCCAAGAGCTAATTCAAAATGACTCTTCACTCAATTTATTGGGAATTATAGAAACCCCCCAAGGTTTGGAGCTTGTGAGTTCTTTAACTACGCTTCAGTCACGCCTACAAGGTATTTATTTTGGTGGATTTGACTTATCAAATTCACTTGGTTGCGAGATGGAATGGGATTCACTTTTGTATGCGCGTTCGCGCGTGGTACATGCTGCTGCTTTGGGTAATCTGATTGTGATTGATTCGCCACCACCATTCGTCGATGATGGTGCTGACCAACAAAAACTAAAGGCGTATTGTCTTAAATCTAAAGCCCTTGGGATGATGGGAATGGTAACCAAGCATATCAATCAAATCAATACGATTAAAGCGGTGTTTTCTCCCAGCCAAATGGAAATTGAAAGAGCTATCAAAATTCTCGGAATGTATGCAGCCGATCCCATCAACCCCATCATTTATGAGGGTAAGTTGATTGAATTGCCTATGATTAAGAAGTTACAAAAATTGGTATAACTATGGCTACTATTAATTACCTTACTCGTATTGAATTTGATTTTGGATCGACTAAATTACTGCCGGATTTAGTAAAAGAGCTTGGCATCAAAAAGCCTCTCATAGTGACTGACCCGCATTTAGCCGAATCAGATATATTGAAGAAATTAACTGAGCTCATACAGCATACTGGCCCAGCTTTATTTCCCAACACCCCACAAAATCCTACCGAAGAGGCTGTTGAATCTGCGGTGAAAATCTATCAAGCCAATGGATGTGACGGAGTCATTGCGGTCGGAGGTGGCTCATCGATTGATTTGGCAAAAGGCGTTGCACTTTTAGCGACGCATGGTGGTCCATTGGAGCAGTATGCGGTGATTTTAGGTGGGCTGAATAAAATTACCTCTAAGGTAGCGCCTGTTATAGCGATTCCTACAACGGCTGGAACTGGAAGCGAAGTTGGTAGAGGCGCTCTCATTAGTCTTAATGATGGACGTAAATTGGGCTTTATCAGCCCTCATTTGATTCCAAAAATTGCATTGTGCGATCCACTATTAACGATTAGTTTGCCGCCAAGACTGACAGCGGCTACGGGAATGGATGCATTGACTCATTGCATTGAGACTTTTTTATCACCAAGAGCCAATCCACCGGCTGATGCAATTGCTCTGGACGGCGCTCAGCGCGCTGCGAAGTGGATTGAGATTGCATTTAAAGATGGTCAAAATCAAGAAGCACGCTGGAATATGATGATGGCATCGTTACAAGGTGGTTTAACTTTCCAAAAGGGGTTAGGCGCTGTCCACTCAATGTCACACCCATTAGGAGGGTTAAAAAATATAACGCTTCATCATGGCACTCTTAATGCCTTAATATTGCCTGCGGTACTAAGGTTTAATCGTGAATATTGCAAAGAGAAATTACAAACCCTAGAGCTGTGCATGGGAATTCATTCTGAAACAAGACTAGAAGATTACATTAGCAATTTAAATCAGCGCTTAGGGTTGCCAATTTCATTAAGTGCGATGGGTGTCACTAGAGAGATGTTGCCTAAAATGATCGAGGGAGCTGTAAATGATCATTCCACTGCAACAAATCCACGCCCATTAAATAAAGAAGATTTTGTTTATCTATTTGATCAAGTATTTTAATTATCAAGGAGTTAGGGTATGAAAAAGTTATTTCAGCTTTTATTTATTTCATTCGCTTTAGTTTCTGGTGCTCAGGCTCAAAGCTCTTCGTATCCTGATCGTCAAATCAGAATTATTTCCCCTTTTGCCACAGGCGGTATTGCAGATACCTTTTCAAGAGTCATTGCGCAAGGGCTCAGTGAGGCTTGGAGTCAGCCCGTCATTGTTGAAAATAAAACTGGCGGAGGTGGCAATATAGGCTCAGATTTTGTTGCCAAAGCAGCTCCAGATGGTTATACATTAGTAATGGGTAACATTGGGAGTCATGCAGTGAACCCGTATCTTATAAAAAATATGCCATACGATCCGATGAGAGATTTTCAACCAGTTGCGTTCGTTTTAGATGCTGAAGGTTTATTGGTTGTGGGTCCAGAAGTTCCATCTAAATCAGTTCCTGAATTGATTGCCTATATTAAGGCGAATCCAGGAAAAATTTCTTATGGGTCAGGCGGTGTTGGAACCACAAGTCATCTCGCTGGTGAGTTATTCAAGTCTTTGGCAAAGGTCGATATGACTCATATCCCTTACAAGGGAAATGCGCCTGCAATTACCGATTTGCTTGGTGGACAAACTCAGCTGATGTTTGCTACGATGCCAACCGTTTTGCCATATGTGAAAGCTGGTAAATTGAGAGCGCTGGCTGTCATTGGGGGCACCCGCTCTCCTTCATTGCCAGATGTGCCAACAGTTTCTGAAACCTTGCCAGGTTTTGATGTCAGTAACTGGATTGGTATTTTTGCTCCGAATGGGACTCCGCCCGCTATTGTTAGTAAGTTAAACACTGAAATAGTGAAGGTGATGCAACAGCCTAATGTACAAAAGCGACTTGATACAGAGGGGGCTAAATTTAAAGTCATGACACCAGAGGCATTTGGTGCATTCCAAAAAACTGAGGCTCAAAAGTGGGCTAAGACTATCAGGGATGCTGGTCTTAAACCAGAATGATGCGTCTCGATCATGGGGGCATAAGAGTCAATTGCAGGCTATAAGTCGCATCTTGTTTAACTAACATGCACGAGTTGCCCCCATTAAATGCTTTGAAAGCCTTTGATTCAGTTGCTCGTCATGAGAGTGTTTCTCATGCAGCTAATGAATTATGTGTGACTCCAGGAGCTATCACAAAACAAATACAACATCTTGAGAGTTTCTTGGGGGTGCCCTTATTTATAAGACGGCATCGCCAAATTATTCTGAATGAACAAGGGAAGATATTTCAGCGAGCAGTATCAAAGGCCTTATTAGAAATTCAAAATGCAACTAATAGTATTAAAGGCTCGGCACAAAACAATACTTTAAAAATTCGCTCGTACACTACATTTTCTATCAGATGGTTAATACCTCATGCCCCTAAGTTTTTATCTGCTAATCCAGAAATCTCTTTGGAGCTGACGACCTCTTTAGATCCGGTTGATTTTGCTAGAGACAATATTGATTGTGCGATTCGATTGGGGTCTGGAGATTGGCCTAATTCCACTTCTACTAAGCTGATTGACAATGTCATTGTCCCAGTCTGCAGCCCTCAATATTTAAAGGGTAAAAAAATGAAGACACCTAAAGATTTGCTGGGGTGTAATTTGCTTCATATTAAAAGACGTCCAAATGATTGGAATCTTTGGTTTTCAGGTATCGGCTTATCAGTAGATTTAATCCCCCAGGGAATGATGTGCGAAAACTCAGAGATTGCGTATTCTGCAGCAAAGGAGGGTCTCGGAATTGCAATGGCCCAATATTTTTTAGTAAGGGACGATATTGAATCAGGTAAGTTGGTAAGACCGGTAATGCAGAGCCACGATTGTGGTGACAATACTTATTATCTAGTGATGCCAGCAAATACCCAGCAGAATATTCATTCTAGAAAATTCAAGGAATGGATATTAACCGAAATTGAGGGCTCTAAGGATCGACCTTAGCTAGTTTGGCTTCACAGAAGCTTTAGGATTGGAATCGTATCCATTCGAGTAAAACTTCTCTGTAGTATCCTCTGCAGCATATATGGCAAAACCAATTTCCCTCGAGAAAATACTCTTTAGTCAAGGCTTTGGTACACGACGGTATTGTGCTGATCTGGTCTATGCAGAGCTGGTGAAGGTCAATGGTGTTATCACGGACAATCCAGATGAGCGTATTGCAACGGATGGTCTAGTACTCAATGTAGAAGGTAAGGATTGGGAGTTCCATGAGAAGGCCTATATCGTCTTTAATAAGCCCGCCAATTACGAGTGTTCCCATAAAACGACTCATCACCCCAGTGTTTATAGTTTGCTACCGAGTCCATTTGTAGAACGAGGTGTGCAATGCGTTGGGCGTCTTGACTATGACACCACGGGATTACTTTTGATCTCAGATGATGGTCAATTTATCCACAAAATGACTACGCCCAAGAAAAACATAGGGAAGGTATATCGCATTACCACCCCCAATCCGATTACCGAACAGCAAATTGAACATTTAATGAAGGGTGTAGTGTTAGAGGATGACCCCAAACCATGCTTTGCGATAGCTTGTGAACAGCGGTCAGAGAATGTTTTGGCGATGACGATCGTAGAAGGGCGCTATCACCAAGTGAAGCGGATGATAGCTGCAGTAGGTAATCATGTAGAGCAATTACATCGAAGTCAGATTGGCGCTTATAGAATGCCTGAAGATTTGTCTCCAGGGCAATGGCGCTGGCTTTATCCAGATGATTTAAAACAACTATCTCAGAGTGAGGAAAAATGAAATATCCCCTATTACCCTCCGACTTTAATTTTCAAGAAGCCATTCCTTTGTGGAAGATCAATTCTGAAAAGCAAGTGATTTCCCGTGAATTTATATTTACTGACTTTATACAAGCATTTGAATTTATGAAGCAGTGTGCCGAATATGCAAATGAGCTGGATCACCATCCAGATTGGTCAAATGCTTGGAATAAGGTGTCGGTCAATTTAAGCACCCATTCCGAGGGCCAAATCACGCAATTGGATATTCAGATGGCTACGAAAATGGATATCCTGGCTTTAGAGATTAGTGCTCATCACCCTCATGATCCTCTTCGTTAATACTCATGAGGATGGTAGCTAGTAAGCCATAAACCACTTCCGTAGGAATCATGCCGTCTTCATCGAGCTCATCAATGAGGTCGTTTAGGCGGTCTTCAGTAGGCTCATTCAGTAAGGTCATGGCGCACTCGCACCCATAATCAAAATCTTCGTCGTTTTGCGTTTGATCTTCGTTCGTCATATTTATCCTTAATTGAGTATTGAGGATAGCAAATTAACCCATAATTCGATAGCAGAACTGTTTGATTTGGGGTGTTTATAGCTGGATCCACGATTTACGTAGTGGATCCTTCGGTAGCGAATGCAATTTCAGCTGCTATCTGGTGGCTTTCTCATCACTACCCATCTAAAAGCAAGTCGTCTAATATGGCGTATGCATTTTCTCAAGACTAGCTTTTTCTTTCTTTCCTTACTGCCGCTCATACGCCTGATATGGCTGGGTATGCATGATGAGCTAGGCGCCAATCCAGTTGAATTCATTACACGCTCTACGGGAACTTGGGCTTTAGTCTTTTTGTGCATTACTTTGGCTATGGCCCCATTACGCCTACTCACTGCGTCGACGATTTGGATCAAGCTACGCCGAATGTTTGGCCTTTTTTGCTTTTTCTATGCATTACTCCATTTTCTAATCTGGATTTGGCTAGATCAAGATTTTGATCTCCAGGCAATGGTCAAGGATGTCATTGATCGACCATTTATTACGATGGGCTTTATTAGTTTTGTATTCCTGATTCCTTTGGCCTTGACCTCTAATCAATGGTCTGTTCGTTTGCTTGGAAAAAATTGGAACCTATTACATAGATTAATTTATATCATCGCTTGTACGGCAATAGCCCATTACTGGTGGCATAAGGCTGGTAAAAACGATCTTGAAACTGTCAGTATTTATGGCTTCATTATTCTTATACTGCTAGCCTTCAGAATCCCAATAATCAAGCGGTATTTCAAATAGATGCTTCTAAAGAGTCAGCTCAGGAATGGAGTTGAGACTCAGAAGAGCTTTAGCGGTCTCGGGAGTAGCATTTAACCAGTCCTGAAATAATTCTGGCTTTAATGGAACTACCGTCCGTTTCTCATCTTCAGGTTTATGAAAACGTCTCATAACAGGATGCGCATCTGCGCTAATAGTGAGCATCGAGAACGAGACAATTAACCCGCCTGTTCCTGGGTCGGTCCAGGTATCCCATATAGAGGCAATGGCCATAGGCTCTCCATTCAATTGCTTGATGGATGTTCGAACTGCTTTACCGGATTCATAGTTAGGCTCATAAAAAGCATCTGCTAAAGCGAGGGCGTAATGGCGCTTAGCCCACGCTTTTTTATAGGAAGGTTTTTCAGTGACTGTTTCAGCTCGAGCGTTATAGGTCTTTCTGCCGAAATTCTCATCTTTTGCCCATGAAGGAATCAATCCAAAGCGTGCCATACCAAGCGCTGTGCGTTCAGTACTATGGCTTTTAAGAACAATCGGTCCTGGGTAAGTGGGAAATACATCATGCGAGATTGAGACAGGAAGATCAAGATCAAAATGGGATTTAACCCAGTCGATATTGACAGTGGTGAGATATTGAACGCACATGACAAGAACGAATATACAAGTTAGTTTTTAGGCAACACTTCTTGAAGGAAGCGTGAAATATCGTTGAGCTCTTCATGATTGACAGAGTGCTCCATAGGATATTCATTCCAATCAAGCTGATAACCCAAGTTTGCTAACAAGGAATGTGAAGCTTGTGCTCTGTCTAAAGCCACTACAGGATCAAAAGTGCCATGGGCCATAAAAATGGGCGTACTTTGATTGGCAGAATGCTTTTCTAGATTTAAAGATAATGCTAAGGGTAAATAGCCAGATAGTGCAACGATACCCGCCAACTGATGAGGTAAGCGCAATCCAATATAGAGGACCATTGCACAGCCTTGTGAAAAACCAGCTAGCACAATATGTCGATAATCGATACCACGCTGAACTTCACGCTCAATGAGCTCAATGATCGAGGCAGCAGAGCGTTTGATTCCTTCGGCATCCTCTTGATCCATGAGATTTCTGCCGATGATGTCATACCAGGCTGGCATCACATAGCCACCATTAACGGTTACCGGCATACTGGGTGCGCTTGGGAAAACAAAGCGAATTGCAGGATTTGCTGGTAAATGAAGCTCAGGAATAATGGGCACGAAATCATTGCCATCAGCCCCTAGTCCATGTAGCCATATGACTGAACAAGTAGGATTAGGGGAAGTCTCGAGTTCTATACAAGGCAACATGATTTGATCATCTCTTTAATAAGTGGAATGATCATTGTAATGTTTTGAGCGCCTAGATTCAGTAACCCATCAAGGCGAAGAAATTTTTAGATGTAGCGGGCAATAAAGACTTTATCGCCTTTGGGTTTGAGATCGATCCACACAAAGTGACCTGAACCTGGCGCAACGTCGATTGATTCACCTTTAGTGTTCCACATTGCCTCAAGGGTAATGTCGTGGTTACCAACAGGTTCAATGATTTCTAATTTATCGCCTACTGCAAAGCGATTTTTGACATCAATTTTGACTCGTCCAGTCGTTTGATCGATTTCGATGACTTCACCAACATACATACTGCGACCA
>JBILYO010000114.1:0-6823 GCA_044377685.1 Polynucleobacter sp. | reverse complement strand
CCTGAATATTTGCCAACCATTATTCATATTGCAAAACAGTTTGACCCGACGTTTGATGAAAGTAAGGTTGAGCAACGACCCTCTAAAGATGGAAATTATTTAGGAATCACCTTGCCGATAACCGCTACCAGTCGTGAGCAGTTAGACGAGTTGTATAGAACGCTTTCTACACATCCATTGGTGAGCATCGTTCTTTGATTCTAATCATATGCCATTCCTAGTTAAGCATCTTGGGCTAGCAGATTATGTAGCCACTTATGAGGCAATGCGTACCTTTACTAAACAGCGTGATGCCAATACCCCTGATGAAGTTTGGGTATTGCAGCATCCACCTGTATTTACTTTAGGTCTTGCAGGCGAGGCTAGTCATTTACATTCCCCAAGTCAGCAAATCCCACTAATCCAAGTCGATCGTGGGGGTGAGATTACATATCATGGCCCTGGGCAAATCGTGGTTTATCTTTTGCTTGATCTCAAGCGCCTAAAACTTTTTGTTAAAGAGCTTGTGTCGCACATTGAGCAAGCAGTCATCGATACTTTGGGGGATTACGGTTTGCAGGCACAAAGAATCAAAGGTGCGCCGGGAATCTATATTGCAAATCAGCCTGGTGTTGCTGAAGAATGGTTTGGTGCTAAGGTGGCTGCTTTGGGTCTTAAAGTCACTAAAAGTTGCTCTTATCATGGCCTAGCGTTGAATGTGGCAACTGATTTGGAGGCATTTGATCGGATCCACCCTTGTGGTTATGAGGGTTTAAAGACAGTTGATATGCAAACCCTTGGGATCAAGGACAATATAGACATCATTAGCCAAAGGCTTTTGGTGCATTTACAAAAGCAACTCATGTCACCATGACCATAAACAAGACCGATACAGAAAACCCTACTCAGGCTCGTCAAGACCTTCTTTACGACGCTACACGTAAGCAAAAGTCGAGTGAAAAAACGGCGCGTATTCCGATCAAAATCGTACCACTTGAGGAGATACTCAAAAAGCCTGATTGGATTCGCGTGAAGGCAGCCTCTGTAAATTCTCGCTTTTCAGAAATCAAAAAGATTTTGCGTGAAAACGAATTGGTCACCGTATGTGAAGAAGCGAGTTGTCCCAATATCGGAGAGTGCTTTGGTAAGGGGACAGCCACTTTTATGATCATGGGTGATAAATGCACTCGTCGTTGCCCCTTTTGTGATGTGGGGCACGGAAGACCAGATCCTTTAGATGAAAAAGAACCAGCCAACTTAGCGCGAACGATTGCTGCGCTGAAATTAAATTACGTTGTGATTACGAGCGTTGATCGTGATGATCTTCGCGATGGTGGTGCGATGCATTTCGTTGACTGCATCTCTCAGTCACGTGCGTCATCACCTAGCACTCGTATTGAAGTATTGGTACCAGATTTTCGAGGGCGTTTAGATAAAGCGCTGAATGTCTTTGCTGAGCACGCACCTAATGGCTTGCCAGATGTCATGAACCATAATCTTGAAACGGTTCCTCGTTTATATAAAGAGGCACGCCCAGGCGCAGACTATGCACATTCATTGAAATTATTGAAAGATTTCAAAGAGCGCTTCCCTAAGATTCCTACAAAAAGTGGATTGATGGTGGGGCTTGGTGAAACTGATCAAGAAATATTAGAAGTCATGCGCGATATGCGTGAGCACAATATCGACATGCTTACCATCGGACAGTACCTTGCACCTTCTGGCCATCACTTGCCTGTTCGGCGTTATGTTCACCCAGACGTTTTTAAGCATTTCGAGGAAGAGGCATACGCAATGGGCTTCTCCCATGCTGCTGTAGGGGCAATGGTTCGCTCTAGTTATCATGCTGATCAACAGGCACATGACGCCGGCATTCTTTAAAAAAACTTTACAAGGCTGCTCCGTTTCCTTTGTAGCCATTTTTTTTCTGGCTGCTTGTAGTCCTAAATTAGATTGGCGCGTTGTTCAGTCTCCGCAAGAGAGATATACGGCTCTTTTTCCAGGTAAGCCAGAGAAAATTCAGAGACGTATTGCTTATCAAGATCAAGAGTTGCTACAAACGCTTGAGGCCTTAAAAATCGAAGATGATATTTACTCCATTAGCGCCACTCAATTACCCATTACCCAATCTGCATTGCTCCCAAAATTATTATCACAATTACAGGCTAATTTATTAACTAGGGCAAAAGATACCGGTGGCCAGGTAATGATTGAAGATGTTGTTTATCAAACTAGCGCACGACAAAAGCAGGCTAGTAAAGATTATTTAATTCAATTCAAATCTAATGGAACAAATGAGCAGTGGATGCGTGTTCGGTGGATCACTCGAGTTGCTGCAGATGGAAGTGTTTGGGTTTATCAAATATCGGTATTACATACCAAGGCTATACCAAATAATGCAAAAACTTTCTTATCAAAAGAAGACTATGCAAATTTTTTTGATGAGTTCTATCCAGAATAAAGTCTAAAAATTAACTGGCCTTTTCAAGGGCCGCTACTTTAGCCTCAAGGGCTTCTAATTTTTCCCTCGTTTTTGCCAGCACCTTTGATTGCAATTCGAATTCTTCTCGGGTTACCAAGTCCATCTTCTGAAATCCTTGGTTCATCATGGCGCGCACATTTTTCTCAATTTCTTGAGCAGGCGAGTTGCGGATGGCATCCCCAACCTTATTTTGCATATCGTTTGCGATACGCTGAATTTGCTCGAGGATTTGGCCTGGTTTTTGCATGATGGGGTTCCGCATTTCTGTGTGAAGGTGCATAAAAGATACATCTGATATTTTATGTTGGACAAGAAAAAGAGGGGTGAATCAGCTAAAAATGGGGAAAAAGACTAAAGATTCACATTCATGGGGCAATAATAAGCACCAAATAGGTGCATCAGCATCAATAAGGGGAATTACACAGAAATTCACCATGTCCCGACCTTCATGATCACTTCATGCATTGAGCATTCACCCCTTTTATTTCAAAACAGCAAGGAGTTACAAATGAAAACACTACACAAATCAGCCATAGCTCTCGCAGCATCTGGCATGTTCGCTTCAGCAGCCTTTGCGCAAACTGCACCAGCGGCCGCTCCAGAGGCCCCTGAAGTCAGCCCAATTACTGCAAACGTTACAGTGATTAATGATTACCGCTATCGTGGTATTTCTCAATCAAACTTTAAGCCAGCCATTCAAGGCGGTTTTGATTATGCTCATGAAAGTGGTTTCTACATCGGCAACTGGAACAGCTCCATTAGCTGGATCTCTGATGCAGCAAGTCAAGGTGGCGCTAATAATGTTTCCGCTCCAATTGAGATGGATTTCTATGCAGGTATTAAGAAAGAGTTGATCGGCGCAGGGTTTGCATCTGACCTCGGAGTATTGCAGTACTACTATCCAACTTCAGGCTTGCCAAGCAGTGCAACCAATCCAAATACAACTGAGATCTACGCAGCTCAAAACTTTACTTTTGGTCCTGTAACTGGCTTTGCTAAGTTTTCCTATTCAGCAACAAATACTTTCGGATTTGCAAACTCTAGCGGCTCTTACTATCCAGATCTAACTCTTAATTACGATACTGGAATTTGGGGCTTAACACTGAATGCACACGTTGGATATCAGTACATTGCTGGAACTCCAAACGGTAGTTCAACTTCAAACTCAAGTCTTTATAGCTATACAGATTGGAAGATTGGTGTAACTAAGGACTTTGGCGGTGGTTTATCTGGTGCTATCTCATACGTTGATACCAATGCAAAAACTGTTGGTGGTAGCTATGCATATGTCAGTCCATCAGGCAAAAACTTGGGCGGCGCTACAGGTTTAATTTCACTCACCAAAACTTTCTAATTTCCACCTCTGAACGGAGAAACGTATGAAATTAATTACCGCAATCATCAAGCCATTCAAGCTTGACGAAGTGCGCGAAGCTCTCTCGGAAGTGGGGGTTTCGGGCATTACCGTCACTGAAGTTAAAGGTTTTGGTCGTCAAAAAGGGCATACCGAGTTGTATCGCGGTGCTGAGTATGTTGTTGATTTTTTACCTAAAGTAAAAATTGAAGCTGCTGTTGAAGATGGCATTTTAGAGCGTGCGATTGAAGCAATTGAAAAATCTGCGCGTACAGGCAAGATTGGTGATGGCAAGATTTTTGTCTCATCAATTGAGCACGTCATTCGTATTCGTACCGGTGAAACCGGTGCGTCAGCACTTTAAAGAGAGGTTCAAAATGTTAACTTGGATGAAACAACTCCTTGCTGGTGGAGCGATGGCCTTGGCTATTGGCTCAACCAGCGTGATGATCACTTCACCAGCTTTTGCAGCAGATGATGCAAAGTCAGCTGTTACTGCCCCAGCAGCAGCTACGGCCGCCGCCGCTCCTGCAGCGCCTGCAGCAGTTGCTAATAAAGCTGACACTGCTTGGCTATTAGTTTGTACAGCTTTGGTCATTTTGATGACACTACCTGGTTTGGCTTTGTTCTATGGCGGTTTAACGCGTAGCAAAAATATCTTATCAGTGCTAGTTCAATGTATGGTCGTCTTTTCTTTGATTACAGTGCTTTGGTCGATATACGGTTATAGCTTTGCATTCACTGAAGGAGGGGCATTCATTGGAGGTCTTGATCGATTGTTCTTGGCAGGTATTACACCGGATTCAGTAGCAGCAACCTTCAGTAAAGGTGTTGTGATTCCTGAATATGTCTTTATGGCATTCCAGGCTGCATTTGCTACGATTACTTGTTGCTTAATTATTGGCTCATTTGCTGAGCGCGCTAAATTTTCTGCAATTTTGTTATTCATTATTTTGTGGTTTACATTTAGCTACTTACCAATTGCTCATATGGTTTGGTTCTGGCCTGGTCCTGATGACATCAAAGATGCCGCATCCCTTGATGCAATTACTGCTCGTGCTGGATGGTTATGGCAGAAGGGCGTACTCGACTTTGCTGGCGGTACCGTTGTGCACATCAACGCAGCGATCGCTGGTTTAGTTGGCTCTTATGTTGTTGGTAAGCGGGTTGGCTATGGTAAAGAAGCGATGAAGCCACACAACCTTGTCTTTGTCATGATTGGTGCATCACTCTTGTGGTTTGGTTGGTTTGGTTTCAATGCCGGCTCTGCTCTCGAGGCAAACGGTAGTGCTGCCTTGGCATTCGTCAACACTCTTCTCGCAACTTCAGCTGCTGTTTTAGGTTGGTCATTTGCAGAATGGGTATTGAAGGGCAAGCCATCTATGTTGGGTGCAGCATCAGGTTGCGTAGCAGGCTTGGTTGCAATTACTCCTGCTGCTGGTTTTGTTGGTCCAATGGGCGCCCTTGTTATTGGTGCTGCGGCCGGCGTCATTTGCCTATGGGGTGTTTCTGGTCTCAAGAGAATTTTGGGCTCAGACGACAGCTTGGACGTCTTTGGCGTCCACGGCGTAGGCGGCATTTTAGGTGCGCTATTGACCGGCGTATTTGCAGATCCAGCTTTGGGTGGGACAGGTATCTGGGATTACGTAAGCAATGCAGCCAACCCTGAGTACTCTATGGGCGGCCAATTATGGATCCAGGCTCAAGGCGTTATCACTACCTTGATCTGGTCTGGCGTAGTTTCCTTCATTGCCTTCAAATTGATCGATATGGTGATTGGTTTGCGGGTTAAGGAAGATGATGAGCGCGAAGGCTTGGATATCAGCTCACACGGTGAGTCTGCATACGAGTCTTAATTAGCCGATTTACCCCTCACTAGGCGGCTTTATTAAGCTGCCTGGTTTCTAGCGCGGGATCCCTGGATCCCGCGTCTTTCTTTTAATAATCTTACAATGGTGAAATGGTCCCACATCTCATCACTGCCCTTAGTGGCCCCTTGCTCGAGTTAGAGTCCAAGGTACTAGAAGCAACCCCCACAATCGAACGCTGGTTTCGGCTGGAATGGCAAGAGCACACCCCGCCCTTTTATTGCTCGGTTGACCTCCGAAATTCTGGATTTAAGCTAGCCCCTGTAGACACTAATTTATTCCCCGGGGGCTTTAACAATCTTTCTCCCCAAATGCTACCTTTAGCTGTGCAAGCAGCAATGGCGGCAATTGAGAAGATTTGTCCCGAGGCAAAAAATTTATTACTGATACCTGAGCGCCATACCCGTAATACTTTTTATTTACAAAATATTGCGCGCTTGGCTTCAATCTTGCGTCAAGCCGGTTTGAATGTTCGCCTTGGTACTTTTTCTGAGGAAATCAAAAAGCCTACATGGATTGAATTGCCTGAAGGCAATCGATTATTGCTAGAGCCTTTATCCCGTCTCGGTTTGAAAAAGCAGCGTTTAGGATTAAAAGATTTTGATCCTTGCTCTATTTTGTTGAATAACGATTTATCTGCAGGCATTCCTCCTATTTTGGAAAATATTCATGAGCAATATTTATTACCAGGATTGCACGCTGGCTGGCATATGCGCCGTAAGTCTAATCACTTTTCTGCTTATGAAGAAGTCGCTAAGAAGTTTGCCAAGGTAGTCGATATTGATCCATGGATGATTAATCCTTACTTCACCCATTGCTCAAATGTAGATTTTCATGAGCGTAAGGGCGAGGATGAGCTTCAGGCTGCAGTCGAGCAAATCTTAAAGAAGACCGCTAAGAAATATCGTGAGTATGGAATTAAGGATAAGCCTTATGTTGTAGTCAAGGCCGATGCCGGAACCTATGGCATGGGCATCATGGTGGTTAATGATCCTTCGCAACTAAAAGACCTGAATCGTAAAGACCGCAACAAGATGAGCGTGGTGAAGGAGGGCCTAGAAGTGAGCGATGTTCTGATTCAAGAAGGGGTCTATACCTTTGAAAAGGTAAATGAGGCGGTTGCTGAGCCAGTTGTATACA